>CAZLSW010000025.1:0-41456 GCA_964562375.1 uncultured Muribaculaceae bacterium | reverse complement strand
GACCCATTGACGCGAACCTATGTCAATTTATCCTGCAATTTGACCCATACGCCGATTTTTTTAGTTCCGCACAAGACGTCATATTTCGGATGGTTACGGCCTTGCGGCTCCCTCGCTGCGCTCGCAATCGTTCAAATACCTCAATGGATACCACCCATGCGATTCCCCTAGCTTGTGCAGGCTCCGCCAGCACTGCGCTAGGGGCTACTCTGCGCGGCCAGGCTCCGCCAGCCCCGTTGTCGACCCCCGCTGAAGGCGATTTGCACGCTGACTTTTCTTGAGCGAGGCTGCTGCGGTGGTATACGTGATTTATTGCACGCGGACTTTCGCGGTCTTTTTTTGGAGGGAGGCTTCGGCGGTGGTTGGCGGTCGTCTGCGTGATAAAAATCTTTGCGTGGTAGTGAGGGGGTCAGCGCATGCGCTTGAGGAGGTAGTAGGAGGGGACGATGCCGAGTTCGCCGGCTTGGGAGATGTCGGCGGTGCCGGCCTCGCGGTTGCCGAGCTTGAGGTAGGCGTAGCCGCGGTTGTACCAGGCCTCGCCCAGCGTGGGGTTGATGGCGATGGCGTCGGTGAAGGCTTTGAGGGCCGATGTGTAATCGCCCATTTGCGCGTAGATCACGCCCTTGTTGTAGGGGGCGAATGCCATCGTGGGAGCCAGGCCCAGGGCCTCGTCGAAGTCGGAGAGCGCCTGGCGGATGTACAGCTGACGCTGGTCGGCCAAGGAGGACGATTCGGCCAGGGTGGATGGAATCATGGTCCGGACGACGCCGCGTTGGAACCATGCGAGGGCGAAGTCGGGGGTAATCTCGATGGCTCGGGTTAGCGACGTCTCGGCGCCAACGTAGTCGCGCAGGGTGATCTGCTCCATGGCCTGGGCGAACAGGTCGATGGGGCGAGGCGACGCGGCCTCCTCGTTGCGCTTTTGTATCTCCTTGAGTTTGTCGAAATGCAGGTCGATGAGCGACTGCTCGGAGAGGGTGGGCGACGCGTTGGAGATCATGAGGATCTGGGGCAGCATGTGGGTGGCGTTCACGCGGTCGATCTCTTTGACCGAGTAGGTGGATGGCTTAAGCTCGGTGGGCGAGAAGTAGTAGCAGAGCGAGAAGATGGGCTCGAGGTCGACACCGACTGTGCGGTCCTGCACCTGTCCGCGCAGGCCTTTCTCGTTGAAGTCGCGCTCCAGCGGCTCGTCGGTATGGTCGAGGGTGAGCAACGTGGAGAACCGGGCGGCGGTCTCCTTAACCTTAGCCTCGTCCTCGGGGGTGGCGTGAGCGGCAACTGCCTTGTCGATCTCCTCCTGCGACATGCCGCTGAGGCGTTTGGACATTGCCACGGCCTGGTAATAGTCGCGCTCGGCTTGGCGCAATTGGCCCATGTCGCGGTGGATTTCGTAGCGCATGTACATGGCGCCGGGGAGCTCGGGCTGGAGCTCGATCACGCGGTTGATGTCGGCCAGGGCGCGGTCCATCTGGCCTGTCTCGCGGTAGAGCAGGGCGCGGTTGTAGAGGGCTCGGGGGTCATCGGGACGCAGCGACAGCACTTGTGTGAAATCCTTGATCGCGCGGTCGTTGTCGCGCACCTCGGCGCGGAGCAAGCCGCGGTTGAACAGCGCCACGTCGTTCAGCGGGTCGAGCAACAGGGCGTAATCGTAATCGGCCGAGGCGCCGTAGAAATCGTCGGTGCGGTAACGCAAGAACGCGCGGTTGATGTAGAGCCCGGCGTTGCGTGGCTGCAACTTGATGGCCTGGTCCATGTCGGCAAGGGCCTTGGGGAGGTCCTGGTCGCGATTGATGGCGATGTCGGCGCGCATTATGTAGGCGTTACACTGCGAGGGGTTGATTTCCAGCGCCTTGTCGATATCGGTGATGGCGGCGAGGGTGTCACCCTCCTCCAGGTAGAGGTGGGCTCGGCCCAGGTAACCCGAGTCGTAACCGGGATGGGCCTCGAGCAACTCGTTGAAGCTCTGTCGGGCGGCCACGGTGTCGCCCATGTCCTGCAGGGCGAGCGAGCGGTTGAACATGAGGTTGCGGTTGCGTGGCAGCAGTCGCAGGGCGTGGTCGTAATCCTCGACGGCGCCCTTTAGGTTGCCCATATTTTGGCGCGAGACACCACGCACCTCGTAAGCACCGGCGATAAACGGGTTGTGCTTGATAGCGGTGGAGGCGTCGGTTTCGGCGCCCTGGTAGTCGTCGAGGTTGATTTTGGCGATTGCGCGGTAGAAATAGGGCTGCGCATAGTCGGGCCGAGACGCGATAGCGAGGTTAAAATACTGGATAGCGACCAGATAGTCCTCGAAATACATCGCGTTTTGGCCGATGCGTATCACTTGGTCGGTATTGACCTGGGCGGTCGCGCCCAAGGACGCCCACCAAGCCAAAGCCGTGAATAATATTTTCTTGAAAGAAATCATTAAATCTTTAAATCTTTAAAGCTTTAAAGGGGTAAAGGATTAAAGATTATCGGTTGAGGATTTTTTTGCCGTTGACGATTTGGAGGCCCGGGGCGTTGGCGGCGGTGGGCTGTCCCAGGAGGTTGTAGGAGCCGATGATAGATCCGTCCTGCGACGCGTCGTCGGGAAAGGAGTCAACGCCTTCGACCCCTGTTTGGCTGATTCGCTGGAACTCATCCTTGGCGTCCTGGAGGTCGGAGAGGAATTGCGCGTTGCTGTGGAGCACGGGCACCACTGCGGCTCCCACCAAGCGCCCGGCGATGACGTCGCTTTCAAAGTGGAAACCCATGATCACGCGGCTCTCGCCGAAGTCGTAACCGCGCTTCATGATCTGGGTCGCCCGTGCTGGGTTGATCTCGCTGAGTACCAAAGCTGTAGCGAAACCGATTGAGGCGTGACCCGAGGGGTAGGAACCGTTGTCCTTGAGGTAGTTGGCCATCCAGGGGGTTTGGGTAAGGTCGTCGTAAATCACGTATGGGCGCTTGCGCATGTAGTAATCCTTGGCTGCCTCGGTAGCCAGATCGCCGGCGTCCTCGCGCATGTGGGTGATGAGGTAGTATATGCAGGGGGTGTTTTCCCAGGAAAGTTCGTATCCGAACGCCTCCGAGAAGTTCTCGAGCAGGTTTTTGGTTTCGGCGTCGGCCACGGCTTGCGTGCCGCGGTCGGTGAATCGTAGCGACTTGCCCCAGAAGTATCGGGCCACGTCGTAGGCGTAAAGCTCCGAATCCTCGTCGGGGGGCGCGGGGAGGAACTCCAGGGAATTGACCACGTCGTCACCCGTGAGGTAGTACATGGGGATGGAGTCGGGGTCGGTGACCGACGAAGCTTGGGCGCATCCTATGTTGTAAGATGTTGCTAATAAGGTGAGTAGCGCAAATAGATGTTTCATTTTTAGTGACTGTGTTTATGAGATTGATTCAAGGTCGAGCGAGGCCAATTCCCAAAGGCTCATGGCGTTTTCGAGGCGCTTGTTGGCATCGGCGTGCTCGGTGTAGATTTCGGGGGAGTTTTCGCCGGCGGCGATACGGTCCTCGACGGCCTTGAGCTCGGCCTCGAGGCGGGCGATTTCGGCCTCGGCGTCGGCGACGCGCTTTTGGGCCTTTTTGAGGAGCTTGCTTTGCTCGCGCTGCTCGGCGTAGGAGAGGCGGCGGGGGGAGGGGTTTTCTGAGGCGGCATTATCGCTATTACGCTGTAACGCTGAATCGCCGTGAGGGGACGACGGCTGGGAGGGGGCTGTGGCTTGGGACTTGGGGGTGGATTTCTCCAGCTCTTGGAGGGAGGCGATGCGCTTCTTTTCGAGGAACTCGTAGATGCCGCCAAGGCACTCGCGCACCTTGCCGCCGCCAAACTCGTACACCTTCTCCACCAGGCCGCCGAGGAACTCGCGGTCGTGGCTCACGACGATCACCGTGCCGTCGAAGTCGCGGATGGCTTGCTTGAGGATGTCCTTGGTGCGCATATCCAGGTGGTTGGTGGGCTCGTCGAGGATGAGCAGGTTGACCGGCTCGAGCAACAGCTTGATCATGGCCAGGCGCGTCTTCTCGCCTCCCGATAGCACTTTCACCTTCTTGTCGGAGGCCTCGCCGCCGAACATGAACGCGCCCAGCAGATCGCGTATTTTCGTGCGGATATCGCCCACGGCCACGCGGTCGATGGTATCGAACACGGTGAGCGATTCGTCCAACAATTGCGCCTGATTCTGAGCGAAATAGCCGATTTTAACGTTGTGGCCCACCTTGAGCGAGCCGGTGAACGGGATTTCGCCCATGATGCACTTGACCAGCGTTGACTTGCCTTCGCCGTTTTTGCCCACGAAGGCCACTTTCTCGCCGCGCTTTATGGTGAAAGTGGCGTGGTCGAACACCTGATGGTCGCCGTAACGCTTTCCCACGTTGTCGAGAATCAGCGGGTAGTCGCCCGAGCGGGGAGCCGGGGGGAAGCGCAGGTTGAGATGAGAGGTGTCGACCTCATCGACCTCGATGCGCTCGATTTTGGCCAGCTGCTTGATGCGGCTCTGCACCTGCACGGCCTTGGTGGCCTGATAGCGGAAACGCTGGATAAACGCCTCAGTGTCGGCGATTTGCTTCTGCTGGTTTTGATAGGCGCGCATCTGCTGGGCTATGCGCTCGGCGTGCAGGGTGACGTATTTGGAGTAGTTGACGTTGTAGTCGTAGATTTTGCCCATCGAAATCTCGATGGTGCGGTTGGTGACGTTGTCGATGAAGGCGCGGTCGTGGCTCACTAGCACCACAGCGCGAGCCTTGGTGGTGAGGAACTGCTCGAGCCACTGAATCGACTCGATGTCGAGGTGGTTGGTGGGCTCGTCGAGCAGCAGCACGTCGGGCTTTTGGAGCAGGAGTTTGGCCAGCTCGATACGCATGCGCCAGCCGCCGGAGAACTCCTGCGTGGGGCGGTCGAAATCGCTGCGGAGGAAACCCAGGCCGATCAACGTTTTTTCGATCTGCGCCTCCTGGTTGTCGCTCTCCTCCATGGCCAGACGCTCGGTTAGGTAGGTCATGTGGTCGATAAGCTGCTGGTACTGAGGCGAGTCGTAGTCGGTGCGTTCGGCAAGCTGACGGTTTGCCTCGTCGAGGTCGTCGCGTAGCTTGTCGAGGCCCGAGAACGCGAGGCGCACCTCGTCGATCACCGAACGCTCGTCGCGGAGGCGCATCTCCTGGGGCAGGTAGCCGATGGTGGTGTCGGCGGGGACCGAGACGTTGCCGCCCGTGGGTGTTTGGAGTCCGGCGATAATTTTGAGCATAGTCGACTTGCCCGCGCCGTTTTTGCCCACCAGGGCGATGCGGTCGCGGTCGTTGATGACGTAGCTTACGTTGTCGAACAGTTTCTTGGCCGAAAACTCGACCATCAATCCATTAATCGATACCATTGGAGGTGCAAAGATACGGAATATTTTCCGAATGGGCAATTACTGACCCGCCGACACGGCGGGACTTCCTACTTAAGGGTTGAGGAGGTCGTGGTGGAAGAAGTCCATCACCGAGCGGGCTTGCTCGAGGGCTACAGCGGCCGGACCGGCGGAATCGAGGGCTGCCGCGGCCTCGTAAGCTGAAATCGCCTCTCCCTTCCGACCCAGGCGCCACAGCACCTTGCCGCGGAGGAAGAGAAGGGCCGGCGCATTATCGGGCGAAGGCGTTCCCGGGAGATCGCTGCGAGGGGAGAGGGCTTGGTCGATAGCCGCGAGGGCCTCGTCGAGGCGATTTTCGGCGATTAATTTGTCAATTATTTGCTCGGTCATAATCTTTTTCTTACTTTTGAATCGCCAAATATAGCAAAAAGATGAATACCATGCGCATTTTCCTCGCTATTGCCGCCGCATTGGCCGCTCTCACCGGCTGGAGCGCCAATCCCACGGCCACGTCCTATACACCCACCGAGTGCCAAGGTTCGCTGCGTCCCTACCCTGCGCCGAGCGACTACTATGCTGTGCCCGATTCGTTGACGCCCGTATACATTTCCCACGTAGGACGCCACGGCTCACGCTACCCCGCATCGGCCACCCACAGCGTCACGCTTAGCCGGCTCCTCCATCGTGCCGACTCGGCCAAAACCATCACCCCGCTGGGCCGACGTTTGTTGCAAATCACTGATTACGTGATAGAAACGTCCCACAACCGTTGGGGCGCACTCGACTCCCTGGGCGAGGCCGAGCAGCGTGGTATCGCCTCGCGTATGCTCCGCGCTTTCCCCAAGGTGCTGGACGGAGGCAAGGTATACGCAATCTCCAGCTACTCACCGCGTTGCATGATGTCGATGTACTCGTTCACCCATCAGCTCGACCGACTGAACAACACCACCGAGTTCACCACTTCTACGGGTCGCCAAAACTCGGAGCTGATGCGCCCCTTCGACACCGATAAGGACTACCGCGAATTTATCTCGACCGGCGACTGGCGCGTGCCGTATTACGACTTCATGAAGCAGACAGTGCCCGTGTCGGCCCTTGAGCGCGCCGTGGGCAAATCGTTCCCCTGGAGCGAGGACGACGACCGGCAAGAACTCGCCTTGGTCGAGTATTACGTGCTAGCCGGGTTGCAGTGCATGAGCGTGGAGGTGAATCTGCTCGATTTCTTCAACTCTCAGGAACTCAATGCGTTATGGGCTACTTTCAACTTGCGGCAATACCTGCAGCGAGTAGCCACGACCCTGTCGGCCGTGCCAGCTGAGATCGCTTCGCCGTTGCTGCTCGATATCATCGACCGAGCCGACTCGTTCCTGGCCGGGAAGAACCAGGGGCAGAACATCGACCTGCGCTTCGGCCATGCCGAGACGCTGATGCCACTGCTGTCGCTGATGCGTCTGCCGGGGTGCTACTATTTGACCAACTATTTCGACACCGTGGCGTTGCATTGGCGCGATTTCGACGTCGTGCCGATGGCCGCCAACCTGCAGATTGTGCTGATGAAGACCAAGAAAGGCACCGTTTACGCCCGTTTCGCACTCAACGAAAAGGCAGTGACCCTCATCCCCAACGACACCCGCGAGATCATCCCCTGGGAAGAAGCCCGCGCCTATCTCATGCGTTGCATCCCCCTCTACTATCAACCCTAATCACTACATCCCATGGACAACTTCACCTATTACGCTCCCACGCGCTACATCTTCGGGCGCGACACCGTCGGCAAAGCCGGCGAAATGACCTACTGGATGGGCTCCAAGAAAGTGCTTATCGTCACCGGTCAAGGCTCGGCGATACGCTCGGGCTTAATGGCCCGCGTAGAGGCATCGCTCGACCAAGCCAATATTCAACATATTCTCCTTCAAGGTGTTAAACCCAACCCCGAGGACACGCTCGTATACGAAGGCGCCGAAATCTGCCGCCGAGAAGGCGTTGACGGGTTGGTAGCCGTGGGTGGCGGTTCGGCCATCGACACCGCCAAGGCCATCGCCGCCGCTACGCTCTACCAGGGCGACTTCTGGGACTTCTACGCCGGCAAAGCTGTCGTGGAGAAAGCGTTGCCGCTGGGAGTGGTGTTGACTATCCCCGCCGCCGGTAGTGAAGGCTCGGGCAACTCGGTGATTACCAACACGAAAACCAACCAGAAAGTGTCGCTGCGCACCGATTCGGCCCTGCGTCCCCGCTGGTCGATTCTCGACCCTACCCTCACGTTCACCTTGCCTCCCTACCAAACCGCCAGCGGCATCGCCGACATGATGGCCCATATCATGGAGCGCTATTTCTCACCCACTGAGGACGTTGAGGTGACCGACCGCCTCGCCGAGGGTCTCCTGATGGCGATAATCGAGGAGGGTCCAAAAGTAATGGCCAAGCCCGACGACTACCAGGCTCGCGCCAACATCATGTGGGCCGCCACGCAAGCCCACAACGGCCTCTGCGGCTGCGGCCGTCGTGAGGACTGGGTGAGCCACTTCATGGAGCACGAGATTTCGGCCCTGTACGGCGTTACCCACGGCGCCGGTTTGGCTGTCGTATTCCCCGCCTGGCTCTCGTTTATGGCCCATCACAAGGTGGGAAAAGTGGCTCAGTGGGCTCGCCGCGTGTGGGGATGCACATCCCATGACGACCTTACCGCGGCCCTCGAGGGAATCGACGCTCTGAAAGCGTTCTTTGGCCGAATCGGGCTGCCCGTCACCTTCGCCGGCTTGGGTATCGAGAACCCCGACATCGACTCCCTCACGCGCAACTTGCACGTCACCAAGGGTGACACCATCGGCGGATACCTCCCCCTCACGGCCACTGAAACCTCGGCAATCTACCGGTTAATGCTGTAACAGAGCGAGAAATTTAACCACAAAACAACACAAAAGGGCACAAAAACTCAATAGCGAATTTTGTGTCTTTTTGTGTATTTTCATGGTTCCACACCTGGGGGTTGATGGTGTAAAAGAGGTGAAGGAGGGTTAAAAAAATTTGCAGAAGTGGCGGCAATCGTGTATTTTTGCGGAAAAGAAGAAAAACATGGAGCAAAAATCCCCGAAAACCCCCGCTGTCGCCCCTGCAACGGGCGCCCCTGCGGTTACCCCTAGCGCTCAGCCTGTGGCTACTCCTGCGGCTACCTCTGGCGCTGTGCCTGGGGCGGTGCGGCCGTCAGCGGCCAAGCCTGTTGCGGCCAAGCCCCATCTTACCCCCCAACAGGAAGACGAGATGATCGAGGCCGCGTTTCGCGACGTGGTCGACGGCTACCTGAGCAGCAACCACCGCAAGAAAGTGGAGATTATCGAGCGCGCCTACCGATTCGCCAAGGAAGCCCACAAGGGCATACGGCGCCGCTCGGGCGAGCCTTACATCCTTCACCCCATCGCCGTGGCCAAAATCGCCTCCCAGGAAATCGGCCTCGGCTCAACCTCGATTTGCGCCGCATTGCTCCACGACGTGGTTGAGGACACCGACTACACGGTTGAGGATATCGAGCAGCATTTCGGAGCCAAGATCGCCCAGTTGGTGGCCGGATTGACCAAGATTTCGGGTGGCATTTTCGGCGACAAGGCCTCGGCTCAAGCCGAAAACTTCCGCAAGCTGTTGCTTACAATGTCGGAGGACATCCGCGTGGTGCTGATCAAGATGGCCGACCGCCTCCACAATATGCGCACGCTGGGTTCCATGGCCCCCAACAAGCAGTATAAAATTGCCGGCGAGACCCTATATATCTACGCTCCCCTCGCCCACCGCCTGGGTCTCTTCGCCATCAAGACCGAATTGGAGGACCTCGCGTTCAAATACGAGCACCCCGCGGCCTACGAGCGCATCACCCAGCAGATACGCGAGAGTGAGGCTCACCGCGCCGCCGAGTACAACGATTTCCTCACCCCCGTCAAGGCCAAGCTCGACACTATGGGGCTCGACTACGAGGCCAAGGCCCGCGTCAAGAGCAACTACTCCATCTGGAAAAAGATGGAGACCAAGCACGTGCCTTTCGAGGAGGTCTACGACCTGTACGCCGTCAGAATAATCTTCGAGTGTGACGACCAAGAGAAGGAGAAGCAGATATGCTGGAATATCTACTCGGCCATCACCGACCTCTACAAGCCCCACCCCGACCGCCTGCGCGACTGGATCTCCAACCCCAAGGCCAACGGCTACCAGGCCCTGCACATCACCGTCATGGGACCCGACGGCAACTGGGTGGAAGTGCAGATACGCTCGCGACGCATGGACGAGATCGCCGAGAAGGGATTCGCTGCCCACTGGAAGTACAAAATCGGCGAGGGCGACGAGGAGAGCGAGCTCAACGTGTGGCTCCGCACCATCAAGGATATCCTTGACAACCCCGAGCCAACGGCCATGGACTTCCTCGACACGCTGAAGCTCAACCTCTTCTCCTCGGAAATCGTGGTGTTTACCCCTAAGGGAGAGCTGATTACCCTGCCCAACAATTCCACCGTGCTCGACGTGGCCTTCTCGCTCCACTCCCAGATAGGAATGCACTGCATCGCCGGTAAGGTCAACCACAAGCTCGTGCCGCTGAGTCACAAGCTGCAGAGCGGCGACCAAGTGGAGGTGCTTACATCCCAAAGCCAAACCCCTCAACCCGAGTGGATTAACTTCCTCGCTACAGCCAAGGGCAAAACGCGCCTGCGCCAAGCCCTGCGCAAGGAGCAACAGCCCATCATCGACAAGGGTCGCGAGATATGGGAAAAGACGCTCGAGGAAAAGGGTCTCGAGGAGACCAACGAACTGCTAACCAAGGTTCTGGGCAACCACCATCTCACCAATCGCGACGAGCTGTATCTCATGCTCGGGCGCGAGGAGGTGCTACCGGCCGACCTTATGTTCCCGCGCCAGCCGGGCAACAACTCGTCGATTTGGAAGAAGTTGCTTCGTCGCAACAAGTCGCAGCAGCAGGAAGCCCCAGCCGGCGACAAGCCCAAGAATCCGCCTATCAACTTTAAGGAGACCTACGTGCTCCACTACGACGAAACCGGCGCCAACTTCAAGCTTGCCGACTGTTGCTCGCCCATCCCTGGCGACGACGTGATGGGTTTCGTCAACGACGACAACGAGGTGATCGTCCACTCGCTCAGCTGCCCACGCGCCACGGCGTTGAAGGCCAGCTACGGTCCGCGCATCGTGAGCACTCGCTGGGACGGCCAAGGCGCCAAGTTCCTTGCCCACATCCGCATCGAGGGTGTCGACCGCCATTGCATCCTCCAAGAGCTGATCCAAATGATCTCCACGTCCATGAATCTTGATATCCGCAAATTGGATATCGAGGCGCAGCGCGAGGTGTTCCAATGCGACCTCGACGTGCGTGTCGATGACGCCGAGGTGGTCGACGACCTCTGCTCCAAGGTGAAGAAAATCGACGGGGTGAAGCAGGCGAGGAGAGTATACTAAGTATTAAGTGTTAGTGATTAGTGATTAAGTATAATAGCCAATTTACAGAAAAATTGGGGAGATGAATAACCTGTCAAATAATATTTGGGGAAGGCTAATTTTGTTTTTAGCTGCTACGGTGCTGTTGTTCTATTTTTGGCCGAGGAGCGACACGCGGCACTATACATATGAGATAAACCGTCCGTGGGCCTACTCGCTGCTGACGGCGCCGTTTGACATCCCCGTGGAACGCGACTCGATAGCGGCCTCGGCCATCCGCGACTCGATCGACGCGTCGTTCGTCCCCGTGTTCCGACGCGACGAGACCCCTAAAGCCGCCATTCTCGACGCGATTCGCAAGGCCACCAACATCACTCCATCCGAGCGCCTGCGTTTGGCCAAAGCAGTCGAGCGCGTCTACGCCACAGGTATCGTCGACAATCCCACCTTTACCCTCATCCAGGCTGGGAGCTTGCCACAGATGAAATTCATCGAAAATTCGGTAGCTACAACCGTCCTATCCACTGGTTTCCTCTCGCAACGACAAGCCTACCAGCAGATTGACGCTGAGTTTACCACCTCCGAGGCAAAACGCGAGATTCAGTCGCTGAAATTGTCGTCGCTGCTCAACCCCAACGTGCTGCGCGACACTACCGAAACCAAGCGCCTTTACGACGAGAAAATCACACGCGCGATGGCCCCCATCGGCGTAATCCAGCAGGGCGAGCGCATCATCGACAAAGGCGACATCGTCACCCCGCAGCTGTTCACCATCCTCCAAACCTACGAGAATATGGCCCGCAGCAACGCCTCGGGGATGGACGGCGCTCTCTACCTCACTTGGCTGGGCATACTCTTCTATATATTAATATGCTTGGCAGCGCTGGGATTTTACCTCGCCCTGTTCCGCAAGCGCATCTGGGACCGCCAGAAATCGGTGATGTGCATTTTGATCCTCACCGTTGGCCTGTATATCCTAGCGGCTGTCACCCACACGCTGGTATGGGCCGCGCTCTACGTCGTGCCATTGGCGATACTGCCTATCGCCTTGACGGTGCTATTCGACTCGCGCACAGCCACTTTCTGCCTCATTATGATCGTGCTGTTGGTGATGCCGTTGTCCACGTTCCCGATGGAGTTTGTGTTTGTGCAAACCATCGCCGGGCTTACAGCCATCTACTCGCTGAAGGAGTTCTCGCGTCGTAGCCAGTTGATACGCTCCGCCGTGTTGGTTTTTGTGGCTTATGCGCTGAGTTACACCGCGTTGGAGCTATCGTTAAACGGCGATTTCGCTACTGTGTCGCCACGCATGATCGGCTACTTTGGCATCAACTCCTTGTTGCTGTCGTTCGCCTATATGTTGATTTTCATTCTCGAGAAGGCGTTCGGGTTTACCTCGGTGGTGACTATGGTGGAGCTAAGCGATATTAACAACCCCGTGCTCAGGGAGTTGTCGCAAGAGTGCCCTGGCACGTTCCAGCACTCGATGGCCCTAAGCACGCTCGCCTCCGACGCCGCTCAGCGCGTGGGTGCCAATGTGCAATTGGTGAGAACCGCCGCTCTCTACCACGACATCGGGAAGCTGAATAATCCAGCGTTTTTTACTGAGAATCAACATGGTGTGAATCCTCACGACGCACTCGACCCAACGCAGAGCGCTAAGATCGTGATTCGACATGTCACCGACGGTCTCGCCCGAGCCTCCAAGGAAAAACTTCCTCAGGTAATCAAGGACTTTATCGCCCAGCACCACGGTCGCGGCAAGGCCAAATACTTTTACAACACCTACTGCCGGCAGCACCCCGACGAGGAAATCGACGAGAGCCTGTTCACCTACCCCGGTCCCAATCCTCAGACGCGCGAGGCCTCGATCATGATGATGGCCGATGCGGTTGAGGCCGCCTCGCGTTCGTTGAAGGACTACTCCCCCGAATCGATCACGGCCCTGGTCAACAAGATTATCGACGGACAGATCGCCGATGGCTTGCACTCGGAATCGCCTATCTCGTTCCGCGACATCGCAACGATCAAGGACGCTTTCATCCGCCGCCTGCGCACGATGTACCACGCCCGCGTCTCCTATCCCGAGGACATCCGGCGCCAAGGGCGCAAGGATTAAGGGTGAAGGATTAAGGATAAAGGGAGAATGGATTTTTTATCGGGGGGCTGCTGAATTTTTGTCGTGTATTCGTGCATTCGTTTACTCGTGTACTCGAATATCGAAAGCTCGAATGCTCGAATGCTCGAATACACGAATAATCGAATGCACGAATGCACGACAATCCTTGGGAGAATGAAAGAAAATCGCTATCTTTGTGGGTGACTAATTCCTAATACCGAAAAATGGACCATTATATAGTATCGGCCCGCAAGTACAGGCCCTCGACGTTTGGCAGCGTGGTGGGCCAGAAAGCCCTTACGGCGACGCTGAAAAACGCTATCGCCACCCAGCGCCTGGCCCATGCTTACCTATTCACGGGTACGCGCGGCGTGGGCAAAACCACTTGCGCCCGTATTTTCGCCAAAACCATCAACTGCGAGCACCCCACGCCCGACGGCGACCCTTGCAACGAGTGCGATTCCTGCCGCGAGTTCAACGAGGGCCGCTCGATGAACATTATCGAGCTTGACGCCGCCTCCAACAACAGTGTCGACGACATCCGCGCCCTCAACGAGCAGGTGCAGGTGCCACCCTCGTCGGGCAATTATCGTGTGTTTATCGTGGACGAGGTGCACATGTTGTCGACGGCGGCCTTCAACGCTTTCCTCAAGACGCTGGAGGAGCCCCCGAGCTACGCCGTATTCATCCTCGCCACCACCGAGAAGCACAAGATTATCCCCACGATCCTCTCGCGTTGCCAGATATACGACTTCTCGCGCATCACCATCACCGACATTGTCGACCACTTGGAATATGTGGCCAAGCAAGAGGGATACACCGTTGAGCGTCCCGCGCTGCGAGTGATCGCTTCCAAGGCCGACGGCGCCATGCGTGACGCCCTGTCGATCTTCGACCAGGTGGTGGCATCTTCGCGCGGCAACGTCACCTACCAAAGCACCATCGACAATCTCAACGTGCTTGACGAGGCTTACTACTCGCGCCTGATGGAGTGCTTCCTAAGTCAGGACGTGCCACAGGCACTGCTGATATACAAGGAGATACGCGACCGCGGATTTGATGCCCATTTCTTTATCACCGGTATGGCCTCCTACCTGCGCGACCTTATGGTGGCCTCCAATCCCGCGACAAAGGCCCTGCTTGAGGGCGACCAGGAGGTGATCGACCAGATGGAGCAACTGGCTCACCGAGCCTCCCCGCAGTTCTTCTATCAGGCGATGAGCCTGTGCAACTCGGCCGATCTAAGCTACCGCGACGCCTCCAACAAAAACTTCCTAGTCGAGCTGTTGCTCATTCGACTGTGCCAACTACTGAGCCCCTCCCCCAATTGTAACGGCGACGGAGAGGGGCGACTAAAACCCATCGCCGTTAAAGTGGCAGGCCCCCAAACAGGCCCCCAAACCCCCGAAGCGGGGGCTTCCCAAGCTGGGACAACATCAGCGGCAGCCCAGGCTCAAGTAGGAGGTGTGGCCGTGTCGGCCACACAAGCTACTACTGTCCCGCCGACACGGCGGGACCTCCAGCCTAACCAGTCGAGTGCCCCGAGGGTCACCTCGGGGTCAAATGCCCCCGCTATGCCCCGCCGCTCACGCCTGTCAATCCACGGCCACGCCCCGGAGGCCGCGCCTACGGCCCAGGCCACCGTCCAGGCCGCTCCAAAGCGCGCCAATCCTGTCACCCTCGAGGCCGTCATAGCTGCATGGAACAAATTCCCCGAGCTGCATCCCACCGAGAAAATCCTCGAGAACACCATGCGCGAGGCACAACCCTCGGCCGGCGTGATGACAGTTCCGCAGCAGTCTGACGGCAGGACCCCCGTGTTGCCCACGGCGCCCTTGACGGTGAAGGTGGAGAACGACATGCAAGCCGAGTTGGTAAGGCGGTTTATGCCCGAGATCACCCAATACGTGCGCGACGCGGTGGAGAACGACTCCTTGGAGTTTCAAGTGGAGGTGAATCACGGTCCGGCCTCGCCCTCGACATGGAATGAGCGCGAGGTGCTGGCCCACATGGCCGAAAACCCCGAGCTGAAAGCCTTTATGACCGACCTGAAGCTGAACCTGATATAATGGTTAATGGTTAATGGGGCTTTATTCCTTTAAACCTTTAAACCTTTAAAGGAGAAAAGGATGAAAGGAGGAAAGGAAATCACTGAAAACTGAAAACTAAAAACTTGATTATTAAATGTATAGCCCATGGAGGAAGCGCGTGAAGATGGCGGTGGTCGCGATTGCGGCCGTCGCGGCTGTCGTGTGGGCTATCTGGTGGATTGCCGCCCCTGGGGGCATCACCGACATCGACCCCGAGCGCTATCCCGTGAGAGGTATCGATGTGTCGTCGCACAACGGCCCCATCGATTTCGACCAGGTGGCCGAGAGCGGCATACATTTCGCCATGATCAAGGCCACTGAGGGCGCAACTTTTCTCGATCCTTCATTCTCAGGCAATTACCGTAACGCCAAAGCCGCCGGCCTGAAGGTGGGTGCCTATCATTTTTTCCGCTTTGAGACCTCGGGCTATATGCAGGCCCTTAACCTGCTCAACTCGGTGCGCGGCCTCGACCTCGACTTGCCTCTCGTGATCGATATCGAAGAGTGGGGAAACCCTTACACGCGTCCCACGGCCACCATCCGCCAAGAGGTGAGGGAGATGGCCGAAATACTTGTGTCGGAGGGCTATGGGGTGATGATATACACCAATAAGGACGGCCACTCGCGATATGTGGAGGGCTATCTCGACGACCTGCCGCTGTGGATATGCTCGTTCACCGATCCCCCCACATCGGCCCAATGGCACCTGTGGCAGTTCTCCCACAAGGGGAAAGTGCCGGGGATCAAGGGCCGTGTCGACCTTAACACCTTCATCGGCGACACTGCCCAATTCAACGCTTATACCAGTAAATAGGATGTCGGGCCGTGCCGGCCCGACGGTTTCTTCTGTATCGCCGACACGGCGGGACATCCTACTTGATCGTCCCGCCGACACGGCGGGACATCCCACTTGACCGTCCCGCCGACACGGCGGGACTTCCTACTTAAGTAGCTCGTCGATGTGCTCGAGGTAGTCGAGAGTGTCGTCGAGGAAGAACGTCAGCTCGGGCGTCTTGCGGAGCTGGAAACGCACTTTTTGAGCCAAGTCGTAACGGATGGTCTTGGCGTTGCGCTTGATATTCTCGAGGATGGTTTGCGACTTGTCGGAGGGGAACACCGACAGGTACACGCGGGCCACGCTCAAGTCGGGCGACACGCGCACGGCGCTCACCGACACAAGTACACCCTGGGTTTTGGCCGTCTGCAGGCGGAAGATTTCGCTCAACTCCTTCTGGAGCAGGCGCGCTATTTTGGCTTGACGAGTTGATTCCATAATCTTTGCTTTTTAATAATAACGCTTAGTAACACCTTAAAGATTTAATGATTTAAAGCTTTAAAACATTATTTACGGGAGAAGTAGAAGTTGAGGACATCGCGGGCGGCGATAAACGATGATTGCTGGTTGTCGAGCACCAGGCGCTCGCGGTCGGCCAGCATCTCGGCCACGTCGGGGTCGCCGTAGAAAGCCTCGCGCAGGCGCTCATTGATGGTCTCGTACATCCAGTAACGGGCTTGCTCGCGGCGCTTGCGGTCGAAGTAGCCAGTGCTCTTGGCAAACTCGAAATATCGGTCGATCATGTCCCATACCTCCTTGATTCCCAGCTCGTAATATCCGGAATAGGTAAGCACCTCGGGGCGCCAGCCGCTTTCGGGCAGGGGGAACAGTCGCAGGGCCGAGGCGAATTGCGTCTGTGCCAGACGGGCCGCGTCGACGTTGTCGCCGTCACATTTATTAATAACGATGCCGTCGGCCATCTCCATGATGCCGCGCTTGATGCCCTGCAGCTCGTCGCCCGTGCCGGCCAATTGGATCAACAGGAAGAAGTCGACCATCGAGTGCACGGCTGTCTCGCTTTGGCCCACGCCTACGGTCTCGACGAAGATATTGTCGAATCCCGCGGCCTCGCACAGCACGATCGATTCGCGGGTCTTGCGGGCCACGCCTCCCAGGCTACCGGCCGAGGGGGAAGGGCGGATGAACGCTGAAGGATGTTGCGAGAGCTTCTCCATGCGCGTCTTGTCGCCCAGGATGGAGCCCTTGGTGCGCTCGCTCGAGGGGTCGATGGCGAGCACGGCGAGTTTGCCTCCTTTCTCCAACACATGCAGGCCGAAAACGTCGATCGACGTGGATTTCCCAGCGCCTGGTACGCCCGTTATACCCACTCGGCGCGACTTGCCCGAGTAGGGCAGGCATTTCTCGATAACTTCTTGCGCAAGTGCGTAATGCTCAGGTGCTTGGCTCTCGATTAGAGTGACCCCGCGGGAGAGCATCGTGACGTCGCCCTTGAGGATGCCCTCGACGATTTCGGCGACCGTGGGCATTTGGCGCCGACGTGGGCGGAAATATGGGTTGACCGATGGCGGCTGGGCCACACCTGAGTTGACGGTCAGGCCAGTGTATTGGTCGTCGTTTTCGGGATGATGGTGGTGGGTGTCCATGGCAAGAGGGCTATTTTATGTCTCCGACGGCGCGGAGAATCAAATTAGAGTTTTGGTAATCGTTGGTAATCACCGAGATACGGGCGTTGAGCAGCTCCGATGGTAGCTGGGCGGGGTCGACGGTGACGGTCAAGGTCGCGGCCTTGTCTTTCTTCACTTTTTCAGGGGTGACTGTGACTGAGATCACACCCGGGTCGTTGGAGTAGGCGCGGCGTATCAGCAATGGGTTGTCGCCGCGGTTATAGATTGAGATTGAGCTGGTTACGGGCCCGTTGTCGCGGTTGATTGTGCCAAACTCGATGGCTCCGCTTTCGGTGGCCACAACCGGCGCTTTGGCCTTGGCGGTGGGGGTCAACATAGAGAAATCCTCCTGCACCATGGCCACGGCCTCAATAGGTATGGGGTTGGCGTCGCCGCGGTCGGGGTAGAGGGTGAAAGTGGAGGACACTAAGCCGTAATCGGGGGCGTTCTGGCCGTCAAAACTCAGCATTATAGTGCGTTGTTCGGCCGGGGCGATGAACAGGGCGCCGTTGAGCCGAACGGTGATATATTCGGGCAGACCTTCCCAATGGGGCCAAATCGTGTCCTTGGAGTTGTTGTAGGCCTCGATCATGGCGGAGCCATGGCGGGTGTTCTTCACCGAGCCAAAAGCGGCCACTGTGGAGCGCAGGCGCATCGGGCCTTCACCTTGTGGGTAGCGCTGGGTGATGGTTGCGCCATCACCCACAACTACTCCCTTGATCCTCAGCGAAGTGGAGATGTTTTGGTCGTCGTTGCCAGTGGAGATGTCCACCTTAACCTTTTTGTCGAAGCGCCCTGGGCGGCCGACGGGGTCGAAGGTGACTTCCACGGTGGATGTCTCGCCGGGGAGGATGGGTGCGGCGGAGAATTTCGGGGTGGTGCAGCCGCAGGAGGCGCGTGCCGAGACGATGGCCACGGGCACGGTGCCTGAGTTTTTGACCTGGAAGTCGCAAGTGACGTTGCCGTCACGCTCGTCGATGGCGCCGAAGTCGTGGACGAGCTCGTTCCAGTCGACACTCGCTTGCGCCGACGCCAAGAGGGGAAAGACTAAAAGGATTAAAAATATTTTTTTCATTTTACGCTTTATCGCTTTATCGCTTTAACGCTTTAACGCTTTAACGCTTTAACGCCTCGTAATAATCGACTGAAATCGAAAGAAATCGAAACCCGGGGGGAGAATCCTCTCAGGAAGCCCCCGTTTCGGGGGTTTGGGGGCCTTGACCTTCTATTTCTTTTTGGAGGCGGGGATTACGGTGCCGGTGATTTTCAGGGTGATTTTCTTCTGCTTGGGATCGTTGGTGCGGATTTTCACCTCCTTGTTAAATTCTCCGGAGTGCCCCTGCGGGATATACGTCACCTTGATTTTGCCGGTTTTGCCGGGCTTGATCGGCTCTTTGGGATAGGTGGGTTGGGTGCAGCCGCAGGATGCTGAGGCTGAGATGATTACCAGGGGCTCGTCGCCGGTGTTTTGGAATTCCACTTCCCAGCGCTGGGGCCCGGCCATCTCTTGGATGGTGCCGTAATCGTGGGTGGTTTCGGCCATCTGGATCTTGGGCGATGCCCAAGCGATGGCTGGCAAGAGGGCTATAATAAGGGCTAATTTTCTCATTCTTTTCTTATTGACGATTATTCGCTGTATTGTATTGAGGGGAATCGACTGAAATCGAAAGAAATCACTCGATGGGATCGACTGAAATCGAGGGAAATCGAGGGAAATCGATTGAAATCACGCGATGGGACCATCTTAGGAAGCCCCCGTTTCGGGGGTTTGGGGGCCATCGGTTTGGGGGCCGTCGGTTTGGGGGCCTAGGCCGTCCCCTTTACGCCAGCCGCGGCGGGCACGCATGGTGGGGGTGTGGGCGTCGGCGGGATTGGCGGGGAGTGATGGCTGTTTGCCTTGAATCGACTTTAACGCGTTGATATTGCGGCGTTTGGCTAGCGGGTTGTCGCTTTCAGGCTCGGGATCCTTGACGGGAATGGGGCGGGAGAAGCGCCCTTTCTTGGGGCGATATTCCTCCTCGAGGGGATTGCGGGGGCCTGAGCGGCGAGGCTCGTCGCGCAGCGCTCCGCGGGAGGACAACCGGGAGCGCTCGCCCGGCTTGTCGCGGTCGTCCTTGGAGGGACGCGGCGATTCTTTGTCGCGGAACGGCTTGCGGTCGTCGCGTGAGGATGTGCGGTCACGGTCGCGGAAAGGCTTGCGGTCGTCGCGGAAAGGCTTGCGGTCGTCGCGGAACGATTTTTTCTCGCGGTCACCGCTTTTGGCGCGTGCCTCGCGGCGCTCTTGTTGCTCGTCGATCTCCTTGATGCGGCCGCCGTTGGAGCGGAATGTCTTGTAGTCGCCGTCGAAGATAATGTACTCGCGCAACTCGCAGTCGAGGGCGCCGTTGTACATCGGTATCTTTTGGCTTGGGGCGAGGCCGATTTTCTGGAAGTATTCCTCGTGGTATCCGATAATCCACGCGTGGTAACCCTTGAACACGTTTTTGAGTTTGGTGCCCAGGGTGGCATATAGGCCATCCATGTCCTCCACCGAGATGCGCTCGCCGTAGGGGGGATTGGTGACAAGCACGCCGTTGGCGGGAGCCTCCTCCCAGCGTTGTATGGGCTTGACTTCCAAATTGATATACTTGCTCACGCCAGCACTCTTGATATTTTCCTGGGCGATGGCGACTGCGCGGGGGGAGATGTCGGCACCGAGAATCGGGCAGGTTACCTCGCACTCCATCGAGTCGTCGTTGTATAGGCGGTCGAGCAGCTCGGGGTCGAAGTCCTTCCATTGCTCGAATGCGAAACTCTTGCGATACACGCCTGGGGCGATGCCGGCGGCGATCATCGCGGCCTCGATCAGGAAGGTGCCGGAGCCGCACATGGGGTCGACAAACGGGCAGTCGCCTCGCCAACCCGACTTCAAGATAATGCCCGCGGCGAGCACCTCGTTGATCGGTGCCTCGGTTTGCGCCACGCGGTAGCCGCGCTTGTGGAGCGACTCACCCGAGGAGTCGAGGGATATGGTGATGCGGTCGCCCGCGATATGCACATTGATTAACACGTCGGCACCCTGGATGCGCACCTTGGGACGTGCGTCCGGGCCAAAGCGGTCCTTGAACCAGTCGACGATGGCGTCCTTCACGCGGTAGGTGACGTAGCGCGAGTGGGTAAACTCGTCACTGTAGGCCGTGACGTCGACCGCGAAGGTCTTGTCGAGGGTGAGGATGTTGTTCCAATCCACCTCCTTGAGCTTGGCGTAGAGCTCGTCGGGGTCGTGGGCCTCAAATTTGTAAATGGGCTTGAGGATGCGCAGGGCGGTGCGGCATTGGAGATTGGCGCGGTACAGCATTTCGAGGTCGCCTTGGAACGACACCATGCGGCGTCCCGGCTCGACGTTTTTGGCGCCGAGGTCGCGCAGCTCCTCGGCCAGGACATCCTCGAGGCCCTGGAGCGTCTTCGCCACCATTTCAAATTCTTCTTTCATATCTTTTAGCATTTAGCGTTTAGCATTTAGCATTTAGCCAATTACCTATTTTTATACCCCCGTTTCGGGGGTTGGGGGCCGAAGCCCCCGCTTCGGGGGTTTGGGGGCCGATACTTATTGCTTGAATCTCAGCACGTTGTCGGCTTTGGCTTGCACCACTTTCTCGCCGGGGGCCACATCGAAGGTCACCCAGAGGTTACCGCCGATAACGGCATTGTCGCCGATGGTGATACGGCCCAGAATCGTGGCGTTGGAGTAGATCACCACGTTGTTGCCGATGATAGGGTGGCGCGGGATGCCCTTGATGGGGTTGCCGTCGCTGTCGAGGTCGAAGCTCTTGGCTCCCAGGGTGACGCCCTGGTAGAGCTTCACGTTGTCGCCGATACGGGCCGTGGCGCCGATAACGACGCCGGTGCCGTGGTCGATGGTGAAGGAGCGGCCGATGGTGGCCGCCGGGTGTATGTCGATGCCGGTCTCGCTGTGGGCTTGCTCGGCTATCATTCGGGGGATTACGGGCACGTCCAATTCCACAAGTGCGTGGGCTATGCGGTAGTTGGTGATAGCTTTAACGGCTGGGTAACAGTAGATTACCTCCTCGGTGGAGATAGCGGCTGGGTCGCCCAGGTAGGTGGCGTGCACGTCGGCTTCCAGGGCCTCGCGAAGGCTGGGGAGTTTGGCTATGAACTTGTCGGCCAGGGCCTCCGCGCGCTCGGTAAGGGCGTTGATGTCCAATTCGCGGTCGCAATCGGTGGCCAAGGCCAAGCCCGCGGCAATCTGGTCGCAGAGCAACCAGTAGAGGCGCTCGGCGGCTATGCCCGTGTGGTAGAGGATGTTAATGCGGTTAACGTCGCTGTCGCCGAAAAAGCCAGGGAAAATCAGTGCTCGACACGTGTCAATCAGCTCGGCTACAGCTTGTTGGGATGGAATTGGCTCCCCTCTCCAGCGCATGTGGCACATGCTCGTAAGATTCTCTCCGGCGGCCAGTCGGGCTACCGTTTCTTGCATTACCGTATGGTGATCGTGTTGCGTTGCCATCGCTATGGGGGATTTTGTACCAATATTTTCGGCAAAGTTAAGGGAAATCCGTTTAATTAAAAAGCTGAGGAGGAGTATAAGTTTATATTTTTGGGTTAAAATTGTTAAAATGGGGTGCTTATGCTTATCGGTATGCTTAACTTCGCGGCAAATTCGCAAAACTTATGTCAACCAATACAGTAGATAACAAGCGAAAAGTTACCACCCGTCGCCTGGCTGAGATGAAGCAGCGCGGCGAGAAGATAGCCATGCTCACGGCCTACGACTACTCGATGGCCCGGCTGGTCGACCAGGCCGGTATGGACGTGATCCTCGTGGGCGACTCGGCCTCCAACGTCATGGCCGGCCACGTCACCACGCTGCCTATCACCCTCGACCAGATGATTTATCACGCGCAGTGCGTCACCCGTGGCGTCGACCGTGCACTCGTGGTGGTCGACCTGCCGTTCGGCTCCTATCAGGGCAACTCCAAGGAAGCCCTCGCCTCGGCGATACGCATCATGAAGGAAAGCGGTGCCGAGGCCGTGAAGATGGAGGGCGGCGCCGAGATTCGCGAGTCGATCGAGCGCATCCTCTCGGCAGGCATCCCCGTGATGGGACACTTGGGACTTACTCCCCAGTCGATCAACAAGTTTGGCACCTACAACGTGCGCGCCAAGGAGGAGGCCGAGGCCCGAAAGCTCATCGAGGACGCACGCATGCTCGACGAGATCGGCTGCTTCGCCATGGTGCTCGAGAAGATACCCGCCAAACTAGCCGCCGAGGTCACGGCCCAGGTTTCGATTCCCACCATCGGCATCGGGGCCGGTGGCGCTTGCGACGGCCAAGTGCTTGTGCTTCAGGATATGCTGGGTGTCAACCAAGGTTTCCAGCCCCGATTCCTGCGCCGCTACGCCGACCTTGCCACCACCATCACCGGGGCCATCTCCCACTACGTGGAGGACGTGAAATCCCAGGATTTCCCCAACGACAAAGAGCAATATTGATTTTTTTGTTAACTTTGCCAAAAATTTTTACCCGCTATGCTTAAGAAAATACTTTCTATCTCCGGCCGCCCGGGCTTGTTCAAGCTCGTGTCGCAAGGCAAAAATATGCTAATCGTCGAGAACATCGCCACGGGCAAACGCTGCCCGGCTTACGCTCGCGACAAAGTGATATCACTGGGCGACATCGCCATCTACACCAACGACGAGGATGTGCCTCTCTACGAGGTGCTTGAGAGCGTCAAGACCAAGACCGAGGGCAAGCCCGTCGACGTCAAGGCTTTGGGCGACGACGTCGAGGTAAGGAAATGGTTCTACGAGGTGCTACCCGACTTTGACCAGGACCGCGTGTACACCAACGACATCCGCAAGCTCCTGCAGTGGTACAACCAGCTGATCGCCGCAGGCATCACCGACTTCAAGCCTGAAGAGGCCCCCGCCGAGGAATCCAAAGAGGAGGAATCCAAATAACCGGCATAAATCGGAAAAAATTTCCCTCCATCGGGCCCGGCTACGTCAGGCCCGATGGAGGGAATTTGCTTATTTTTGTTGTCAATGACGACCTCCAATTTATTGGAGGAGGGGGAGGGCGCGCTGGAGGGCGGTGAGGAAGCGGTCGGCCTCCTCGCGGGTGTTGTAGACGGCGAAGGAGGCTCGCACGCAGCCCTCGATGCCCAAGGCGTGCATCAGCGGCTGGGCGCAGTGGTGACCTGTGCGGACGGCTATGCCCTGCTTGTCGAGCAGCATCCCCAGGTCGTAGTGGTGGACACCCTCGACGTTGAACGAGATGATGGCGGCCTTACCCGGAGCCGTGCCGTAGATGTGCATGCCGGGGATCTCCAACATTTTAGCGGTGGTGTACTCCAATAGGTCGTGCTCGACGGAGGCTATGCGGTCGATGGTGGTTTCCTCGATGAAATCGATACCCTTTTGGTAGGCGGCGATGCCCACGAAGTCGGGTGTGCCGGCCTCGAATTTGAACGGCAATTCGGCCCAGGTGGTGCGCTCAAATGTCACATGATCGATCATCTCCCCGCCTCCCTGATAGGGAGGCATGATGTTGAGCAGGCGCTCCCGGCCGTAGAGCACGCCCACGCCGGTGGGACCGTACATTTTGTGGGAGGAGAACGCGTAGAAATCGGCGTCGAGGTCCTGCACATCCACCTTCATGTGGCTCACGGCCTGCGCGCCGTCGATCATCACGGGGATGCCACGGGAGTGGGCCTCGGCGATGATCTCCTTGACAGGGTTGACCGTGCCCAGGACGTTGCTCACGTGGCACACCGACACCAGCCTTGTGCGCTCGTTGATGAGCGAGCGGAACGCCTCCATGTCCAAGGAGCCGTCGGGTCGGATGGGCACGACGCGCAGGATGATGCGCTTGTGACGCCCGAGGAGTTGCCAGGGCACGATGTTGGCGTGATGCTCCATCACGGTGAGGATAATCTCGTCGCCGTTCTCCATCAGGTCGCCGTAGGAAGCGGCCACGAGGTTGATGGCCTCGGTGGTGCCGCGGGTGAAGATGATCTCCTTGGTCGACCGAGCGTTGATGAAGGCTCGCACTCGCTCGCGGGCCTGCTCCTGGAGGTCGGTGGCCTCCTGGGAGATGGAGAACACCCCGCGGTGGACGTTGGCCTTGGTGGTGAAGTACATGCGCTCGATTTCGTCGACCACGCAGCGGGGCGTTTGCGAGGTGGCGGTGTTGTCGAGGTAGACGAGCGGCTTGCCGTATACCTCGCGCTTCAATATCGGGAATTGGGATCTAATATCGTTCATATCACAATGGACAATCGGCGCACATGGCTTTTTGGCCGGCGAATCGGGCGTCGACCAGGTGGCGTAGGCGGTCGCGCAGGCTGTCGAGGCGCACGGTGTCGATCACGTCGACCATAAACGCCTGCATCAACATCGTGCGGGCCTCCTGGAGGGGTATGCCGCGTGTGCGCATATAAAACAACGCTTGCTGGTCCAATTGGCCTGTGGTTGCGCCATGGGAGCATTTCACGTCGTCGTTGAAAATGAGTAGCTGGGGCTTGGTGTGCATCCGCGCGTCGGGCGAGGCCAGGATGTTGCGGTTGCTTTGGTAAGCCTCGGTGAACGCGCCCTGGGGAGTGACGGTGATCGAGCCTTCAAAGGCGCCGGTAGCTTCGTCGCTCAGGGCGTATTTGAAAAGCTGGTTGCTGTGGCAACGCTGGGCGGCGTGGGTTACTTGCGAGGAGTTGTCGACGTGCATCTTGCCCGTGCCTATCACCATGCCGGCCAAACGGCAGTCGCAATGGGGGCCGTCGATCGAGATGTTGTACTCGTTGCGGGTGTTACCGGCGGTGAGGGTGGAACCGTTGACGAGCAAGCGGGAGCCTTCGGCCTGTGCCGCGTAGAGCTGGGAGTAGCGCGCGGTGAGCGGCGACGATTCCTCAAGGTCGTAAACGTCCAGCTCCGAGCGGGTGTCGCAATACACCTCAACAACCTGTGAGGCAAGGTATTGCCGCTGAGGGTCGGCCGTGTGGTCGCAGAACAGCACTTGGGCCTTGGCCCCCTCCTCCATTACGATGAGCACGCGGCGGAACGCGGCCAACGGGATGGGGGCCGAAAAAATGTTCACTACCTGCAGCGGTCGGTCCAGTTCCACGCCGCCGGCCACGTGGATCAGCACGCCGTCTTGGGCCAGCAGGGTATTTAGGGCTGTGCCGGTGTCGCTCAGCGGGGCGATTTTGCCATAGTGCATCTCCACCACTTGGGGCATCTCTTTGCAGGCCTTGGCCAGCGACATCAGGGTGACGCCCTGGGGGAGGTTGGCAGCCAGCGTGTCGGTGGGGACGAACATGTCGTTGACTACCAGCGCCAGGCGGGTGCTGATATTGGGCACGCCGCAGCGGAATGTAGAGCGCAGGTCGGCCTCGATGGGAGTGCGCAGGAAGTTGATGCCAAAGTCCGGGGCCATCATCTCGTCGATGGAGGTTTTTTCGAAACCCTCATCGCCCTTGGTGGGCAAATGCTTGTCGGTCAAGGCCTCACGAGCGGCTGGACGCAGGGCGTTGAGAGCGGCTCCTGAGCCGGTGTCAATCTCCTGGCGATGCTGGTCGTAGAGGTCGAGGTATTGTTGCAGGGCGTTCATCGGTTGTCCTCCTCGGCTTTAATCCAGTCGTAACCCTTCTCCTCCAGCTCCAAGGCCAGGTCGGGGCCACCGGTTTTGACGATGCGGCCCTTGTAAAGCACGTGCACGAAATCGGGACGGATGTAGTCGAGCAGACGCTGGTAGTGGGTGATTACGATGGTGGCGTTTTCTGTGGTTTTCAGCTTGTTAACGCCTGAGGCGACGATGCGCAGGGCGTCGATGTCGAGTCCCGAGTCGGTTTCGTCAAGGATGGCCAATTTCGGCTCAAGGACGGCCATCTGGAAAATCTCGTTGCGCTTTTTCTCGCCACCCGAGAAGCCCTCGTTGACCGAGCGCGAGGCCAGTTTGTTGTCGAGCTCGACGATGGCGCGCTTTTGGCGCATGAGTTTGAGGAAGTCGCTGGCGCTCAAGGGTTCCTCGTGGAGGTATTTGCGCTTGGCGTTGACGGCGGCGCGCATGAAGTTGACCATCGACACGCCGGGAATCTCCACCGGGTACTGGAACGACAGGAACAATCCCTCGTGGCTGCGGTCCTCGGGGGAGAGGTCGAGCAGGGGCTTGCCAACAAATTCGGCGCTGCCGCCAGTGACGGTGAAACGCGGGTCGCCAGCCAGTACGCCCGAGAGGGTGGATTTGCCCGAGCCGTTGGGACCCATGATCGCGTGCACCTCGCCGGGACGCACCTCGAGGTTGATGCCTTTAAGTATCTCCTTGCCTTCGATGCCGGCGTGGAGGTCGTTGACTTTCAGTAATATATCCATTATGGAGGTATTTAATTTTTAATTTTAAATCTTTAAAGCATCAAATCTTTAAAGGAGGAAAGGAGGAAAGGGAATAAAGGAGCTATCTAAAAGCCCCCGTTTCGGGGGTTTGGGGGCCGTAGCCGGGGCTATCCAACGCTGCCCTCTAAGGAGAGGCTCAGGAGCTTTTGGGCCTCGACGGCAAATTCCATCGGCAACTTGTTCATCACCTCCTTGGCGTAGCCGTTGACAATCAGGCCGATAGCCTCCTCGGTGGGGATGCCTCGCTGGTTGCAGTAGAATATCTGGTCCTCCGAGATCTTGGAGGTGGTAGCTTCGTGTTCCACAATCGCTGTGTCGTTGAGCACGTCGATGTAGGGAAATGTATGTGCGCCGCAATGCGAGCTGAGCAGCAGCGAGTCGCATTGCGTGTAGTTGCGGCAGCCGTCGGCGTTGGGAGCCACCTTTACAAGTCCGCGGTAGGAATTTTGGGAGTAGCCTGCCGAGATGCCCTTGCTGACGATGGTAGAGCGGGTGTTGCGCCCGAGGTGGATCATCTTGGTGCCAGTGTCGGCCTGCTGGTGGTTGCGGGTGACTGCCACCGAGTAGAACTCGCCCACCGAGCCTTCGCCCTGCAGCACGCACGAGGGGTATTTCCAGGTGATGGCCGAACCAGTCTCGACCTGCGTCCAGGAGATTTTGGAGTAGTCGCCGCGGCACAAGCCTCGCTTGGTGACGAAGTTGTACACGCCTCCACGGCCCTCGGCGTCACCGGCATACCAGTTTTGTACCGTCGAGTACTTTACCTCGGCGCGGTCCTCGGCGATAATCTCCACGATGGCGGCGTGGAGCTGATTCTCGTCGCGCATGGGCGCCGTGCATCCCTCGAGGTAGGACACGTAGGAGTCGTCGTCGGCCACGATAAGCGTGCGCTCGAATTGGCCCGTGCCGGCGGCGTTGATGCGGAAGTAGGTCGACAGCTCCATCGGGCAGCGCACTCCCTTGGGTATGTAGACGAACGACCCGTCGGAGAACACGGCCGAGTTCAACGCCGCGAAAAAGTTGTCGCGGTAGCTCACCACTTTGCCCAGGTAGCGCCTTACGAGGTCGGGGTAATTCTTCACGGCCTCCGAGAAGGAGCAGAAGATGATGCCGCGCTCGGCTAATAGCTCCTTGTGGGTGGTTTTCACCGATACCGAGTCCATCACGGCGTCGACGGCCATGCCACTGAGCTGCGCCCGCTCGTGCAGGGGTATGCCGAGCTTGTCAAACGTCTTGATCAGCTCAGGGTCGACCTCATCCATGCTCTTTGGGCCCTCGGCCTTCTTGGGCGCGGCGTAGTAGCTGATGGCCTGATAGTCGATCGGGGGAATCTTCAGGAACGGCCACGTGGGCATCTTTAGCGTCAGCCAGTGGCGATAGGCCTTGAGACGGAACTCGAGGAGCCACTCCGGCTCCTCCTTTTTCTGCGAAATCAGCCGCACGACATCCTCATTGATGCCACGTGGGATAATGTCGGTGTCGATATCCGACACGAATCCGTATTTGTAGTCGCCCTTGGTGACGTCCTCGATCAGCTGGGCGTCGTCGTCCTTTTTGGAATCACCAATCGGGCATTTTATATTTTCGCTCATAATTACCTAACAATCTTCTTCAGCAAACAGTTGAGATGGCTTCTCGCCGCCGATAATCGTCGGCCCGTAGTCCATAATGAATTGGGCGATTTGTCCTTGCGCGAGGTGGGAATCGTCGACCAGCGGTCGGTCGGGCCGGAACGCTTGCCACACGTTAAGGGCCAAACTCAGCCCTAACAGCCAAGTGAACAGGCAGAACAACGCGCCGGCCAAACGGTCCAACGGCCCGAGCATCAGTGCGTGGCTTACCTTGCGTACCACCCTGGCTATCAGCTTGGTGCCGATATAGCCGATGAGAAACACCACGATATGCGCCACCACCGAGGCCACGTAATCGGCACCCGCCGTGTCGCCCGACGAGAACGCGCCCACCAGCATCGGGCCGAAAGCCCTGGCCAGCGCCACACCCACCACAACCGCCGCCACTGCGCCGATTTGGCGGATGATTCCGCGCTTCATCCCCCATAGGATTGCCCCTATGGCCACGACCAATATCACAATATCGATTCCACTCATTCTACATCTTTGACTGTTTCAACCCGCAAAATTAACAATTTTCACTTAATCTTACAACCACAGAATTGTTCCCCTCAGCCACGAAAGAGTTTTAACCACGAATTTCACCAATTAACACTGAATTTTATTGACATAGACCACAAACCGACACGAAAACACACAAAAACCGGCTGTCGCTGAACCTCAAGCGTAGCTTTGGACAAATGGGTGGGTAACGACCAGGTTTTTTGTGTCCCGTTTAAGTCCTTTTGTGGTCAATAGTGTTAATTGGCGAAATCCTTAGGGCGCTTCAGGCCGGTTGGTGGTAATTAAAGATTTTTTAGTAACTTCGCGGTTATGAATGTACAAGAGACTATGCGCTCGATCCTCCAAGCCGAGGCTAAAGCGATACAGGATATCCCCGTGAGCGAGGCCTACGACAAGGCCGTCGACCTGATAATCGACCATGTGCACCGTCGCGGCGGCAAGCTCGTCACCTCGGGCATGGGCAAGGCGGGGCAAATCGCCATGAACATCGCCACCACCTTCAGCTCCACCGGCACCCCGGCGGTCAACCTCCACCCCTCCGAGGCTCAGCACGGCGACCTGGGGGTGCTCCAGCCCAACGACCTGTTGCTGCTCATCTCCAACTCCGGCAAGACCCGCGAGATCGTCGACCTCGTCACCCTGGCCCGCAACTTGTACCCCCAGCTCCCCATCATCGTGATCACCGGTAACCCCGAGTCGCCCCTGGCCGATTGCGCCGATGTGACGTTGGCCACTGGCGGTAGCCCCGAGGTGTGCCCGCTGGGATTGACACCCACCACGTCGACCACCGTGATGACCGTCATCGGCGACATCCTCGTGGTAAACGTAATGAAATTAACCGGCTTCACCGCCGCCGACTACGCCAAGCGTCACCACGGTGGCTACCTGGGCCACAAATCACGCCAACAACAATGAGCCGACTGATCGTAATAGGGGAGGGAGGCCTTGAAATTGCCTTTGACACACAGGGTCAACCCACCGCTTCCACCCCCGGTGGCCGCATGGTAAATGTCGCCGCGCGTTGCGCCCGCGAGGGGGTAGAAACCATCTTCGCCGGCGACGTTTCCACCGGTCCCGTGGGCGACTTGATAGTGAAATTCCTCGACGAGGCCGGGGTCAACACCGCCTCGATCGACCGTTATACCGAAGGCCAAACGCCATTGACCCTCCGCTTCCCCGGCTCCGATCCGGTGATATACAACGATCCCGCGGCCGAGGGTTTCGATATCGTGTGGCCCCGGATTGAGCGCGGCGACACCGTGTTTTTCGGCGGCTTTTACGCCGTCAACCCCGCTGTAAGGCCCCGACTGGTATCGTTCCTCGACTATTGCGCCGAGCGCGACTGCTACCTTATTTATTTGCCGGGATTCATGCCGCAAGTGTGTCCGCGCCTCACAAAGGTGATGCCAGCCATCTTGGAGAACATGGAGCGCGCAAGCGAGATCCTCGCCTCGCCGGCCGACTTGCAGATGCTCTACCAATCGGCTGATGGGGAGAAATGCTTCCGCGACCATGTGCAATACTATTCCCCACGCTTGACGGTGGTAGCCCCGGGCCAATCTCCCGTCACCTACGGCCAGAGCGCCGGCGCGCTCTCCCACACCATCTCCCAAGCCCTCGCAAAATGCATTTAGCCTCCCCTAAACGGCTGTCTAAGGCCAGCCACTTAACACTTAATACCTAACACTTAATACTTAAATACGTGTCAACTTCAGCTCCTACTGTCGCCGCCCCCAACGCCCCCAACGCGCGTATAGCCATAATCGACACCCTGTGGAACCAGGGAATCGTCTCAGCCCTCACCCGCGGAGCCGTCGAAACCCTCCTTGCCCATGAAGTGAAGCAGGAAAACATTGACGTGTACCACGTCCCGGGGGCTGTGGAACTCACCTATGCCGCGAAGCGCCTGATGATGTCCACCAAATTCTACAATGCCATTATCATCAACGGCTGCGTCGTGCGAGGAGGCACTCCCCACTTCGACTACGTGTGCCAAAGCGTCACCCACGGTATGACCGAGCTCAACCTCCTGGGCGCAGTGCCGGTGATCTTCGGGGTGCTAACGGTCGACAACGAGCAGCAAGCCCTCGACCGCGCCGGTGGATGCGTGGGCAACAAAGGCGCGGAATGTGCCGAGGCTGCCCTCCACATGCTGAAATATAGACTGATTTGATAACGTTTTTGTTAAAAATGGCCTAAAAAGCTGTTTTTATCTAAAAAAACGCTATATTTGCCCTCTATAACCCAAGTTACTCTACCTTAGCCATGAATATTGTGTGCATTAACTCGCGCGACGAGCTAAACCTTATCGACTTGTCACAACTTGCATGCGTGCAAGCCAACGGCAACTACACGCAGCTTCTGTATATCGAGGGCCTGAAGCTCATGGTCAACGTCACCATGGTGCAGTGGGAAGCTATCATCGCCCGCAACGCCGCCGCAAAGTCAATCCCCAACACCTTCGTGCGCTTGGGTCGTAGCGTGATTGTCAACACACGTTTCCTCACGCAAATCAACCTTATCAAGCAACGCATCACCCTGAGCGACCGCATCTCCCACACGATCACCCTTCAGGTACCCAAGCAGTTGCTCAAAAATTTCCGCGAGCTCATCCTCTCCCAATACTCCAAATCCTAATTGCATCACCGCGAAACAGCGAAACAGCGAAACAGCGAAACAGCGAAACAGCGAAACAGCGAAACAGCGAAACAGCGATAATGCGATAATCCGATAAAACGATAAAACGATAGCAACTAGAAACCAGAAACCAGAAACTAGAAACCAGAAACTAGAAACCCGCAACTCCAAAAATGACCGAATACCGCATAGGCACCGATTACGAAGGACCCGTAAAAATCCCCGCCACATCCACCTCAGTGTCCCACGACCACGCCATCATCCAAGTTGACGGCGACGACTGGACCCTGATTGACAACAACTCCACCAACGGCACTTTCGTCGAGGCCGGCGGTCAATTCCACCGCTGCGCCCGCATCCGCATTACCCCCGATACGTGGATCCGGCTGGGGCCTCCCACGCTTGAGGGTCATTTTTTCAAGGCACGCCGCGTGCTGAAGCCCAACCTGTTTAACGACGACTTCCAGTACCTGCGCGAATGCCTTGAGCGCTACCAGCGCGTGAGCAAGCGCCTCACATCCAAGATGAAATGGACCAAATCGTTCCTGGCCCCGATTATCTCGTTGGTAGTGTTTGTGGGTTCGTTCTTGGTGATTCCCCAGAATTCCGGAGCCTCCAACAACTCCATGATGCTCCTCCGCGTGATGATGATCCTTCCCGGTATCCTCACGCCGATGATCCAAAACATCCTGTTGAACCGCGACCAGGCCTTGCTCAAGGATTACGAGCAAGACTTGATCTGCCCCCGCTGCCGCAAGCGCTTGCGCGAGGAGGATATCACCCTGGGTATCTGCCCTCACTGCAAGGCGCATTAATATTTGGCCCTTGGCCAAATATTAAAAGGATAAAGGGTAAAGGATTAAGGATAAAGGACTGAATTAAAAGAAAACCTAAAAATATGAGAAAGCTATTAGTACTGTTCAGCGCCTTGCTGATCGCGATTTCGGCCATGGCCGCGGGTCGCACGTTGGCCCTCGTCGTGGGAGTCCAAACCTATGAGGACACCACCGCCAACAACCGTTACAAGGCCAAGGAGGCCCAATTAATGAAGAAAGTGCTCGGCCAGGAGACCAAGCACATCTCGGTGCTTACATCAAAATACGCAACCGCCGACAATATCATCGAAAAACTTCAGGCCTTGTGCAACCGCGCCGACAAGGACGATAAAATCGTGTTCACCTATTGCGGCCACGGCTACCCCGGCGGACTCTATGTGCACGACGGTCCGCTCCCCTACACCCGCTTGAACAAGGTGCTCGAGTCGTCGAAGGCCGGCGCCAAGATTTGCATCGTCGAGGCTTGCTACGCCGGCACCGTGGTCGACGGACAATCCTCCGGCTCGGGTCCCGACCTCTCCTCGGCAGCCTCTAATAATATAGTATACGTGATGGCCGCGCGTCCCGACGAGCCCTCGTGGAACAACGGTTGGCTCCAGCGCGACATCTTCACCCAGGCTGTCCTCAAAGGTCTGCAAGGCAAAGCCGACAGCAACGGCGACAAGAAAGTGACCGTATCCGAGGTGTTCAACTATGCCTACCAGGAGGTGATGCGCCGCGCCAAAAACATGGAGATTCAGCAGCATCCCCAGCTCCTTGGCTCCAAGAAAGCCGCTTCGGAGGTGATCATCGACTGGAACCACGCCCCCGCTGTCAAATAGCATTTAGCGTTTAGCGTTTAGCATTTAGCGTTTAGCGTTTAGCGTTTAGCATTTAGCATTTAGCCTAAATCACCATTTGCTTTACACCCATTTCCCCAAGAATAAACTATTTGGCTAAATGCTAAATGCTAAATTCTAAATGCTAGGCTTTATAGCGTTTTCGTCACGAAACCTAGGGGGTTTCGTCCTAAATTAACCAAAAAATTTGCAAAGAGATTAACCAGTGATTTACCTTTGTGACATCAAATCGACAAATCACGAATATTAATCTCAAAAAATCATAAAATCATGGGAACTACTCCACTCAACTTCCGCAACCAACAGCAATCCAACACCCAGCGCCCCGCGGCTGGTGGAAATAACGACAAAAACTGGACCCGCGCGTCGCTGATCGCCGCCGTGGCCGCCGGTGGAATCACCGTCGAGGCCGCCAACCTTATCCTCGCCGAGCAGGACCCCGACGCCGAGCCTATCGGTACCGTCGAGGGTGCGGTAGAAGGCGCCCAGGCTGGAATCGGCAGCGCCGCCGAGCAAGCTATGAAGGCCGACGAAATCCTCGAGAAGAAAGCCGAGGCAAAAGCCGAGGAAGAGGCAGAGGAAGAGGAAATTCAGGTTGAGGAAGTCGAGGACCACACCAAAACCCAGACCGAAACCCACCGCGAGCAGGTGGTAGAGGAACCCAAGCCCCCGGTATCCGACGTGAAGGACGAGGACCTGGCCGACGTGATCGTCGAGGAGATCGACCACGACGACATCGACGCCGACGAGGTGTTCCAGGTTACCGAGGTTACCACCCTCTACACCGAGGAGGGTATGGAGGCCGACGCCGCTATGGTTACACTGGCCGACGGCACCGAGGCTATGTTTGTCGACGTCGACGGCGACGGTGGCTACGACTTGGCAATGTTCGACGACGGCAGCCTATCAAGCATGCCCATGGACTACTACACATCCGACGCCGAGATGGCCCTCGCCCAGGATCAGGATACCACCGAGTATCTCGCCGCCGACGACACCGAGCAGATTTTCGGTGACCCCTCCGACGACATCATGTTGGCCTAACTCCCTCTCCCGTTTAACCTCTAAAACCTACCGCAATGACACCCAAAAATATAAGTTCGGTTGACGACCTCGGCAAGAAGGGCAACAGTGGCATGAAAGCCGCGGCCCTTGGCGGGGCGGCCGGTATCGGGATCGCCGGAGCTGGCGTGGCAACCGCCGCAACCCTGATGGGCGATGACGAGACCCTCGACCCTGAAACCATCGGTGCAGCTACCGGTGCGACTATGGGAGCTATGGAAGGTGCCGACGTCGTGGCCGAGGCGCAAGCAGCCGAGGCGCAAGCCCAGGCTGAAGCAGCCGCTCAGCAAGCCGCTCGCCAAGCCGCTCAGGCACAACCCCAGGAGGTACATGTCAACCCCGACGAGGTAATGATCGATGAGGAGGAGATGGAATTGGAGCCCGACTCCGACGAGGACCTTGACGAGGACTTCACCGACGTGGAGATCCTTATGGACGAGGACGAGCTCGTGGAGGAGGAGATAGCCGAAGAACCTCTCGATCCCGATGGCGTGCGCCTGTTCGACGACGATGGCGGTGTAATAGCCAGCCAGTATAATCCTCAGAGCGAGGAGATGGTGTTCGTTGAAACCGAGGAGGAGATTCCCCTCTCGGGAGCCATCGACGATCCCGATATCACTGGCGACATCATCGTCGACGACATCCTCGACGACCCCATGGAGGACCTTGCCGACCTCGGCTCCGACCTCGACCTCGGCGACATCTCCATCGACGAGACCCTGATCTAAGCCAGAAAGGATGTCAGGCCGTGTCGGTCTGACAGAACCTACCGACAGTACAATATAACCCCTATAAATGGTACCAGAGAAGATCCGACTAAAGTGCCGCAATCCGGAATGCGCGCGAGAATTTAGTTTCAAATCACCGGCCAAGCCCGGTAACTATAAAGTAGCCTGCCCTTACTGCAAAACCCCCAACAGTTTTGCGGTAAAGGCAGAGCCTGTACCTGATCCTATCGGCCCCCAAACGGTCGGACCCCAAACGCCCGAAACGGGGGCTTCCCAGGCGAGCCAGGCAGGAGGTCCCGCCGTGCCGGCGGGACAGCCCCAGGCGAGCCAGGCAGGAGGTCCCGCCGTGCCGGCGGGACAGCCCCAGGCGAGCCAGGCAGGAAGTCCCGCCGTGCCGGCGGGACAGCCCCAGCCAAGCCAGGCAGGAAGTCCCGCCGTCTCGGCGGGACAGCCCCAAACGAGCCAGGCAGGAGGTCCCCCCGTGTCGGCGGGACAACCCCAACAACCCCGCCAGGCAGGAAGTCCCGCCGTGCCGGCGGGACACCCCCAACAACCCCAGCCAAGCCAGGCAGGAAGTCCCGCCGTGCCAGCGGGACAGTCCCAGCCAAGCCAGGCAGGAAGTCCCGCCGTGCCGGCGGGACAGCCCCAGCCAAGCCAGGCAGGAGGTCAGGCAGGAAGTCCCGCCGTGCCGGCGGGACAGCCCCAGACGAGCCAGGCAGGAGGTCCCGCCGTGCCGGCGGGACAACCCCAACAACCCAGCCAGGCAGGAAGTCCCGCCGTGTCGGCGGGACAGCCCCAGGCCCCCAAGCTCGGCCTCCAAGAGGACGGCACCTACCGCCTGCAGTGCGCCTCATGTGGCCAATTGCTCGTTGTACCCAAGGTGAAGCCAGGTATCAACCGATTGACCTGCCCCAAGTGCAAGAACCCCAACCAATTCGAAATCGAGCCCTCGGAGGACGACCTCCTAAAATGCCAATGCTGCGGAGCGCCCCTCACGAAACCCGCCGCCGACGGCCTTTACTCCGTGGAGTGCGACCAATGCCAGCAGCCCTACAACATGATCGTCCAGGGTGGCCGCGTCACCAAAATCTCAGCGCGCACCAAGCCCGGTGGCACCGCCGACCGCGGTTCGCTTACCCCTATGATGCTTTCCACTGGAGGTTTCTTCAAGAAAACCACCTACATCCTATATAAAGGCACCCACTACATAGGTCGATGGGACGAAAACGAAAACTCCGACTTTGCCCTCAAGGACAACACCGTGTCGCGTCGCTCGGTAAGGGTCGACGTTAACCAATCGGGCAACGGCTTGGTGTACAAAATGACCATTCTCAAGGCCACAAACCCCATCTACCACAACAAGAAACAGCTTGTGGAGGGCGACATCGTCTACCTCAACTACGGCGACGTGCTGCAGATGGGCAACACCACCATTAAAGTGCAAAAGCAATGAAAATCAAGATAAAAGAGATACACTCATTCCGCCAAATCGGTGGGCGCGCCAACCAGGAGGACTCGCGCTACCCCGACATGGACAATCCCCATCCGCTGGCCGTGGGAGGTTGCTTCGCCGTATGCGACGGCGTGGGGGGCGAGGAGAAAGGCGAGGTGGCCTCCGGCACCGTCTGCGCGACAATCGGGAAGACTCTCGCCAACCGCAAATGGGACCAGCCGTTCACCGACGACGACCTCCAGCGCGTGCTCTCATCGGTGTACGACGCCATCGAACGAGCATCCAACTCCTCCAACGACGGCATGGCCACCACGCTCACATTCGTCGCTTTCCACGGTGCTGGCGTCACCATGGCCCACATGGGCGACAGCCGCATTTACCATATCCGCCCCGGCAAGGGTATCCTCTACCGCAGCGAGGACCACTCGCTGGTCAACGCCTTGATACGCTCGGGCAATATCACCCCCGAGGCGGCAGTCAACCACCCCAAGCGCAACGTCATCACACGTTGCATCACCCGTCCCACCGACGACCATCCCCGCGACGAGGCCTCGGTAATCCACATCCCCTATGACGTGGAGCCGGGCGACTACTTCCTGCTGTGTACCGACGGCGTCCACGGAACAGTTAACGACTCCACCTTAAGCGCCATTCTCTCCGAGCCCACTCTTACCGACGAGCAAAAGGCACAGCGACTCGCCGAGCGTTGCGCCGTGGCCGATGACAACAACACCGCCATCATTATCTCCATTGCCGAGGTCACCGACCGTCAGCCAGTGGAGCCAGCTCCCGAGCCAAAGGAGGAGATTGCCCCCGCAGGTGCCGCTACCGAGCGGTTCACCCGCCGCGAGGAGGTGGTGCATGAGGTGTCAGGCCAGAAGCCACAAGGCGGCTTGCGCTCAATCTTTGGTAAAATCTTTAAGAAATAATCCCTCGGAAATCCCGGAAATATCGGAAATATCGGAAATCCCCTTTAACCCCTGAAAATCAAAAAAGTAATATAGCTATGAGAAAAATATTTATGGCATTGGCCTGCGTGGCCATGGTGGCGATGGTAGCCACGGCCGCCAAAAAGGCCAAAGAGGCCAAGGGCGCCGACGCCCCTGTGCTGGTTGACACCGTGATGGTCGACGAGACCCCCTCGGAGGTGAAGGCCACTGCCCAGGAGATGGTAAAAGCCCAAGCCGTGCAGCAGGTGAAAGATTCGCTCAACAACATTCTCAAGCGCGCCCAGGACGGCGATGTGGCCATGATGAACGAGGTGGGCAAGTGGTACTATCTCGGCCGCCACGTAAAGCAGGACTATCGCAAGGCTTACGAATGGTGGAAATCGGCCGCCCTCAAGGGCGACGTCACCGCAACGGCCAATGTGGCTATGTGCTACCAGCTCGGCAACGGCTGCGCCCTCGATTCCGTGCAGGCTATGCGCTTGTATGTCAACTCGATACAGAAAGGCAATCGCGAGTTGATCAACCAGCGTGCCGAGTCGGCCGCCGACGTGCCTTTCGACGCCATGCTCTTGGGTGTGTGCTACGACAAAGGGTACGGCGTGAAGCGCAATCCCCAGGAAGCCGCTAAATATTACCTCATGGCCGCCGATAAAGGCTCGGTCGACGGTATGCGCAACGCCGGCCTGGCCATGCTCAACTCCAAGAAGTACACCGACGCCTACCCGCTCTTCGAAAAAGCAGCGGCTCAGGGCGATATCTCCTCTACCTACTGGGCCGGCTGGCTTATGCTGGGCGACCGCATGCAAGGCGACGACCTCAAGGCCGAGCAATACCTGCGCAAAGCCGCTGAGGCCGGTTTCCCCGCAGCCCAAAGCAAACTCGGCACACTCTATTCCACGGGCCGGGTGGTGAAACAGGACGACGAAACCGCCCTCTCCTGGTGGCGCAAAGCCGCCGCTCAGGGCAATGGTGAGGCCGCTTGGTCGATCGCCAACGCCTACCTTGATGGCCGCGGCGTGACCCCCGACTGCTACGAGGCTGTGCAATGGATGGCCGTGGCCTACCCCGCTGGCTATAAGCGCGCCGTCAAGACCCTTGTGCATGAGCGCGACTCCATCGGCGACAAGGCGTTCCCCAACTATATCCGCGGCTTGCGCGAGTGGAAAGTCAACAAAAACTACACCACGGCCAACGACTACTTCAAGAAGGCCGAGAAAGCCAAATGCGCCGACGCTGCCGTAATGCAATACGTGCTACTTGCCGACGGCAACATCAACCCCAAGGCCGACGCCAAGAAGGCCGCAAAGAGCCTCGAGAAAGTGGCTAAAACCAACCCCGTAGCCGCTTACTACCTCGCCGAGATGTATCAAGATGGCAACGGCGTAGACAAGAATATGGCCACCGCCATCCAATACCTGCAACAAGCCGCCGACGCTGGCGTGGCCGAGGCGCAGTGCGCCCTGGGCGACATCTACTATGAGGGCTTGGGCGTCGACAAGGATATCTTCAAGGCCGTGTCGCTCTACCGCGACGCCGAGCGCCAGCAACAACTCAGCGACACCGCCCTCGCTCGCCTCGCCCAAAGCTATGAAGACGGAGTGGGTGGTCTCGCTAAGGATCCCGCCACCGCCAAAACCCTGCGCGACAAAAAGCGCGAAAACAATCTCGTAAACGTTCTTAAAGCCTTTGAATAATGGGTACTGAATCTGCTTCCCAGGCTCTCCGCCCGGGTACCGTCATATCCTCCGAGCATTATGATTATAAAATCGTGAAGGTGCTCGGCGCCGGCTCGTTCGGCATCACTTATCTCGCCACCGCCGACGTGCAGGTGGGCAACGTCTCGGTTACTGTTAAATTCGCCGTCAAGGAACACTTTATGTCCATGTCGTGCTACCGTGGCGACGACGGCGCTGAGGTGCTGTGCACCCCGGCCTCCAAGGAGGATGTGGAGCTTTCGCGCAGCGACTTCCTTGTTGAGGCTCGCCGACTACAGACGCTCTGCCAGAAGTCGCGCGGCATCGTCCACGTCAACGAGACGTTCGAGGCCAACAACACGGCCTACTACGTGATGGAGTTCCTCAACGGAGGCTCTCCCGGCCAGATGCCCGAGGGCGACGCTATTAACATCATCTGCCAGGTGGCTCAGGCCGTCGACACCATCCACGGCGAGAAATTGCTCCACCTCGACATCAAGCCCGACAACATCGTGATGAAAACCAACGACTCGGGCGAGGTGTACCCTGTGCTTATCGACTTCGGCGTGGCCAAGCATTTCGGCAAGGACAACAAGCCCACGTCCCACCTCCAGGCCAAAGGCGCCTCCGCCGGTTACGCTCCCCAGGAGCAGTACGACGAGGGTGGTATCACCGAGTTCAGCCCCAAATACGACATCTACGCCTTGGGAGCAGTGCTTCTGTTCCTTTTGACGGGTAAGAATCCCCCGTCGGCGTTCAAGATTTCGCCCAACCAGGCTGAATTGGCCGCCATGATTCCCGCTACCGTCACCGATTCTACCCGTGCGGCTATCCTAGGCGCGATGAAGCCCTCGGCCTTCGAGCGCACCGAGTCGATCTCCGATTTCGTGGCTCAGTTGACCGGCTCGGCCCAACTCCCCACCAACCTCCCCACCGGGGCCGCTTCTGCAGCTGTTTCAGGTGGCGCTACCGAGGTGTTGACCGCCGGACGTAAGCCCAGCGCCAAGTCGGGCAAGTTCGCCAAGTCGACCAAGGTTTCGACCTCTGCCCCCAAGAAGGGATTGGTAACCGGTCGTCCCGGCTCGGGTGGATTCAACGGCGACCCTCAGAAGAAGGGCAATTCCAAACTTATAATGGCCATCGTGGGCGCCGTCGTCATCGTGGGCGCGCTCGTGGCTTGCTTCTTCTTGATCCCCGGACTGCTCGACCGCTCCGAGAAGCCCCAGGAGGAGGTTGTCGTGGCTGAGGTAACGCCTCCCGCCGCCGATGTAGCCTCTATCATGGCCGAGGACGAGGAATCGGAGGCCGCCCCCGAAACGGAGGCCGCCCCCGAGGCACCTGCCCAGGAGGCACCTGCCGCTCCTGCGGCTCCCGAAAAACCCGCAGCGTCCTCTAAAGCCGATCAGCAATCCAAAAAATCAGCCGATAAGGCGAAAGAAACCACCACCGCCTCAACGACCGCTGCTCCTGCCGCCGCTCCCGCCGCCCCGGCTTCCAAACCCCAGACCAACGCTGAGATTTTCGCCCAGGCCCGCAAGGAAGGCGACTTCAAGACCATCAACCGCCTGGCCAAGGAAGGATATGCGCCTGCATATCTGCCTGTGGCACAGCGCTACTACGCCAACGGCTCGATGAGCGCGGCCCGTAGCTATGCCCAGAAATCGATCGACGCCCAGGTCAACGTCTCCGAGGCCAAGGCCCTCATCGCCAAGATCGACGCCGCCGCCTCCTCCCAGCAATCCGTCACCATCCAGTAACCCCGCGCGTCAGCCCACCCTGTGAGCGGCCGCTGCCCTCAGGAAGATGGAGGGCGTCCCTACGGCGCTTGGAAATATTGACTACGAATACTACGAATGTAACGAATCTTGATACCTCTCAAAACAATTGGCGCTTGCGCTTGGCGAATAGCAACGAATCCATCCGGACGGCATTCGTTTCTGATTCGTTAAGCGCAAGCGCCATTCGCCGTGTTCCCGCTCGCATTCGTTTAATTTGTTACATTCGTAGTCAATAGAAGCCTACATCAAGCAATCTTTTCACAAAGAATAATCTTCGCGACGGGTCATCACGCGCAGCCCACCTGGGAGCGCCCGCTGCCCCAAGCGGCCATCATCACGCCCAGTAATTTTATCACGCAGACGGGCGCAGAACTCCGCAGAAGCTTCGCGTCAAAGAAAGACTGCGAAGGACCGCAAAAGACTGCGTGCAAAAAATCATGTATACCGCCGCAGAGGCTTAGCGTTAAAAAGTCAGCGTGCTAATCGCCTTTAGGGTGGCGTCAACGGGCCTGGCGGAGCCTGGCCGGGATAGTAGCCCCTAGCGCA
>CAZLSW010000024.1:0-42347 GCA_964562375.1 uncultured Muribaculaceae bacterium | reverse complement strand
TAAACGAATGCGCGAATAAACGAATGCACGAATAAACGAATGCACGAATAAACGAGTGCACGAATAAACGATAAAAACGACAACGCCCCGCTTGACGTTCGTCAGGCGGGGCGTTGTGTTAATTTGTTGGTAATTCGGGGATTAGTCGATCTCCTCGTCGGCCTCGTAGCCGCCCATCTCGCGGAGGGCGTTCTTGAGCATTGTGTACTGCTGGAAGAGGTGGTTGACGGGAACCTCGCCCTTGGTGTAGTCGTGCATCGGGCTCTTGAGGAAGAACGAGAGGAAGCGCTGTGTGCCGTATCGTCCGGCGCGGGCTGCGAGGTCGCTCAGCAGCACGAGGTCGAGGCACAGGGGAGCTGCCAGGATGGAGTCGCGGCACAGGAAGTTGATCTTGATCTGCATGGGGTAGCCCATCCAGCCGAAGATGTCGATGTTGTCCCAGCCCTCCTTGTTGTCGTTGCGCGGGGGATAGTAGTTGATGCGCACCTTGTGGTAGTACTGGGTGTCCTCGTCGTTGCCGTGGCCGTAGAGGTCGGGCTGGTTCTCGGGAACGAGGATCGACTCGAGGGTCGACAGCTTGGATACCTCCTTGGTGCGGAAGTTGGCGGGCTCGTCGAGCACAAGGCCGTCGCGGTTGCCCAGAATGTTGGTGGAGAACCAGCCGCTCAGGCCCAGGCAACGGGTGCCGATAATGGGAGCGAAGCCCGATTTAACGAGGGTTTGGCCAGTCTTGAAGTCCTTGCCGGCGATAGGCATCTTGGTTTTCTCGGCGAGCTCCCACATAGCGGGGATGTCGACGGTGGTGTTGGGGGCACCCATGATGAAGGGAGCACCCTCGCTCAAGGCTGCGTAAGCGTAGCACATCGAGGGGGCGATATGCTCCTTGTCGTCGGCCTTCATAGCGGCCTCGAGGGCCTCGAGCGAGCCGTGGATCTTCTCGTCAACGGGCACATAAACCTCGGTGGAAGCGGCCCAGAGGACAACGACGCGGTCAACGCCGGTCTCTTTCTTGAATTTGCGGATATCCTCGCGGATCTGCTCGGTCATGTCCCAGCGGTCCTTGCACTCCTTGACGTTGTTGCCGTCGAGGCGCTTTGCGTAGTTGTGGTCGAAGGCGGCCTTCATGGGCTTGATGGCCTCGAGCTCGTCCTTGACGGGGTTGATGTCTTTTTCCTTGAGCACCTCGGCGTTGATAGCCGATTCGTAGGCGTTGGCGGGGTAAACGTCCCAAGCGCCGAAGACGATGTCGTTCAGGTCGGCCAGGGGAACAATCTCGTTATATTTCAGATATTTCTTGTCAGCGCCCTTGCCGACACGGATTTTGTCGTACTGGGTCATAGAGCCAACGGGCTTGGCCAGGCCTTTTCGGGCCATCAAAACACCGGTCATGAACGTCGACGACACAGCGCCAAGGCCCACAACCAAAACGCCAAGTTTACCCTCGGCCTTTTTTACCTCATTTTTACTCATGATGTAGGTTGTCTAAAATTGATTTATTATTTCCTATTTATATTTTCCAATTGGTGGTTTCCACGGATTGAGCCACAAAATTAGATACAATATTTGAAATGTGAAATTATTCGTATCACAAATTTTCCTTATATTTGTGAAATTAAGTGAATATTTCGCCTATTTTGATAAAAATAAATAAATATGGGAGAATGGGGTCGTAATTTTGTTAACAAATTAAAAGCGAGTAATCGTCTAAGGGTAATAGGAATGGGATTGAATTCATTCGATTTCATTCGATTTCTCTCGATTTCTTTCGATTTAAGTCGATTTAAGTCGATTTAAGTCGAAAGAATCCACGTTTATAAAAGAATCCATTTTTATATATGTATAGGACGATTTTTTTGGAATTTTCGGGAAATTAGCGTATATTTGACCGCTTAAATCAAAAACCAATCACGCCCTTACCCGGGGCAATACTCTCATCTTTCTAACCATCAATCGATTATGGACACCCCTGACCTTTCCGCCGAGCTCCAGAACAAGCCCGTGGAAGAAACAACCCTCCCCGAAACCCCCGCCACCGAGCAGGAAAAAGTTAACGAACCCGACACCCCGGAAACCAAAGTAGTACAACCCGCTCAGGAGGAGCCCAAGGCTGAAGAGGCCCCCGTTGAGGAGCCCAAGGCCGAGGAGCCAAAAGCCGAAGAACCCAAGGCTGAAGAGGCTCCCGGTGAGGAACCCAAGGCTGAGGAGGCCAAGGCTGAAGAGGCCCCCGCCGAGGAGCCTAAAGCTGAAGAGGCACCCGTCGAGGAGCCCAAGGCTGAGGAGCCCAAAGCTGAAGAGGCACCCGCCGAAGAGCCCAAGGCTGAGGAGGCCTCGGCTGAGGAGCCTGAGAAGGAATCTACCCTCCCCGCAAGCAAGGAGGAAGTGGTGGAGCGCCTGGGCCACATCGCCGACCTCCCCGCCGCCGACATCTCCCGCGAGGGCGTGAGCCGCTTGAAACAAATCTTCTACACATTCCATAACGCTGAGGTTGAGGCCGAGCGCGAGAAATTCGTGGCTGCCGGCAACGACCCCGAGGCCTTCACCCCCGCGACTTCCGAGATCGAGGAGAAACTCAAAGAGCTACTCAACATCGTCAAGGAGAAGAAGGCTGCGGCCGCTGCCGCCATGGAGGAGGAGCGCAAATCCAACCTCGAGAAAAAGAACACCATCATCGCCTCGCTGGTAGAGATGGCCGCCGACACCGACAACGTCAACCGCACGTTCCCCCGATTCAAAGAGCTTCAGCAGGATTTCAAATTGATCGGCGAGGTGCCCCCGACCGACGCCTCCGACGTGTGGAAACGTTACCAGGACGCCGTCGAGCGCTACTACGACCAGCTCAAGATCAACAAGGACCTGCGCGACTACGACTTCCGCAAAAACCTGGACACCAAGCAGTTGCTCTGCGAGCAAGCTGAGACTCTCGTCGACGAGGCCGATGTGATTACCGCCTTCAAGCGCCTTCAGGATCTCCACGACAAGTGGCGCGAGACGGGTCCGGTGGCCAAGGAGCAGCGCGAGGAGATATGGAACCGATTCAAGGACGCCTCAGCGGCCATCAACAAAAAATACCAAGCCTTCTTCGAGGAGCGCAAGGCCCGCGAGCGCGAGAACGAGTTGGCCAAAACCGCAATCTGCGAGCGCGTGGAGGCCCTCGACTTCTCCGAGTTGCGCACCTACGCCCAATGGGAGGCCATGACCGCCAAGATTATGGAGGCACAGGCCGACTGGAAGAAGCTCGGTTTCGCATCCAAGAAGCTGAACAACAGCCTCTTCGCGCGCTTCCGCGAGACCTGCGACAAGTTCTTCGCCGCCAAGGCCGAGCATTTCCGCTCGATGAAGGACGAACTGCAGGCCAACCTCGCCAAGAAAATCGCCCTCTGCGAGAAGGCGGAGGCCCTGCAGGACAGCACCGATTGGAAGGCCACCGGCGAGGCCCTCGCTGAGCTCCAGAAGGAGTGGAAACAGATCGGCACCGTTCCCAAGAAGCACAGCGACAACGTGTGGCGCCGTTTCCAGGCCGCGTGCAACCACTTCTTTGATGCTCGCAAGGAGAAAACCTCGGGAGCCCGCGCCGTTGAGCAGGCCAACCTCAAGGCCAAACGCGAGATCATCGAAGCACTCAAGGCCATCGACACCGCCGAGATGGACCGTGACGAGGCCGTGGTCCGCGTGCGTGAGCTTTCGTCGAAGTGGCAAGGCATCGGCCATGTTCCCTTCCGCGAGAAGGACAAGGTGTACGACGCTTACCGTGAGGTGGTTAACGCACTTTACAAAACCCTCGACATGCGAGTGCGTGGCGAGCAGATGGCACGTTTCGAGACATCCCTGGCCGAGATGGACGGCGACGAGATCAAGATGCTACGCGAGCGCGAGCGCATGATCCGCGCCTACGAGCAACGCAAATCGGAGCTCAACACCTACGAGAACAACTTGATGTTCTTCAACTCCAAGTCGAAGACCGGCGACTCCCTCGTGCGCGAGATGCAAAAGAAAATCGAGCGCCTCAAGGACGACATCAAGGTGCTCGAGGAGAAGATCAAAGTGATCGATACCAAGCTCTAACACAGCCCCCGATAAAGCTACAAATTAATTGACTACGAATTTCACGAATTTCACGAAGATTCGTTTTAACCAATCTACATGCTATCGCATAACGAATGAAACGAATGTCGCTGTCACGGTTGAATTCGTCAGATTCGTGAAATTCGTAGTCAAAATATAATTACATTTGTAGTATAAGCTAACGCTAACCCGTAGTTAATGACAAGTATCCATAAAGGAAAATACGGTCAATACATATCCTCGCTGATCACCGCCATGGACTTCGTGGTGGTCAATCTCCTTTTTTGGGTAACGACCATCCTTAACCCCGAGGTGGCCAACTCGCCGCTGCTGCGCCAGATATGGCTGGTGCTCAACGTGGCTTACCTGCCGGTGGCCTACTGGTTCTCCCGGCTCAAGGGCAATCGCACGATTTACATGGACCACTTGGTGTTCTCGGCATTCCAGGCAGTGGGCATCCATGCGTTGTTCTTCCTGGCCATACTGTCGTTCTTGGGCATCTTCGTGATCCCCTGGTGGGCCTACCTTGAGTTTTACGGCATGTGCCTGGTGGGCCTACCCCTGTGGTGGATCACCGCCCGCATGATCGTAAAGCACTACCGCCGTCGGGGCCGCAACTTTACCCGCGTGGTCTTTGTGGGCTACAACGCCACCGCGATGCGCCTTGCCGAGGAGATGCGCTCCGAGCAGTGTTTCGGCTACCGCATCATGGGATTCTTTGACGACCACGACAAGTGCCCCAACACCGTCCTCGGCCCATATTTGGGCGACATCGACCACCTCGATGAGTTCGTGCGCAAAAACGGTGTCGATGAGGTTTACTTTACCCTCTCGGGCTATGAGGAGCACGCCCTCCGCTCGGTAATCAAATTGACCGACGACCAGGTAGTACAATTCTACTATGTGCCTCAGATTCCGAGATTTATCTCTCGCACCTTCGACCTCCATCACGTGGGGCGCATCCCAGTGCTGTCGATACGTCGCAATCGCCTGAAGAACATCCTTAACCGTTTGGCCAAGCGATCGTTCGACGTGGCGTTTTCCTCCATCGTGTTGCTCTTCTCGCCGATTGTGTTCATTCCTGTGGCGATTGCCATCAAAATGTCGTCGCCCGGGCCCATTTTCTTCAAGCAACTGCGAACCGGCTACCGCGGCAATGCGTTTAAATGCTGGAAATTCCGCACGATGCGCGTCAACGCCAAAGCCGACACTATGCAGGCCGTCAAGGACGACCCTCGCAAAACCCGCGTGGGTGAAATCCTGCGCCACACGTCGATCGACGAGCTCCCGCAGTTCATCAACGTGTGGCTCGGCGACATGTCGGTTGTGGGGCCGCGTCCCCACATGCTCAAGCACACCGAAGACTACTCCAAGCTCATCGACAAATATATGGTGCGCCACCTGATCAAGCCCGGAATCACCGGGTGGGCGCAAGTAAACGGCTACCGTGGCCAGACAGAGGAGCTTTGGCAGATGGAAAAGCGAGTGGAGTATGACGTGTGGTACATCGAGAATTGGAGTTTCCTCCTCGACCTGAAGATCATCGCCCGCACGGTGGTCAACGCCGTCAAAGGCGAACAAAACGCATTCTAAACGCCTATGAAACCGATTAGTAAGACATTAATACAAGCTCTTGTCGCGGCAGTTGCGCTGGCGCTGGTTGCTCCAACCTCGCTAGCCTTCACTCCCGATAACAACGGCACCGTCAGCGCTCCCGTAAAGCAAGACGAACGACCCAATTGGCGCCTCGCCGCCGACGCTGAGGCCGATGACGCGGCCGCACTCACCTCGAAGGAGGCCCAAAAAGCTGAGAAAGAGCGCATAAAGGCCGAGCAAAAGGCCCAAAAAGAGGCCGAGAAGGCCGAGAAAGCTCGTATTAAAGCTGAGCAAAAAGCTGAAAAAGAGCGCCTTAAGGCCGAGCAGAAAGCCCAAAAAGAGGCCGCAAAGGCCGAGAAGAAAAAATTGGCCCGTTATCGCGACTTGCAAAAGTTGCTCAACCGCTACGACGTGGCCGCTATCGTCGACAACGTCCCCAAGGGCGATGCCGGCGACTTCTGGAATGTGATTTGGAACCACAACAACCAGATGCAGACCATGCGCAACGCCATCGCCAACGGCTCTTCGGCCATGAAAGCCGGCCAAAACCGCGTGGAATCGCTCATGTCGTCCATTTATCGCTACTTCGACACCTTCGGTTACCAGTCGGTCGACACCCTGCAGGCCGACCAGCTGATCGCCAACCTAGGCCTTGACGTCGACAACTCCCCCTTCACCCTCGACATCGTACCCTCCACGCGTGCCAACGCTTTCGTAACTCCCGAGGGCAACATGTTCATTTCCAAGGGAATGGTCACCGCCTGCGGCTCTAGCCAGTCGGCACTCGTAGGTATCGCCGCGGCCACGTTCACCCACTTCCTGCTCTGGGACACCACTTGGGACGCCTATTGCCTTGAACGCGCCGCACAAACCCGCGGTATTCTTGGTATCGCATTGGGTATCACCAACATAGCATCGACCTTCATCCCCGGCAATGTGGGCAACATCATCGACTTTACCTCAGGCTCGGGCCTGATTGTCGTCACCGCCGCCTCAATCGCCGCCATGGGCAACGACATCGCCGCCGTGCAATTCGAGTACAAGCCCGAGCAACTGATGCGCGCCGACCTTGTCGCCTACCGCTACCTCCAATGGATCGGCGCCGACCCGGTAGCCTATATCAACCTCCTCTCCACTCTCGCCCGAACACCCTTATATGTAGATCAAATACAAGTGATGGCCCAGCGCGTCGAGCTCCTGCGCTATGTGCACGACACCGATGCCCGCGGGACCGGAACCGATTTCGAAGTTAACCCTCCAATTCCCGGACCCTTCTTAACCCCAATTCAAGCCTGGCAACAAAGATGAAAATAGGTGACAAAATACCCGAATTCCTTGGCCTTGACCAGAACGGCCAAGAGATCACGGCCGACCAATTCCGCGGCCGCAAACTCGTTCTTTACGTTTATCCCAAGGATTCCACCTCAGGGTGTACAGCCGAGGCCTGCTCCCTGCGCGACCACGCCGACGAGTTGGCCCAGAAAGGCTACGCCATCCTTGGCGTAAGCCGCGACACAGCCACTTCCCATCGCCGATTCATCGAGAAATACGACCTTCCTTTCTCGCTGATCGCCGACACCGACACCACTCTCCTTCAGCAGCTCGACGCCTGGGGCGAGAAAAAGATGTATGGAAGAGTGACCATGGGCACCCTGCGCACCACCTATCTCGTGAACGAGGACGGAATCGTCACCCATGTCTTTACTCCGCGCCAAATCAAGACCTCGGAGCACGCCCAGCAAATCCTCTCCCTTCTAGAGGGGTAATTATAAGGCCTATAGGGCTTATAGGGCCTATAGGGCTTATAGGACTTATGGGGCTTATAGGGCCTATAATCTTTTTTCCTGCCAAAAGCGTTTCAATAATATGAAAAAGAACAACATAATCCTTGCTTGCGCGTGCGCGACGGCCACGGTCGCGCTCACGGCATGCGGCGGATACTGGGGAGCCAGCGTCTCCACCGGCCCCGACTACTATCCGACGACATATATCGGCAATCCCCTTCCCCCTGGACCAGCGCTCAATCCCCTGCCAGTTGTCAACCCGGCTCCCAATCCACCCAAACCCAATCCGGGTGGGGGCGCTGTAATCAATATACGTCCCGGCGCTGTCACTAATCCTGGTGGTGGAGGCAACCCTGCTCCTAATCCCGGCAATAATCCCGGCAATAACCCTGGTAATAACCCCGGCAATAATCCCGGCAATAACCCTGGAGGCCCAGGTGTAGGCAATCCTGGAGGCCCAAGTGGGGGCAATCCAGGCGGCGGAGGTGGCGCTAACACGCCACGCCCGGGAGCGCGCTAGCGGTTAATATGGCCGTCCAAGGCCGCCCCCCTAAATGGCCCCCTGTATGGCCGACCAAGGTCGGCTCCCCTAGGGCTGCGCGGACGCCATTAACCATTAACCACTAACCACTAACCACTAACCACTAACCATTCACCACTAATGCGGTGAGGGAGGGGATTTGGCAAGGGTCGGTGATGGCATCCTCCTCGGGGGTCCAGCCACGACCTTTAATCCAAGCCGTCCGGCATCCCAGGGAGCGAGCAGGGAGTATATCTTTGCGGTAGCTGTCGCCCACAACTAGCACCTGCTGGGCGGGGAGCCCCAAGGCGTCAAGACCGAGGGCGAAAATCGCCGGATCGGGCTTGCGCACGCCCACGACCGCGCTCTCAATCACGGCCGGGAACAGGTGGCTCAGCCCAAAGTCGGCCAACACGGCCTCGATATTGCCATAGAAATTGGAAACGAGCACAAGTGGGTAGCTCTTAGCCAGCTCCTCAAGTACGGGCTTGGCCTCCTCGACGCACGAGCGGGCAGCCAGATAGCAGTAGGCAGCGATGTCGGCCGAGCGAGCGGCTGTGGCTCCGTCCACGATGCCCCATTCTTGCAGGTAGCGCATCTCGGTGGCTATTTTCTTGAGCATCACGGCGCGGAAAGTGTCGGTGGGGAGAATGTGGGCCACGCGGGCAAACTCGCGCTCGGTCTCTACGTAGGCACGGCGGAAGTCGTCCTTGTCGATGCGCACTCCTGAGTTTTGATAACCCTCCCAGATGATTTCGCTCCAGTGGTCGCCATGAGAGTCGATGGTGCCACCGTAGTCGAAGATTATACCTTTAATATCTTGAAGATCAATATTTTCCATCTTTAAGCTCTTTGGTGAATCGGCGGCAAATATGCTCGTGGCGGATGTTCATGTACACGAGCAGGATGTTCAACACGGTAAGCTCGAAAGCGAAGTAGAGCCATGGCATTTGCAGCAGCAGCGCGGCGAAGAGCGCCCAAGAGCGCACGTTGAACGACAGGATGTTGGTGTACTTCATCAGGGGCTTGGACGCCTTGCGGAATGCTTCGCGGAAGGATTCCGGGGCTGGAGCGTCACCGAAACGCTCGCGCAACTCGCGGCGCAGGGCCTGCATCGACTGGGTGTGAACCTCTTGCGACACGGTGTAGTTGGTGTAGAAGCTCATGGTGAGTTTCTGCCAGAAATTGTGACGCCAGGAGAGCTGGTCAAGTTTTTGCTTTAGCTGCTCCGAGTCCTCCAGCTCGCTGCCCTCTTTGCCTTTGACGAAGAAGAGGTGAAACTGGCGGTAGTAGTCGGCCATTGCGGCTTGCTTGGCGTGGCAAAGGCCGGTGACAACGGCCACCACCCATATTACCCAGGTGTGGGCCATGAAGAAGTCGGAGGTGTGGTTCTCGCGCAAGCAGATGGCGACGTAGATTGCCGCGAACCACAGGTCGCCGCTCAATCCGTCGAGGATTCGGCCGATGCGGGAGTACTGGCCGGTCATGCGTGCGAGCTGGCCGTCGGCGCTGTCAAAAGAGTTGGCCCACACCAGCAGGACGATGCCTATCAGGTTGAGCCACAGGTCGCTGAAGTAGAATAGGACACCGGCTCCTAGGCCCAGGAAAATCGAGGCGATGGTGATGGCGTTGGGGGTGATGCCAAGTTTGGCCGCGAGGCACGCCCACGCGTATCCGATGGGGCGATAGAAGATCAGGTCGAAAGTCTCTTCAGTGTCCATCGACTTGAGTGACGCCTTGTAGCCCTTGTGGGGGGTGTTTTGCTGTCCCGCCGACACGGCGGGACTTCCTTTCTGAACCGTGGTCATGAGCGTGCGGCTTTGCGGGCCTTGATGGCCGTGATGATACACTTGGCGATGTAGGGCGCGGCCTCCACGCGGCATGGGGCGAAGCTGGGCCAGTCGTTGAAGTCGATGATGGAGATGGAGCCATCGGGGGAGACGATGGCGTCGCCGCCGTAAATCTTCACGTCGACGGCGTCGGAAGCCGCTTGCACGATGGCTTTCAGGTGGTTGAGGTCAAATTCTATACCCTGGCTCTTGCCGTTGATTGCCTCGTGGCCGTATTTGGAGTGGCCCAAGTCGAATGGGTAGAACCAGAAGAAGAACGGCGTGCCGGCGACACCATAAAACTTGATGAGGTCGCCCACTAGGTGACGGTTGATCACAGCGCGCTTGATTCCGCGTAGGAAGTACTCCTGAAGCACTTCTTGAGCCTCCTCGGGGTGACGCACGTAGGACACGTCCTCCTTGTGCTGGGCGTGGCCGTCGCCTCGCTTGATCCAGCATTGGGTGAATTTGGACTTAACCAATTGTCCCTTAACCACTTCGTCGGTGTTGACGATGAGACTTTCGGGGTAGGGGATATTGGAGCCCAGGAGGATGCGTGTCATGCGCTCGCGGGTACAGTTTTCGATGCCGTATCCCGAGTTGATCACCAGTCGCCCCTCGTCCTCGTATTGCTGAAGAAGGGCTATTGACTTGGCCTCGCGACACATGTTGACGATTATAGGCTCGGTGACGGCACCAGCCATGAGCTGCTCCTCGGAGTAGACGTTGACCTCGGAGCCGCGCTTGCGCAATTGGTCGACCACGCCGTTGAAGATGGCGGCGTCGTTGCCGATATGGTTGGGGGAGTAGGCTCCCGCGCGCATAATGCCTGCTATTTTATTCTCTGCCATGGGGGATTTACATTTTCACTATTTTCGAATACACGAATATACGAATGCACGAATAAACGACTTTTCGATAAAACGAAGTTATGAAGGGGTGGCGAGGAAGGCCTCGGCTTTGGCGATGTCGCCGGCGTGGTCGACGTCGAGGATCTTGCCCATGGGGAAGGCCCGCAGGTTGAGGCTGTCGGCTACTAGCGCGCGCTGGAAGTTGCGCATGCGGCTTTGTCCCTGGGCGAGGCAACGGTCGAGGGTGTCGACAGCCTTGGGGGTGAGTCCGTAAATGCCGCCCGAGATATATTTCACGCCCGGGAATGCCTCGTCGCGGAATGCGGTGATTCTTAAGTCGTTGTCAACGTCGACGTAGAGGGGTTTCTCGTCGTCGATATAGGAGGTAACGGCCATATAACCGTCGGCCTCGGGGTCGGCCTCGAAGGCGGCGATGTACCGGGCGAATTCGTCCTCACGGAAGATTGTGTCGACGGTTGTGACGAGGAATCGGCCGGCTTGCGCGGCGGTGCGGCTCACCTCCTTGAACGAGTGCATGGACGAGGGGGTGGATTTCACCGTAAGGTGCTTAGGCACAGGTAATTCCAATGCCTCGACATAGGCGCGCACGTCTTTCATCTGCTCGTTGACGATAATCGACAGGCTTTCAGGATTGTGGCGCATGAATATGTCGATCAGGCGCTTGATCATCGGTTGGCCTTGGAGGGTGACGAGTGGCTTGGGGAGCTTTACGCCCTCCTGTACCAGTCGTGAGCCTTCACCGGCGGCTATTATAGCGTAGTTCATTATTTAGCTTTAAGTTTTCAGTTTTAAGTTTTTCAGTTTTAAATCTTTAAAGCGTTAAAGCATTAAAGCATTAAAGCATTAAAGCATTAAAGGAGGAAAGGAGCAACGAGGCTATCTTAAAGCCCCCGTTTCGGGGGTTTGGGGGTCGGAACCGCCGCGGCAAACCGCGGGGCACGGTGGCTCGCGATTAATCGGCGGGATCTTCTTTGGTGAGGTCGAGTTTCTCGCTGTCGCCGCTGCGGTCGAAGTATTTACGCTTGAGTGGACGGCGGTACATGTCGTCGTGTCGACGGCGGTTGCGGAAGATGTCGATAGCCGAATAGATAGCCTCGCGCATCGACTGGGGGTCGGCCAATCCTTTGCCGGCGATGTCGTAACCGGTCCCATGGTCGGGAGAGGTGCGCACGTAGGGGAGTCCGGCGGTGATGTTTACACCCGAGTTCATAGCCAGAGCCTTGAACGGGGCGAGGCCTTGGTCGTGGTACATGGCGAGGATGCCGTCAAATTTCTTGAAAGCACCCGAGCCGAAGAACCCGTCGGCGGCGTATGGGCCGAATGCGAGTATTTTTTTGCCTTTGCAAGCCTCGATGGCGGGGATAATCACGTCCTGTTCCTCGGTGCCGAGCAGGCCTTCCTCGCCGGCGTGGGGATTGAGGGCGAGCACGGCGATGCGAGGAGCGTTAAGGCCCCAATCGCGGCGCAGGGAGTCGTTGAGGATGTTGATTTTCTCCTCAACAGCCTCTTGGGTAACACCCTCGGCCACCTTGGCGATGGGGCAATGGATCGTTACCAGGGCCACGCGCATGTTGTCGTTGGCGAGAATCATCAGGGCCTTGGCTCCGTCGCCGATCGACGACTCGAGGTACTCGGTGTGTCCCGGGAAAGTGAACGTGGTGCTTTGGATGTTCTTTTTGTTGATGGGAGCGGTGACAAGCACGTCGATGTCGCCCTTGCGAAGGTCGGCCACTGCTCGCTCAAGCGCGGCGAAAGCGGCCTCGCCGGCGACGGCTGTCGATTGTCCGGGCTCGATTTTTACGTCTTCGCCAACGACGTTGATGATATAGTTGGCGTTACCCTTGGCCTCGGAGGCTTGCTGAATCTGGGCGAATTTCACCTCGGGCAATTCCAGGGCCTTGCGGTAGAAAGCGGCGATTTTGGCCGAGCCGTAGACGATGGGGATGCACATCTCGGCGATGTTTCCACCCTCCAATGCTTTGAGAATCACCTCGTAACCGATACCGTTAAGGTCGCCGTGGGTGATACCCACACGTATTTTTTTGTCGTTATCCATTATATCCTTGTGTCTTTCGGGATTGGCTGTAATATGATTGGAAAAGCGCTTGACCGTCAAGGGATTAGTGGTCGCGCGCAATGATGTAGTCGAAGATTGCGGCCAGTTGGTCGCGGGTGTCGGCGCCGCCGCCGATGTTGTGGAGGTAATCGGATGCCTCCTCGCGCAGGCGCCCCATGGTGGCGTAGGCGTAATCGATGCCACCCGAGGCGCGGGCGAATTGTATAAGCTGGTCGATTTCCTCGGTGGATAGTTCCTCCTTTTTCGAGAGGTTGTTCATCTCGTGGCTATGGGGCAACTCGGAGTTGTTGAGAGCGGCGAGTAGCGGGAGGGTGATTTTGCCCTCGCGCAGGTCGTTGCCGGTGGGCTTGCCAATCTCCTTGTCGTCGCCGAGGTAGTCGAAAATGTCGTCCTTGATTTGGAAGCACTCTCCCAGAAGCTTGGCGAAAGATCGGAGAGGCTCGAAAGTGCCCTCCTTAGCCCCGGCGGCGTAGGCCCCCATCTCCACGCAGGAGATGAACAGCGAGGCGGTTTTGCGGTCGATGACGTTGAAGTAGGCCTCTTCGTCGCGACAATGCTGGCGGGCGTTGTATATTTGGTCGATCTCGCCCAGGGAGAGCAACTTGCCCAGGGAAGCCAGTGAGGCTATAATCCGGGGGTCGCCGGTAGAAATGGCCAATTGAAGGGCCGTGGACACGAAAAAGTCGCCCACAAGGACGGCTATATGATTGTCCCAAATCTTGTTGATAGTGGGTAGGCCGCGTCGCATTTTCGACTCATCGACCACGTCGTCGTGAATAAGCGAGGCGTTGTGGAGGAGCTCCACAGCGGCCGCGGCTGCGATTACCTTTGGCGTAACGGGGCCGTAAAGCCGAGCGCTAAGGATGACGAGTATTGGCCGAATTTGTTTCCCCTTGGTGCGTAAGTAGTTGTCAACCACCTGATTCATCAACGCGTTGGGCGACGCCAGCGCCTGACGTATATGGTCGTTAAGCTGCTGGAGCTCGTCGGAAATTGACTGTTGGATAGATTCTATGGTGGTCATACGGGGATTTTACGGCCACAAAATTAGCAATATTTTGGCAACTTGCAAAATCCTATGGGACTTATGGGGCTTATGGGGCTTATGGGGCTTATGGGGCTTATGGGGCTTATGGGGCTTATGGGGATTATGGGGTCTATAGGGCTTATGCCCCTTTAGATAAAGAGGGGGGCCATGGCCGAGATTGCGCGGGCGGGCTTGACGTTGCGGTAGAGGATGTCGTACACGCCGTCGAGGATAGGCATGGCCACCTCGTAACGGCGGTTGATCTCGTGGATGCAGCGGGTGCCGTAGTATCCTTCGGCTGTTTGCTCCATCTCCATGCGTGCGGTCTTTACCGAGTAGCCACGGCCGATGATGGCGCCGAAGTTGTGGTTGCGCGAGAATTGGGAATAGGCTGTGACCAGGAGGTCGCCAAGGTATACCGAGTCGCAAATTTGGCGGGGACGGGGGTTTACGGCGTCGATGAATCGCTCCATCTCGCGGATGGCATTGGAAACGAGCAACGCCAGGAAGTTGTCGCCCTTTTTGAGGCCGTGGACCACGCCGGCGGCAATTGCGTAAACGTTCTTCAAGACGGCCGCGTATTCGATGCCGTCAACATCCGACGAGGTAATCGTGCGCGTGTGCTTGCCGGCGATGCAGCGGGCGAAATCGGCCGCGCGGGCGATGTCGGGGCAACCTATGGTCAAGTAGCTGGGGCGGTCGAGGGCCACCTCCTCGGCGTGGCAGGGACCGGAAATGACGAGCATCTTGTCGCGGGCGACGCCGAAGCGCTCGATCATATAGTCGGAGATGAGCATGTTGTCGTCGGGTACAATACCCTTGACGGCCGACACCACCCCTTTCTGGGAAATGTCGACGTTGAGCTTGGCCATGTGCTCCTTGAAGTAGGGCGAGGGCATGACGAGGACGAGCGTGTCGGCCTCGGTGCAAGCGTGGTTGATGTCGGCGGTGAAATTGATGCGTGAGATGTCAAATTCCACGTCGGTCAAGTACACGGGGTTGTGGCCCAGGCGCTTGAAGTCGTCGATACGGTCCTCGCGGCGCATGTACCATATAATGTTTTCGCAATTCTGGAGGAGAAGCTTGGCCAATGCCGTGGCCCAGCTGCCACCGCCCATGATGGCGATCTTTCCGGGGAATTCCATGGTTTTAAAAGATTGTTAACGAAGCGGTTACTTCTTCTCGGGGCGCATCTGGGGGAAGAACAATACCTCCTGAATGGTGGTTTGGCCGGTCATGAGCATCACAAGGCGGTCCATTCCTATTCCCATGCCCGACGTTGGGGGCATACCGTACTCGAGGGCGCGGATGAAGTCGGCGTCGATGATCATTGCCTCGTCGTCGCCCTTCTCGCTCAGGCGCATTTGCTCGACGAAGCGCTCGTATTGGTCGATGGGGTCGTTGAGCTCCGAGTAGGCGTTGGCCAGCTCTTTGCCGTTGACCATCAGCTCGAAACGCTCGGTCAACTCGGGATTGTTGCGGTGACGCTTGGTGAGGGGCGACATCTCGATGGGATAGTCGGTGATAAACGTGGGCTGGATGTACAGTCCCTCGCATTTCTCGCCGAAGATCTCGTCGATGAGCTTGCCCTTGCCCATGGTCTTGTCGACTTCCACGCCCATCTTCTGGGCGGCTTCGCGCAGCTCGTCCTCGCTCTTTCCGTCGATGTCGTAGCCCGTGTGCTCAAGGATTGCGTCGCGCATGGTGACGCGCTTGAACGGTGCCTTGAAGGAGATGAGGTTGTCGCCCACCTTCACCTCGGTGGTGCCGTTGACATCGAGGCATATCTTCTCGAGGAGCTTCTCGGTGAAGTCCATCATCCAGTTGTAGTCCTTGTAGGAGACGTAGATCTCCATGCAGGTGAACTCGGGGTTGTGGTTGCGGTCCATACCCTCGTTGCGGAAGTTCTTGGAGAACTCGTACACGCCCTCAAAACCGCCCACAATCAGGCGCTTGAGGTAAAGCTCGTCGGCGATACGCAGGTACAGGGGGATGTCGAGGGCGTTGTGATGGGTGATGAAGGGGCGCGCGGCGGCTCCACCGGGAATCGACTGCAGGATGGGGGTTTCCACCTCCATATAGCCGTGGGCGTTGAAATATTCGCGCATGGAGTTGAACACCTTGGTGCGCTTGATGAAAATGTCCTTAACGCCGTCGTTGACCACGAGGTCGACGTAGCGGCGGCGGTAGCGCATCTCGGGGTCGTCGAAGGCGTCATAGGCCACGCCATCCTTGAATTTCACGATGGGCAGCGGGCGCAGCGACTTGCTCAGGACGGTAAGCTCCTTGGCGTGCACCGAGATTTCGCCCGTCTGGGTGCGGAAAACGAATCCCTTGATGCCCACGAAGTCGCCGATATCGAGCAGCTTTTTGAACACTACATTATATAGGTCCTTGTTCTCGTCGGGGCACAGCTCGTCGCGGTTGACGTAAATCTGGATACGGCCTTTCGAGTCCTGGAGCTCCATGAATGAGGCTTTGCCCATTACGCGTCGGCTCATCAGTCGGCCGGCCACCGACACTTGGCGTGGCTCGTCCTCGTCGTCGCGGAAATTGGCCTTTATTTCGTCGGTGTAGCCGGTTACGGGGTATTCGGCGGCGGGATAAGGGTCGATGCCCATCTCACGCATGCGCTCCATAGAGGCGCGTCGTACAATCTCCTGCTCACTAAGCTGGCGGGGTTGCTTTCCCTGTTGCTGGGCGCATTCCTGCTGTGTAGCCTCCTGCTGGGGCTCTTGCTGCTTGCTGCTCATATCGTTATAGTTGACTGTTTTGGCTTTTTACACTCGCCCCGCGCGGGGCGTTCAATTCCGCGAAGTTAGCAAAAATCCCTCACACGCCAAAATCCCCGTGTGCCTGCGTGGGAAGGCTATAGGATTTTTTTGACGCGGAGGGCGGCGTAATACGTGGCGATCAAGGCAATCGTGACGGCCCCGGGCCACAGTCCGGCGGTCATCAGTGCGGCGGTGCCACCGGTGATGATGAGCGTTAACATTGTCAAGGTAGCCACCCTGCCATCGAGCGTCATGCCGTAGCGGAGGCGGTACACCACCCATGTGATTGCTGTGTAAACCCCATACCAGGCAATGTAGCTTACCGCCAGTCCCACCAATCCCCAAAGGTGGTATCCTATAATGTTGAGGGCGAGCCCCACAACGGCGCTCGTGACCTCTGTGACAAGGTACACCTTGCCGTCGCCGCGAGCCAAAATCGTGAACGCCATGCACCACGACGATGCCCGAAGGGTGACTCCCACAATCGCCCAAGTGATAAATGGAACAATGACCAAAAACTCCGACGAATAGAGCAATCTTACCATGGGCTGAGCCAGCACTATGAACCACGTGACTACCGCCATCAGTATCCAGCATATCAAGCCCAATTCGTGGGACACGAACAGCGAGGTGCGCCGCGGGCTGTGTTGCACCCTTGCCAGTCGGGGATAAAACTCCATTGCCATGGCCGTGAAAATTAGGCCAACGTAGCGGTTGAACAGCGTATAGCCGGCGTTGTAGTAGCCCACGGTGGCGGTGTCGGCATAGGTGTTGAGGTAGGCGATGAAGGCGTAGGCGGCCAATTGGGCGGCAAAGAGCGACACGGTCATTAGTATGCCCAGCCTGACGAAGCCCATTCCCTCAAGCCAGGCCTCTCGGGCGGTGATTTTAGTTTTTTCGTAGTCTCGTGTTGTGGGCTTATCTGGGCGAGAGCGGTAGATGAGGAAGACGATGAGCGTCACGACGGCGTAAACGACGAATCCCAGGACGATGCCGTCGGCTCGCAAGAAGTAGTAAACAGGGATGACAGCCACAAAGGCAATCAATGAACCCCACAACGAGGCGCGGGCCAACAGCTTGAGTTGGTCGAGGCCCTGCATCACCGTTTGCTCGGCGGCGGTGATGGAGGTGCTGAGCATCACGATGGAAAGAAGCACGAAGCCCCAGGAGTGGGACTGGTCGCCGAATGTCCATTCGCTTAGTGGTATAGCCAAGGCAATGGTGACAACCGCGCCAAGCATACCGAGCCACCAGCCCCAGCGGCGCACGGTGGCGATGATCAGGGCTAGGCGAGAGGTGGACGCCGAGGCGATGTCGCGCACGGCGGTCGTGCGGATGCCCAGTTGGGTGGCCGACGAGAGCATCTCGATTGCGCCGTTGTAGAGGCCGAAGAGGCCCACTCCCTCGGCGCCGATCCAGATTGCCACCAGCTTGGTGCGGACGATCGAGCAAAGGATTTGGATCACCTGCAGCGAGCCGAAAAGGCTCATGGCGCGGAGCACTTTTTTGCTTGTACCGGGGGCGAGGCGACCACGTTCCGTGGTGCTGTCCCGCCGACACGGCGGGACTTCCTTTCTATCGAGACGTCCACGATCCGTGGTGCTGTCCCGCCGACACGGCGGGACTTCCTTTCTATCGAGGTTTCCACGCTCCTTGGTGGTGTCCCGCCGACACGGCGGGACTTCCTTTCTATCGAGGCGTCCACGATCCTTGGTGGTGTCCCGCCGACACGGCGGGACTTCCTTCCTATCGAGGCGTCCACGCTCCGTGGTGCTGTCCCGCCGACACGGCGGGACTTCCTTTCTATCGAGACGTCCACGATCCGTGGTGCTGTCCCGCCGACACGGCGGGACTTCCTTTCTATCGAGGTGACCAGGGTCCTTGTTAGCTAACGTAGCCATTCTTCGGGATTTAGCTTCACTTTCTCGCGGCGTATCTCGAAGTGGAGGATCGAGCGGTTGGAGTCGTCAGGGTCGGCGTAGACGGTGCCGATGGCCTGATTGGCGGCGAGTTGGTCGCCGGTTTTCACTGCTATGTTGCCCAAGCCGGCATAAATCGTGAGGTAGGAGCCGTGGCGCACCATCACGATGTTGTTGTATCCGGGCTGGCGGAAGATTGCCGAGACGGTTCCGGGGAAGATTGCTCGCGCTTTGGTGCCGGGTGTCACTTGTATGTCGATACCCGAGTTGTCGGTTTCGACGTATTTCAATTCGGGGTGTCGCTGACGGCCGAAGTGCTTGACGATGGAGTACTTGCCGGTGACGGGGTAGGGGAGACGACCGCGGTTGCTTTCGAAGTCGCCGGAGAGCTTAACCTCGGCTTTGGCTTGCAGGTCGAGGTCGGCCGCTGAGGGAGCCGGTCGGGACGGCTTGGAGGGCGTTTGAGCCTTGGAGGCAAGCTCTTTCTCGCGCTTTTCGGTAGCCTTACGCTCGGCCTCACGCTTGGAGGCCAATTCCTTCTCTTTCTTCTCCTGGGCCTTGCGTTCGGCTTCGCGTTTCGCGGCCTCCTTGCGGGCCTTTTTCTTGGCCTCGGCTGCTTCTTTTTCCTTTCGTTCAGCCTCTCGCTTGGCCTCGGCCAATTCCTTCTCCTTGCGCTCGGCCTCGCGACGGGCGGCCTCGCGTTTTTCGGCTTCAGCTTGCTTGGCGGCAGCCTCGCGGGCGGCGGCGAGTTCCTTTTCCTTCTTTTCAGCGGCAATTTTGGCCGCGCGGGCCTCGGCCTCCTGCTTGGCGGCGAGAGCGGCTGCCTCCTCCTCGAGGCGGCGTTGCTCCTCGGCACGGCGACGTTGCTCGGCGAGTTCGGCCTGACGCTTCTCCTCGGCTATGCGGGCTTGACGAGCGGCCTCCTCGCGACGACGTTGCTCGGCCAGTTCACGCTCGCGGCGAGCCTGCTCCTCGGCAATCAGTCGCTGAAGCTGGGCGTCGAGGTCGCGGGACTCTTTTTCCTTTTGGCGCAGGACTGCTTGCAGCGACCCCTTTTCCTTGCGTAGCGACTCGACGATTTGGTCGGTCTCGGTGCGCTTGTTTTGCAGGGTTGCGCGGGCGGTGGAGATGTCGCGGAGGGTGGATTTGCGCTGCTGCTGGAGCGACGCCAGCGATTCTCGCTTGGACTGGAGCACGCCCTGCGCGTCGCGTATCTCGGCGGTTTTGCGTTCGCGCCAGCGGGAGAATTGCTTGAGGTAGCGGGAGCGACGGTAGGCCTGGGCGAAGGAGTCGGAGGAGAAGATGAACGCCAAGGGCGACATCGTGCGGTTCTGCCCTTGGAACCGCTTGACGGCGACGGCGTATTTCCCTTTCATGGCCTTGACGCGTTGGTCGAGCTGGGAGATGGTGTCGTTGATGGCCGCGATGGAGCGGTTGAGTGAGTCGACCGAGGCGTTGAGAGAGTGAATCGATTGGTCGGCCTCGGCGATTTCGGCCGAGAGGAGGTTGAGGGTGTTGAGCTGGCGGGTGGTCTCCTTGGTGTTAAGCTCGATTTGACGGTTGGTCTCGCGGATTGCCTGTGAGGTGGCTTTCTGCTGTTGCTTAACCGATTGCTGGGAGCTGGAGCCTTTGCTTTGGGACGTGCCCTTTTTGGTGGTAGAGGTCGATTTTTTAGTGGATGTTGAGGACGACTTCTTGGTGGTTGTGCCTTTTTTGGAGGAGGAGCCGCTGGATTTTTTGGAGGATGACCGCTTTGTGCTCTTCTGCTGGGAGGTTTTTTGAGAGGATTTTTGGGCGTGGATGGTGGGGACGCCGATTGGCGCCACCATAAGGAGCAGGGAGAGCAGTAATGTGATAAAGCGGTTCATTCAGCGCAGGGTTAGATAACGGATGAGAGGATTTTGACGGCGTCGGCGCCCCGCACTCGGTTGTATCCTTTAGGCATCTTCCAGGAGCGTATGGCGTCGGCGGTCCACTGGGCGTCGCGCCAGGTCCAGGTGAGCGTCGCGTCGACCTTTGCCTTGGGGATTTGGGCCGTGAGTCGGGCCTTGGGGGCGAAGGCTCCGGCCTCGGTGGTGACGGGGGTAGAATAACTTAGGGTGGCGGCTTGCGAGCCGTTGTGGATGAAGGCTAGCGAGGTGAGGTCGGCACCACGGCCAGTGAAGGAATATTTCTCGTCGGGGTAGGAGGGGACGGGGAGGGTGATTTGCCAGGCGTCGTCGGCGGTCTCTTGGGCCAGACGACCCAGCTCCTTGGATGAATCCAAGCAGAACAGGCGCCCGAGAATGGCTGCTTGCACATCGCCCACGGTGAGGGGCACGTCGGCGAGTACCGATTCAAGATCCTCGGCCAGATAGTACTTGCCGGGTTTAATAGTGGCGAACACCGAGTCGGTGGTGACATAGACGGTGGCTACCTCCATTCCCAGGAATCGCATGGAGATGTATACGCTCTTGTCCTTTACCATGTAGGCGCGACCCGAGAGAGATTGCTTAAGGGGCGATGTAACCTCCACCTTTACGGGTACCGACAGGTACTGCCAACCGCTATAGGTGGCCAATGCGGCCTCCACGGCTGCCTTGGGGGTGGAAATCGTGGCGGGAGCCGAGGAGCCGGAGGCACTCTCCTTGGAGGATTTACACGACGACACCATGGCGAGCGTGGCCACAAGCAGGATGTATAATATTCTGTGTCTCATTTACTTGTAGAAGAAAGTCTTATGGGAAACCTTACGCTGGAGAAGCTCATCGTTGGGGTCGAGCTTAAGGGCTTTGCGCCAAAACTCGAGGGCCTCGTCGGGCTTGCCGTCCATGAAGTAGATGTCGCCCGCGTGGTGGTATATTTCGGCGTTCTCCTCCTCTTCATCCATGTTGGCGATGGCTGCGTCGATATACTGTCGGGCCATGGCGTAGTCGCCCTTTTTGAAGAACACCCACGCGTAGGTGTCGAGGGCTGTAGAGTTTTGGGGATTGTCGCGCACGGTGATGGCGCTCATCTGCTCGGCCTTGTCGAGGTCGCGACCCTCGCAAGCCAGATAGTAAGCGTAATTGTTGAGAGCCAGCAAGTTGCCGGGGTCGATTTGCACCACTTGCTCGTAAAGATCGATGGCCTTATCGACGTTTTTCTGCTTGTAGTAAGCGTCGGCTGTTGAGGCCATGATTTGAGCCTTGAGGTTGTAATTGGTGGAATCGACCAGCTCAAGGGCGCGGGCGTAGTATTCAAGGGCTTGGTCGATAGAATCCTCCATCGAGTAACCGCTACCGGTGATTAGCCACAACTGGGCGTTGTCGGGATGGTAGTGGATGGCCTTTTTGCCGGCTTGGATGGCGTTGGGCACGTCGTCGGCTTGGAAATAGAGGGAGGCGAGGGCACGCCAGCGCTCCTCGCTGGATGGGTCGATGTCGAGAGCGTAGGACGTCTGCTCGGCGGCTCCTGCGAAGTCGTCGATGGCGATAAGGTAGGCCGTGTAGAGGTCGCGCACATCCACCTCGTGGGGATTCTGCTCAAGCAGCACGTTGAACAGCGAGTTGATGCGCGGCTGCTGGAGGGAATCGCTGTAGAGCTCTTGGATATACCCTTTGAACATCTGCAGCTTGGCGTCGAGGTCGAGGTTGTCCTGTCGCAGGGCTGTGAACACCTCGCGGTCGAAAGCCACCGAGTCGCCAAGCTCGCGGTAAAGGTTGGCCCGCTGGAAGAAGGCCATGCCGTTGGTAGAATCAAGTTCACAGGCGCGGTTGTAGTACATCAGGGCTGTATCAGGCTCGGAAAGGGCCATTGACAGGTCGCCGGCATAGATGTTGAACTCGGCCGATCGGGGAGAGGCGGCAAGCAGCGAGCGGAGCTCTTTTTTGATAGCCGCGGTGTCGCCCAGGGAGTAGAGGGAGCGTATTTTGCGGGAGGTGATACCCACGTCCTTCCCCTCGGCCACCTCCACGCGGTTGTACACGTCGATGGAGCGTCGGATGTTGTCGGGGTCGCCGGAAGCTCCGAGGGCCTCGGCGAGCTTGACGGTGACGTCGATTTTGTCGGGAAAAAGCGAGTCGAGGGTCGACCACACGCGTATCGACTCCTTGGAGTTGCGCAATCGGTCGTTGATTTGGCCGTAGAACATCGAGGAGTAGTAATCCTCGGGATGAGCGGCGAAATGCTTGGCCATCAATCGGTATCCGTCTTTGAAGAAGATAGTGTCGTTCTCGGCGATCATCATTTTGAGGTACCCGAGGTCGTGGCCCACGGCCGTTTGGGTGGTGTCGAGGGCGTAGGCTCGGTTGAGCAGCTCAAAATAGGCGTCGTGGTTTTCCAGCGCGTTTTGGCGCATGGCTTCCATGAACAGGTAGTCGGCATGGCGGGCCTTTTCGCCGCGGGTCCACGCGTCGTTCTTGGCCGCGATAGCCGCTATCGAGGTCGCCAAGAGGATATATAACAGTAGCTTCTTCACTTATAATTAAATTTTCGAATACACGAATACACGACTACACGACTGCACGACTGCACGAATACACGAATGCACGAATACACGACGTCGAATAAACGATGCTATCGATGTCTCGAGAGTCCTTTATCCTTTATCCTTCATCCTTTCGGTCACACGGGCCTCGATTAGAGGCGGGGCCTCTAATCGAGGCCCGTGTGGCCGAAGCCACCGTCGCCGCGCTTCGTTTCGTCGAGGCGGTCGGTGGGCTCCCATTCGACGTGGGTATAGTCGGTGATCACCATTTGGCACACGCGCTCACCATCGTTAATAACAAACGGCTCCTTCGACAAGTTGATAAGGATCACCTTGATTTCACCGCAATAGTCGGCGTCGACGGTGCCAGGGGTGTTGAGGACGGTGATGCCGTGCTTGAGGGCGAGGCCCGAGCGGGGACGTATCTGGCACTCGTGTCCCTGTGGGAGCTGGATGTACAGCCCGGTGGGGACAAGCACGCGTTCTCCCGGCTCGAGCACGATGGGTGTCGACAGGAACGCGCGCACGTCCATGCCGGCCGACGATGGGGTCTCGTAGCAGGGCAGTGGATGGTGGGAGCGGTTAATGATTTTTACCTTTATTCTTTCCATGGAGAATTTTATCGATAACCTCGAAAATCTCGAAATTTTCGGAAATCCCGAAAATCCCGGGAATCCCGAAATCAATTGATGATGTCGAAGCCGGTATATTTTCTCAGGCACTCGGGGACGATGATGCCTTCGGGGGTCTGGTTGTTCTCGAGCAGTGCGGCCATGATGCGGGGCAGGGCGAGGGCCGAGCCGTTGAGGGTGTGGGCCAGGTGAGGCTTCTTGTCCTCGCCGCGGTAACGGCACTTGAGGCGGTTGGCCTGGTAGGTCTCGAAGTTGGAAACCGACGACACCTCGAGCCAACGCTTCTGGGCGGCCGACCACACCTCGAAATCGAATGTGATAGCCGAGGTGAAGCTCATGTCGCCGCCACACAGGCGCAGGATGTGCCAAGGCAAGCCCAGTTTCTCGAGCAGGCCTTGCACGTGGTCCTTCATCTCCTCGAGAGCGGCGTAGGAGTCCTCGGGGCGCTCGATGCGCACGATCTCCACCTTGTCAAACTGGTGCAGGCGGTTTAATCCGCGCACGTCCTTGCCGTAGCTGCCGGCCTCGCGACGGAAGCATGCCGAGTAGGCGCAATTTTTGATGGGCAGGCGGTCGTTCTCAATAATCACGTCGCGGTAGAGGTTGGTGACGGGTACCTCGGCGGTGGGGATGAGGTAGAGATTGTCGACCTCGCAGTGGTACATCTGGCCCTCCTTGTCGGGCAATTGGCCGGTGCCGTAACCCGAGGCCTCGTTGACCACATAGGGAGGCTGCACCTCGAGGTAACCGGCCTCGGAGGCCTGGTCGAGGAAGAACTGGATGAGCGCGCGCTGCAGCTTAGCGCCCTTGCCGATGTAGACGGGGAAGCCGGCTCCGGTGATCTTCACACCGAGGTCGAAGTCGATGAGGTTGTATTTCTTGGCCAGATCCCAGTGGGGTAGGGCGTCCTCGGGGAGGTTGGGCATTGGCCCGCCGGTTTTCTCGACGACGTTGTCCTCGGCGGTGCGGCCTTCGGGCACCATGGCGCAGGGGAGGTTGGGGATCGACAGCAGGCGCTCGCGAATCTCGGCTTCGGTTTGGGCCAGCTCGTCGGCTGTGACTTTTTGTGACTCCTTCAATGCGGCCACGTTGGCTTTAACGGCCTGAGCCTCATCCTTTTTACCTTGCTTCATAAGGGCGCCGATAGAGGCTGCCAAACGGTTGAGCTCGGCGGCGCGGTTGTCGTTCTCGAGCTGTAGTTTTTTGCGACGGTCGTCAAGGGCGAGGACACCCAAGACGGCGTCGCGGTCGGTGTATCCTTTCATGCCGAGGCGGCGAATGGCCTCCTCGGGGTTCTCTTTGATTTGCTGGATAGTAAGCATTTGATATCTAAATTAGTTTGATTTCAAATTGGCCCCCAAACCCCCGAAACGGGGGCTTCCCATCCGGATGGCTAAGCCCCCGCTGCGGGGGTTTGGGGGCTAATAACTTGCAAAATTACACGTTTTCCTTTAAATAGGCATCACTTTTGGAAGAATAATGCGCGCGTGAGGTCAAAAAATGGGGTAAAATTTTGAGAGAAAAGAAATAAGTTGTAACTTTGGAGTGTCAAATCAACGCATCGTATAACGTATGTATCAATACCAATACCCCCACCCCGCGATGACCGCCGATTGCGTGGTGTTTGGTTTCGACGGGCGAAGGTTGAACGTGCTGCTCATTGAGCGCGGCATCGAGCCGTACAAGGGAATGTGGGCTTTGCCCGGCGGCTTCATGAACATTGACGAAAGCATTGAGGAGTGCGCCATGCGCGAGCTTCGCGAGGAGACGGGCGTGAGCGACATCTACCTGGAGCAGTTCCACACGTTCAGCTCCGTACGCCGCGACCCTCGAGAGCGCGTGGTTACGGTGGCTTTCCTGGCGCTGGTGAGGATGAGCGATTTCCGCTTGCTCGCTGGCGACGACGCGGCCAAGGCCTCGTGGTTCTGGGTTGACGAGTTGCCCCCGTTGGCCTTCGATCATAGCGAGATAGTAGCCCTGGCCCGCAAGAAATTGCCCGAGATTATGCGCACGCGTCCCATCGGTTTCCGCCTGCTCGACGAGAAATTCTCCATGACCGAGCTACAACGACTATACGAGGCCGTGAACGGCACCACCTACGACCGACGCAACTTCGCCCGCAAGATGACCTCCACGGGCATGCTGCGCTCCGAGGGACCCAGCGAAAAACCGTGCCACAACCGCGTGCCCAACCTTTACGCCTTCGACGAACAAGCCTACGACAGTAGCTGCGAGGAATCGGATGAAATAGCCCCCGAGAATCCTCTCAACATGTGATTCACTCATCCCCCCAAAGTGTTGTCAACTATTTTTGTGATTTCTAATCTAAATACCTGATTTTCAAGATGAAGAAGATTATTGTCTTTTCAGCCATCGCGGGCTTCTTTACGATGCTCTTCGGCTGCGGTGGCAACGGCGCGAAAGCCAATGCCGCCAACGACTCTACCCTCACCACCGTGAAACACCCCGAGTGGAGCCGCAACGCTGTGATTTACGAGGTGAACCTGCGCCAGTACACCGACAGCGGCTCGATTAACGCATTCGCCGAGCAGCTTCCTCGCCTTAAGGAGCTTGGCGTCGACATCCTATGGTTCATGCCCATCTTCCCCATCTCGGAGGACGGCCGCAAGGGCACGCTGGGTAGCTACTACGCCGTTAAGGATTACAAGGCGTTCAACCCCGAGTTTGGCACCCTCGACCAGTTCAAGGAGGTGGTCAAGAAAGCCCACGACATGGGCATGAAAGTGATTCTCGACTGGGTGCCTAACCACTCGGGCCGCGACAACGCGTGGGTGACCGAGCACCCCGATTGGTACGAGAAAAACGAGAACGGCGAGATGTACGGCCCCTACGACTGGACCGACGTCTACGTGTTTGACTACTCCAACCCCGAGATGCGCGCCGCCATGGTCGACGCGTTTAAGTTCTGGTTGACCGAGGTGGGCGTCGATGGTTTCCGTTGCGATGTGGCCATGGAGGTGCCCACCGACTTCTGGGACGAGACACGCCCCAAGCTGGAGGCCGTTAAGCCCGACCTGTTCATGCTCGCTGAGGCCTCGGAACCCGAGCTTGAGAAGCACGCATTCGACATGGCCTACAACTGGCCCATGAAGGACCTCTTCAGCGAAATCGCCGCCACCTCGGGCCAGTACACCTTCAAGGACGACAAGGGCGAGATGAAGAAATTCCCCAAGAAGTACGCTGTCGATATCGACTCGCTGCTCGCTGAGCAAGCCGCAACCTATCCCGGCGACTCCTATATGATGAACATGATCACCAATCACGACTTGAACTCGTGGGAAGGCACTGAGTTCCAGCGTCTTGGTCAATTGGTTGACGCATTCGCCGTGCTCAGCTACACCCTCCCCGGCATGCCGCTGATCTACACTGGGCAGGAAACGGGCTTGAACCGCGCCCTGGAGTTCTTCGAGAAGGACGTGCCCCCCACATGGGAGCCTCGTAACCAATACTTCGTCTTCTACCAGAAACTTAACGAGCTGAAGCACACCCAAGAGGCACTCAACGCCGGCAATGCTGGTGGCGAGATCGTGCGCTACCCCACCAAGAGCGACGACCTCTACATCTTCTCGCGCGAGAAGAACGGCTCCAAGGTGGTGACGATGGTTAACCTAGGCGCTGATCCTCAGGCTGTTGAATATGTGAAGGACGCTGTCAACGTCGACGGCATGATCGACTGGTTCTCGGGCAGCGAGGAGGCCAATCCCACTGAGTTGGCTCCCGGCGAGTATCGCGTATTCGTTAACCCGGCTCCGGCAAAATAATGGAGAAGGGAATTACACTCTTTTGCGCATCCTCCGACTCGGTGGCCCCTCGCTTGCGCGAGGCGGCCGCCGAGCTCGGTCGCTTGATAGCCCAGTCGGGTCGCCCGTTGATCACGGGCGCCGGCAAAATGGGCCTGATGGGAGCCGCCAACGACGCTTGTCTCGCGGCTGGAGGCATGACCATCGGCGTTATCCCCCAATTCATGGTGGAGCGCGGATGGCACCACCGTGGGCTGTCACAGTTGCTGGTCACCGAGGATATGCATGAGCGCAAATTGACCATGGCACAGCTGTCGATGGCGTCCATCGCGCTGCCCGGCGGCTTCGGTACCTTGGATGAGCTCTTTGAAATCATCACTTGGCGACAATTGGGCCTATACAACGGCAACGTGGTGATACTCAACGTGGACGGCTACTACGATCACCTGCTCGAGATGATCGCCCACGCCGTCAAGGAACAGGTAATCCCCGAGGATCACACCACCTCGCTCTATACGGTCGTGAATACTCCCGAGGAGGCTCTGAAAGCCGCTTTGGCGCAGCCCGCTACTCTCCACTTGTCGTCGAAATTTTGCGGCGAGCAGCAGTTTCGCCAAGGGTAATAGAGAATCTTTTCGTATCTTCGCGACCATAAACAATGCAAAGATAAGATATGAGGCAATTGTTGGTAATGTCACTGCTCGCGCTTGTGATGGCGTCGTGCGGCCTTTCGAGCCGCGAGAAAGCCATGGTGGGGCAGTACTTCATCCCCGAGATTAGCGATATCGACCCTCTTTACGAGTTGGGCAAGGACGGCCATTCGGTGATGCGCGCGGTGCGTCCCGAGGTGCTCACAGCCACCATCCGCGGCCGCTGGCACGTCAAGGGCGACTCGCTCGTGATCGAAAACGACCTGGCCACCCTCACCGTCGAGGGCGACTCCTCGCTCATGGGAGCTGTGGCCGCTCGCGTGGCCTATCCTATCACCGACTTCAACGGCGTGTCGATGACCCTCAACAAGGACGGTATCGACTATGTGTACCACCGCCGTCCATTCCCCGAAGAATCAAAAAAATAAAGATATAACCTTTAGCATCCTATGAAAAATTTCCTTATGGCAATCGCCACGTTAGTGGTGTCGCTCGCTCTGGCATCCTGCCAGGGCGAGGGCGCCGCACGCGTGGACGACGACTTGGCAACCGCCGAGGTCGCTCTCGATGAGGGCAACCCCAAGGTGGCTATTAACCTGTGTAACGAGATCCTTCAGAAGAGCGACCGCGAGGTGTTTCCCGTATCGACTCTGGGCAAGACCTCGATTTTGTTGATGCGCCTATCGGAGGAAGTGCCCAACGATGAGGAGGAATTCATCACCCAGGCCACGCAATGTTACCTTAAGGCTTTCGCCACCAACGCCGACTCGGCTTTGGCCTACTACTCCACGCTCCCCATCGACTACGCCCGCTACACGGCGATGATGGCCCAGCTGAGCCAAGCCATTACCGCTCCGGCACAACTACTCGACTCGGCCGAAACCGACTCCATCGACTCCTCACTCCTTAATCTCGAGCACGACCATGACCACGGGGAAGGGCAATGATTGGATGGCCTCCCTGCAGGCTCTAAAAGACGCTATGCCCCAAGAGGAGATGCCCGCTGAGGAGGCTTACGCTCCTGTAGCTGAGGGCTCGGAAGCCCGGTCGCGTGCCTCGCAGGTCACTGCGGGGTATAAAAAGCCCTGCCTCGATATCATCCTCGACCGCAAGGGCCGCAAGGGGAAGGAGGCCACGATTATCGCCGGCTTTGACCCCGACGACGACAGCTACCTCGAGGTGGCGGCCGCTCTTAAGAAGCGCCTCGGCACCGGCGGCTCAGCCCGTGGAGGTGAAATCCTCATCCAAGGTGACCGCCGCAATGACGTAAAACAATATCTTGAAACGCAAGGCTTTAAGACCCGACTATGCTGACGATATACAAAGCGTCGGCGGGTTCGGGCAAAACTTTCACCCTCGCTCTCGAATACATCACTTGCCTCCTTGGTTTCAAGGACATGAACGGGAAGTACCACCTGCGCAAAAGTGCTTCCAAAGCCCATCGACACATCCTCGCCATCACTTTTACCCAAGCCGCCACGGCCGAGATGAAGAAACGCATCGTCGACCAGTTGGCCGTGCTGTCACGCTCCTCCTCGCTCGCGCCCGACGACAAGAGCAAATATCTACCCAAGCTTCAAAAGACCTTTGAGGCCACCGAGGTGGAGATCGAGAAGGCCGCGGGAGAGGCGTTGTACGACTTGCTGTTCGACTACGGGGGCTTCCAAGTCAACACCATCGACTCGTTTTTCCAATCGGTGTTGCGCTCGTTCGCCCGCGAGATCGAGCTGCCCGGCGACTACGATATAGAGCTTGACGACGAAATGGTGATCGGTCGTGGCGTGGGGGAGATGCTCTCGTCGCTCACCCTCGACCCGCACAGCCCCGAAACTACCCAACTCTCCAATTGGCTGCTCGAGTATATGCGCCAGACCCTCGAGGAGGGAAAGCGATTCAACCTGTTCAACCGCGGATCAAGCCTACACTCGTCGCTCGTCAAGACCCTAAAAGACCTCCTAAGCGAGAAATTCAAGCTGCGCCGTAAGGAGGTAACCGCCTACTTCAAGCGGGACGATGCCCCGTTACAAAAACTGCAAGCCTTCCTGCGCGAGCAACAGCGTGAATCCCGTAAGGCGTTCCTTGAGGCCTATAACGAGCTGGGCCGAATAATGAGGGAAAACGCATTGGATAGCAATAAGCTGTTCTTCTACCGCCTTGTAGACTTTTTGAATAAGCATCTAAAAGATGTGCCAAGGGATCTCCCCAATTATATTTTAAATTGGGATGCCAAAGACCGAAATATTTATTCGGCTGCCGGCGAAAAGCGATATCCGGGTACCGACTTGGATGCCACCATCAAGGGGCTGCTGGAGACACTTCGCGTAAGCCAGCCAGTCAACAGTATGTCGCAATTCTTGAGCAATAATGTGTTTTATTTCGGGCTGTTGGGATACGTGTTGAAGTTTATCGAACAATATCGACTGGACAACAACGTGATTCTCCTTTCCGACACACAGGACCTGCTCGAGGGTGTGATCAACAACGACCAAAATCCGTTTATTTACGAGCGGCTGGGATATCAATTGCACCACTTCCTCATCGACGAGTTTCAGGACACTTCCACCATGCAGTGGCAAAACCTACGCCCCCTGCTTGAGGAGAGCATCGCCAACGGCAACGATAACCTTATTATCGGTGACGAGAAGCAAAGCATCTACCGCTTCCGCAACTCCGACCCAACCTTGCTCGCCACCAAGGTCAACGAGCAGATGATGGCCCGCTTCCACGATGAGCAAGTGGAAGCCAAAGGCTTGGAGCCAGATGAGAATACCAATTACCGCTCGCTGGGCAACGTGGTGAGATTCAACAACTCGCTGTTCCGCACAATGGCTTCGCTGGCCAAAGTGGAGAGCACCTATATCACTATCTCGCAGCAAGTGGGCAAGACTGAGGAGATCGATAAGGGGTACGTCAACTTGGCTTTCGTGGAGAAAACCGAAGAAGCTACGGTTGCCGACCTTTCCTTCCAGCGCATGCTCGAGCATATCCAGCGACAGTTGAAAGCCGGATACCAGCCCAAGGATATCGCCATCCTCGTCAGGAAAGTGAAAGAGGGTTCGCAAGTGGTCAAATTCCTCTTGGACAAAATGAAGGAGGGCGCCCTTCCCGCGGTGGAAATCACCTCGGGCGACTCGGTGACTATCGCTTCGTCATCGGTTGTCAACTTGATACTGAGCGTGTTGCGAATGATCGACTCCAGCGATGCCTCCACCTCCGCCTTCAAAAAGAATGCCCGCGAATTGGCCTCGATGATCAATCGCTTTGAATACTTCCACTCGCTGCTGGGCCTCGAGCCCGCTGAGGCATTGAAAAATGCGTTGTTGGGGGAGAACAAAGCTGATATTGAGCAACTTGTGAAGGATGCGGCCGATCTCGATTGCCTCAACCTTACCTCGCTGGTTGAGCGTATCGTGCGACGATTTGTCAGCGAGGAGCAATGCGCCGAGCAAAATGTCTTTATCACGGCTTTCCAGGACCTCGTGAGCGACGTAGCGGCCAAGGGGAAGGCCGATATCCACTCGTTCTTGCAGTGGTGGGATACCAAAGGGAAATTGAAGACCATCAAGGTGCCCGACAAACTCAACGCGATCACCGTGTGCACCATCCACTCGGCCAAGGGCCTGGAGTGGCCTTGCGTCCACGTGCCACTGGCCAATTGGGATTTTGTGGAATTCTCCATCCCTCAGAAACGCCGCTACGATTGGTACGACATGAGTGGGATGACGATGATACCCGAAGAGTTTCGCCCGGCAATGCTGCCCTTGGACACATCGGCCAAGCTCCGTGAAACCTCCTTGCGCCCACAATTGGAGAAAATCGTCGAGGAGCAGCGTATCGACAACCTCAACTTGCTTTACGTGGCTTTCACGCGCGCCGGTCGTGAATTGGTGGCCACATGCGAGGGAAAACTCCCCAAGCCTGAAGCTGATTCCAAGAAGAAACCATCCAAAGATTCCGAGTCAAAAGAAGTAGAGGCCAAGGAGGAAGAACTCAAGGCGTGCAAAATCGGCCCCTGCTTGCTGCAAGGCATAGAGAAATCGGCTGCGGGTGACGATTCCATGACGCTCAACCTCGCCTCGCGCTTCGACACCACGCTCGAGCAACCTGCCCTGGTCGTGGGAGAGCCTACTGTGCCCAAGGAAGAGGAGGATAAAGAGGAAAAACCCACCCAGGAGATGGCCCCGTACCATGTGACCGACCGTTCCGACCGGTTCAACCTCACCGAGGCCGATTGCGTCACCCGACGCCAGATGGCTCTTGAGCGTGGAACGTTCCTTCATGACGTGTTGGCTCAGGTGATATATCGGTCCGACCTACAAAAAGCGCTGCGCCGAATGACCCGACATGCCAACTTGCCCGAGGCTCAGGCTCACGAATACCTTAGATTGCTTTCAGCGGCGTTGTCCGACGAAACGGTTGAGCGCTGGTTCCAAGGCTTCGAGCGAGTGTTGACCGAGCGCCCGATTCTGCTAGCTAATAGCGTAACCAAGCGCCCCGACCGCGTGGTGTGGACGTCCAACAATGTCATCGAGATTATCGACTACAAGTTTGGTCAAGTCCCCGCTTCGGAAGACGCGACCGACAAAAAGTATCGATCGCAGGTGGGGGAATACATCACCTATTACCGCCAGATGTTCCCCACTGCCATCGTCCGCGGCTACCTGTGGTATCCCGAATCGGCCACCGTCCAGCCCGTCTGAAGTCACCGCACCACCCAGTGGGAGATGTTGCGCGTCTCGGAGGAGAAGGAGACACCTACCTTAATCACCTGTCGATCACCGGCCGTCCATGGCAAGGCATAATCCTTGTCCAACTAACGCTCCTTGTACCTCACCATTAGGTATGCCAAGATGCACTATATGGTGGTCAACTTTTCCGCAAATTTAAACAAAATTATGGTTGGGGTCGTTTATTTATACGGAAATTTATAACTTCGCGGGCGAATTTCCAAGTTTTTTTAATTTTTCCAATACTTACAATTCCAATTTCTAAACATTTACTACAATGAAAAAGCTTTTACTTGCACTTGTGGCCGTGATGGCCATCACTCTTGGTGCATCTGCTCAAACTGAGATTCAAATTGGTTACGGAGGCTACACCGAGATGGACGCTTGCGACTGCCACGACGGCTGGGACGGCGTCAAGACCGCCTGGGGCGCTCTAACCGCCGGTCTCAACTTCAAGGTCGCTCCCAAAATCTGGGTTGGCCCCAGCTACACGTTCTCTTCCACTCACACTACTGGCGGCAAGTACAAATCAAAAATCGCTTACCACGCTTTCATGGCCAACGGTCGCTATGAGTACTACCGCAACAGCATGGTCAAACTGTACGCTCACCTAGGCGTTGGCGTCGTGGTAAGCCATATGCAACCCCGCAATCAGGATTCCTACAACGAGACTTACTTCGCCATCCAGGCCTCACCGCTGGGAGCTGACGTAGACCTCGACCAGACCTGGACCCTCTTCGGCGAGCTTGGTTTCGGTGCCCAAGGCTTGATCCAAGTAGGATGCCGGATACACTTCTAATCAAGGTATTAGTGATTAGTGATTAGTGATTAAGTATGATAGACACAATGATGTAAACATAGGGCACCTCAGTTGTCCCCCGCTATCTATCCTACTTAATCACCAATCACTAATACTAAAAACCTAAAATTTTGGTATCATACTTAATCACTAATCACTAAGACCTAAAACTTAAAAACTGATGGCGTTATGGGCCGGAATGGCTGTGCGCCACGTTAAAATGATTATGAGCAGGGCGGCGATTAGAGCGATCATCAGGATGATGATCTGGGTGGCATGACGCCCCAGGGCTCCCTGTTTCATGGATTTTGCGACCTCGTCGGCCGACTGGAATCGGTCGTCGGGGTCCTTTTTTGTGCATTTTTTTATCATCCAGTTATAGCGCCAGCCAAGGTTGAGCTTCTTGAGCAACTGGCCGAAAGCGTAGACGTCGCTGCGGGCGTCGGCCGAGGGACGAGGCGAGGTTTTCAGTTCCGGAGGGGTGAACTCGTCGTCCTCGCGGCGCGCAACGTAGGACGTGTAGGCCTCATTGTCCTCGAGGGCGAAATTCAGGATCCAGGGATGGTAGCCGATCTGGCTCACGCAGATATTCTCGGGCCGTAGGTCGCCGTGGTACATGTCGTGGCTATGGAGGTAGCTGAGAGAGTCGATCACCCCCTCGGCTACCGCGCGGCGAGCGGCGCGGCGTCGCCCCTGGGACAGGAATCGCGACAGTGTCATCCCATCGAACATCTCCATCACTATACAAGGCCCGATAGGCGAATTTTCTTGAATGGTCACCAAGGATGGTATGCCAGGGTGGTTGAGGTGCGACATCAGGTCAAATTCCTGTTGCAACAGCGACAGGTGGTCGAAGTCGTCCACCACCTCGGGCCGCAGGCCCTTGAGATAGTACCAGCGGTTGCCGCTTTGCGCGCGAGCGATGCGGAAGCATCCCAGCGGGGGAAACTCCTGCACGTTGCGAAATAGCATCAATCCTTCTTCCATCTACAATAGGTTTTAAGTGATAGTGATTAGTGATTAGTGATTAGGTATGATACCTATGTTGCAGGTTGTTAGTGATTAGTTATTATTGATTAAGTGTGATACTTGCCGAGTGACTGCCGTTTACCATAAAATTTTCATCAACGAAGCTATCATACTTAATCACTAATCACTAATCACTAATACCTAATTACCTAATTACTTATTTAGTGGGCTTCCAGCCAGTTGTCGCCAACGCCGGCCGACACCTCCAGGGGCACAGCTCCCTGGGTGTAGGCGTCCTCCATCTTGTTGATGACAACGGCACGCAGCTCGTCCAATTCCTCTGGTACCACGTTGAAAATCAACTCGTCGTGCACCTGCATGATCATGCGGGAACGTAGCCCGTGGTCGCGGATGTAGGCGTGGATGTCGATCATCGCGCGCTTGATGATATCGGCTGCCGAGCCTTGCAGGGGGGCGTTGATGGCGTTGCGCTCGGCGTAACCGCGCACTACGGCGTTGCGCGAGTTGATCTCGGGCAGGTAACGCTTGCGGCCAAAGAGTGTGGTGACGTAGCCATCCTCGCGAGCCCGCTGGATGCTTTCCTCCATATAGCGTTTCACGCCTTCATAGGTGGCGAAGTAACCGTCGATGAGCGCTTTAGCCTCAGCCCGGGAGATGCCCAGTCGCTCCGACAGGCCAAACGCCGATATGCCGTAGATTATGCCAAAGTTGGCTGTCTTGGCGTTGCGTCGCTCGTTGGCTGTTACCTCGTTGAGCTCGCGGTGGTAGATTTTGGCCGCGGTGGCTTGGTGGAAGTCGGCGCCGCATCGGAACGCCTCAATCATCTGCGGGTCGTGGCTGAGGTCGGCCATCAGTCGCAGCTCGATTTGGGAATAGTCGGCCGACAGAATCAGGCAGCCCGGGTCGGCGATGAACGCGCGTCGTATCTCGCGGCCGTCATCGGTGCGGATAGGGATGTTCTGCAGGTTGGGGTTGGTCGACGAGATACGACCGGTAGCCGTAACCGTTTGGTTGTAAGTGGTGTGTATCTTCCCGGTTACAGGGTTGATCAATTCGGGCAGGGCGTTGATGTAGGTGGCCAGAAGCTTGCGCAGTCGCCTGATTTTCAGGATGAGCTCCACGATGGGATGGGTGGCCGCGTATTTCTCGAGGATGTCCTCGGTGGTGGAGTAGGCTCCCTTCTTGGTGCGCTTGGCTTTGGAGTCGATTTTCAAGCGTTCAAACAGCACCTCTCCCACTTGGGACGGCGAACCCAGGTTGAACTCTCCCCCGGCCAGATTGTAGACCTCGCGCTCCATCGAGTGAAGCCGCTCGGTCAATTGGCGCGACAACTCATGCAGGTCGCGCGGGTCGATTCTCACGCCTGTGTACTCCATCTCGGCCAGCACGGGGATGACCGGCAACTCGATCTCGCGGTAAAGCTTGTCGAGACCCTGCTCCTTGAGAAGGTCGAGAAGGGGTGTCTGCAGCTTGATGGCAACGGCTGCTTGCTCGCCCACGCGAACACGAGCCTCCTCCCGGCTCCATTGGTCGGGCGTGCGGCGGTCGCGCGCGGTGTCGGCATAGTCGACGGTCTCATAGTTGAGGTAGGCCTTGGCCACGTTGCTGAGCGTGTGCTTCATTTCGGGCTGAAGCAGGTAGTGGGCCACCGCCGTGTCGCCGTAGTTGGAATCCATAGGCATCAGCTCGCGGCGCAGCACGATCAGCATTGGCTTGATCTCGTGGGCGACGAGTCGCACGCTTGGTGCCGTGAGCAACGGGGTGATGGCCGCCTTGAACTCCTGTCGGGCTGTGCCCTCCGAGGGTAATTCTATGAAGTAGGACTTGTCGTCTGGAATGGCGAAGGCTACAGCTTTCAGGGTGGCCTTCATCGGCTCCTCGGAAGATGGCCACACCGAAAACCCCACGTTCTCAAGCTTGCATGCGCGCTCAATCAGCGCGGCTACCTCCTCGAGCGTCGTCACAGCTACGCACTGGTCGTCGGCCAGGGTTTCCACCGGCACGTCGGGCGTTTCCACTGAGTTGTCGAAATCAAACAGTGAAGGCTGGCTGTCGGTCGATTTGGTTGCAGCGGCTTGCGTTAAACCTTGGCTATCGGTTTTTTTGGCCGAAGAGGCTTGAAGACGCTTTACGAGGGTCTTGAACTCTAGCTCCTTGAACACCTTCATCAGTTCATCGACGTTCTCGGGCTTGCGGCGTAACGTTTCCAGGTCGATATCCAGAGGCACGTCGGTGCGAATTGTGGCGAGGAACTTGGAGAAGCGTATTTTGTCGGCGTTCTCCTCCACGTTGCGTCGCTGAGCTCCTTTCAACTCGTTGACATGCTCCAGCATGTTTTCCACCGAGCCGAAACGCTCGATGAGTTTCTGGGCCGTTACCTCTCCGATGCCCGGGCATCCCGGGATGTTATCGATCTTGTCGCCCTCGAGGGCCAGCAGGTCGATCACTTGGCGAGGCTCCTTTATTTTGTACTTCTCGCACACCTCCTTTGGTCCGCGTATCGCGAAATCCTGGCCGCGGAGGGATGGGCGGTACATCAGCACGCGGTCGGTCACCAGTTGGCCGTAGTCCTTGTCGGGTGTCATCATATATGTAAGAAAACCCTCGCGCTCGGCTTGCCGCGAAAGGGTGCCGATGATGTCGTCGGCCTCGTATTCGCGGCGTTCAATCATGGGGATGTTGTAGGCCTCAAGGATACGCTTGATATAGGGGATGGCCACGGTGATTCCTTCGGGCTGGGCGTCGCGGTTGGCTTTATAGTCGGGGTACACCTCGTGACGGAACGTCTCGCCTCCCTTGGGGTCGAAGCACACCGCTATGTGGCTGGGGTTCTCCTTGCGCAGGATTTCATCGAGCGTGTTGCAGAAACCGTAGATAGCCGACGTGTTGATACCCGTGGTGGTAAACTGCGGGGACCGTATTAAAGCGTAATATGCTCGGTAGATGAGAGCGTACGCGTCGAGTAGGAATAATTTCTTGTCGTCCATGGGTAGATGGTTTGGGGGATTGCCTATTTGTTATAACACATTCCCTGGCAATTCCGACGTAAAATTAACCATTTGTAGCTCGCCTTGCAATATTTTTAGTAAATTCAACAGAAATTTATCCGATTTGTCTCCAATTTGTCACAATTCGGGGGCTGAAACCGTTATTTTGGCATCGTTTTTGACAAAATGTTGCAAAAATGATTGGAATGTTAGAAAATTGTCGTAAATTTGCGCCCAAATCCTACTTAATGGCAGCTTTAATATGGCATTAATCATTCCTAAGAAATACAAGCAGAAACTCTTACCCGAGACCACCGAGGTGGCTATCAAGACTATTAAAGAAGCGTTCCAGGAAAAACTGGCAACGGCGCTTAACCTGCGCCGCGTCACCGCACCCCTTTTCGTGCTTTCAGGCACCGGCCTTAACGACGACCTCAACGGCGTTGAGTCTCCTGTGAAGTTCAATATCGCCGATATGGGCGACGCCCCGGCTGAGGTGGTGCATTCCCTCGCTAAGTGGAAGCGCACCAAGCTCGGCGCTTACGACATCGCCCCGGGCTTCGGCCTTTACACCGACATGAACGCCATTCGCACTTCCGAGGAACTCGATAACCTCCACTCGCTTTACGTCGACCAGTGGGACTGGGAGCAGACAATCCGCAAGGAGGACCGCAACCTCCAATACCTCAAGGATGCTGTCAAGAAAATATATCAGGCCCTACGTGAAACCGAGCACCTGATCTACAAGCTCTTCCCCCACATCACCCCCTACCTGCCCGAGGAAATTACCTTCATCCACTCCCAGCAGCTTCTCGACGAATATCCGGGCCTTACGCCCCGCGAGCGCGAGGCTGAGGCCGCCAAGAAATACGGAGCCATCTTCGTTATAGGAATCGGCGCCCCGCTGAGCGACGGCCAGCCCCACGACGGGCGTGCCCCCGACTATGACGACTGGATCACTCAAAACGAGGACGGCTACACCGGCCTCAACGGCGACATTATCCTTTGGAATCCCGTGCTTGACGCGCCATTCGAAATCTCCTCCATGGGTATACGCGTGGCTCCCGAGTCGCTGAAAAAACAGCTCGAGATGCGGGGTTGCTCCGATCGCTCCAAGCTCAAATTCCATTCCATGCTTCTCGACGGCCAGCTCCCTTACTCCATCGGCGGGGGTATCGGTCAGAGCCGTCTGTGCATGTTCCTGCTCCAGAAAGCCCACATCGGAGAGGTGCAAGCCTCAATCTGGCCCCCTGAGCAAATCAAGGCCTGCGCCCAAGCCGGCATCGACCTCCTCTAGCAAGGTAATTACAAATAAAAATGGGGCGCCTCGCGGCGACCCATTTTTTTGTTATGATGTCCTTTCTTTGTCAATTACTATCTTTGCAACCGTTATTCTCCGGTTGTATATGGCATTAAACTAATTCTTGTATCAATCAAAACTTCACGACGCAAAGATACCACCTCAATGTTACGACCGTGTTACAATCCTCACGCGATTCGTTTACATCTCCATTTTGTTCACAATATTTAACGCTTTGACGGCGCTTCCCCGTTAAATCAGGGTAAAAATTCAGTGTTTCAGGACAAAATACGCCTCACGGGTGTTATATTTGTAACTGCAAAAAAGTAAGTCATGAAGAAAGACGAAATAATTCAGCGGGCGCGCAAATCCCTCGGAATCCGTGACCTCAACCCCATGCAAGAAGCTCTCGCCGCCGATAACGGCCGCGAAACAATCCTCCTCGCCCCCACCGGAAGCGGGAAAACCTTAGCTTTCGATATCCCCCTGTTGCTGTCGCTAAGGCCTGGCGCACAGGGTCCGCAGGCCGTCATCCTCGCTCCATCTCGCGAGCTGGTCGTGCAAATTGCCGCGGTCACCCGCCCCTTGGCCCTACCAATGCGAGTAGTGCCGCTCTATGGAGGACACTCCATGACCGACGAGACTCGCTCGCTTGAGGCCTCACCCGCTATCGTCGTCGCTACCCCGGGACGGTTGCTCGACCACGCCAATCGCGGCACGGTCGATCTCGCCCGTGTTAAAACCCTCGTCATCGACGAATACGACAAGCAACTCGAGCTCGGTTTCCATGACCAAATGCGCCGTCTGGTGAGAAAAATGACTGCCGTCAACCGCATTATCCTCACCTCGGCCACTCCCCTCGAGGAGGTCCCCGACTGGCTCAAGTTGCGCTCCCCGCGCGTCTATGATTTTACCGAGCGCACCGTCGCCCCTCAAGGCCACCTCGAATACTACGAGATGCATAGCCCGTCGCCCGATAAACTCGACTCCCTGAAATCGCTCCTCGCGTCATTTCCAGCCGATCAGCGATCTATCGTCTTCGTCAACCATCGCGAAAGCGCCGAGCGTGTACACCAAGCCCTCACTAAAGCGGGATTCCCGGCGGCGCTATACCACGGCGCTCTCGACCAGCTACAACGCGAAATTGCCGTCGACCGTCTCAACAACGGTTCGGCGCCAATCCTCGTCGCCACCGACCTCGCGGCTCGTGGTCTCGATATCCCCAATGTCGACCATATCATCCACTACCACCTCCCCCTGCAGCCCGAAACTTTCACCCACCGTAACGGTCGCACCGCGCGTCAAGGGGCATCAGGAGAGATTTATATAATCACCTCCGACAAAGACGAGCGTCCCCAATGGATCGACGACGGAATCTCCTACCGATCGGTGGCCAACCTCCCCGTCGCCACCGTGCCAAACGGTACCACCCCCTGGACCACACTCTACTTCAACGCCGGCCGGCGCGAGAAAATCTCCCGAGGTGACATCGCAGGATACCTCATCCACAAAGGCCAACTTGCGCCGGATGAGGTTGGTGTCATCACCGTCAAGGACCACTGCTCCCTTGCCGCCGTCCCCCGCTCCAAAGTGATGAGTCTGGTTGCGGCCCTCCAGCCCCACCGCCTCAAAAACCAGCGCGTCCGCGTCAGCGAACTCTAATGTTTGCTCGGCCCATGGCGTGTTGTTAATGGATGTTAATGCTGGTTTTCGGTGCTAAATACCGTAAACACGTCTCGTCGATGGCAAAATGTCGCTAAAACGGCACAATTCGGCTCGTTGCAACCGATTTAACTTAACCATTAGCAATTTGACGTGAAATTAAGTTAAAATCAAGCAATTTTTTCTCCAAATAATTTGCCATTAACGAAAAACCCCGTACCTTTGTGGCGTGTTTTTCATGGTATTAGATTTAAGGTTAACTAAGATTGGTTGTCGAGAGACAATCAATTTTTTTGTGCCTGGAGCTAAAGGACACAAGAAAAGGGCCACGCGAAAACGTGGCCCTTTCTGATTCAACTGTCGTTTAGTAATTCTCGGCTCGCACCTGGAAATAAGCTTGAGGATGGTCGCACACAGGGCATACCTCCGGGGCCTGGATGCCGATGACGATGTGGCCGCAGTTGGCACACTGCCATACAGCCTCGCCGTCCTTGCTGAACACCTTGCGGTCGCGCAGGTTTTTCAACAACTTGCGGTAACGCTCCTCGTGCTCGCGCTCGATCGCGGCCACGCCCTCGAATTTGCGGGCGATCTCCTCAAAGCCCTCCTCCCGAGCCTCTCGGGCCATGCGGTCGTACATGTCGGTCCACTCGTAGTTCTCGCCGTCGGCCGCGGCTTCAAGATTGTGCTCAGTGTCCGATATACTGCCGCCGTTGAGCAGCTTGTACCACATCTTGGCGTGCTCCTTCTCGTTGTTGGCGGTCTCCTCAAAAATGGCTGCCATCTGCACGAAACCGTCCTTCTTGGCCTTCGAGGCAAAATAAGTGTATTTATTGCGAGCCATCGACTCGCCGGCGAACGCCTCCTGAAGGTTCTTCTCGGTCTTGGTGCCGTTCAGCACGTAGCCGTCCTCGCGAAACTTGTCAGCTCCCACTTTGCATTTGGGGCACTTCTCGGGGGCCTCTGTCCCCTCGTGCACGTAACCGCACACGGTACATACGAAACGCTTTTTCATGATTCTCTGTTTTACCTGTTTAAAATGTTGATGAATTATTCCTTGTTGATTCACAGCCGCTTGGCGCACTCGGCGCACAAGCCTTTATAGTAAAATTGCACTTGGTCGATCCGTCCCACCCCAGGAATCTCCTCGGCTCTGGGGGTGGCCAACGACGGCACTGGCCACTCGATGTCGAAGATACGCCCGCATTGCCCGCAGTAAAAATGACAATGATCGTGAAGGTGGCCGTCATAGCACACATGACGCTCGTCGATGGTGATCATCTGGGCCAGCCCCGCTTCGGAGAGCATCCGCAAGGTGTTGTAGACCGTCGTCCGGCTCAGGGTAGGGATTTCGCCCGCGAGCGCCCCATACACCTCCTCAACCGACGGATGCGTGTTGTGGTCGAGAAGATACTCCAAAATACGCAACCGCTGCACCGACGGCCTAATGCCCCGGCTTTCTAGCTTTTGCTTGGCGAGTAATCTCATGTCCATATCTCACGCGTTTATTGCTTTCGGCCACAAAGATAGCAAAATAATTTGTAATAATTACAAAAATCAAAAAATTACAAAAATATTTTTCTAAAACAATCCGCCACCGCGCCCCGCGGCAGGCCGCTGGGGCCCCCTCCTAAGCATCACAGTACCCCGCGGTTTGCCGCGGTGGCCCCCAACCCCCATCCCCCCTCGAGCCACGGTGCCCCGCGACGGCCCCCAGCCCCCCATCCTCCCTCGAGCCACGGTGCCCCGCGACGGCCCCCAACCCCCATCCTCCCTCGAGCCACCGCGCCCCACAGCAGGCCGCGGCGGCCTCAAACCCCATCCTCCCTCGAGCCACGGTGCACCGCGACGGCCCCAGCCCCCCCCCCCCCCCCCCGCTACCGTGCCCCCCCCCGGCCCCCCCCCCCCCCCCTTCCCCCCCACCCCCCCCGC
>CAZLSW010000023.1:0-46154 GCA_964562375.1 uncultured Muribaculaceae bacterium | reverse complement strand
ACCACGCTCAAATGCCACCTGGTGAATAGTATTTATCCCGAACTGGGGTAAATTCCCTAAATTTGCACAATTAACGACTCTTAAGACCCCATCTTACGCTTCGTTATAACCTTATTCCGTTAGAACGATAGCCCTATCTCCTCCAAGCTATCAACCTTAAACTTTTAACTTTTAACTTGAAACTTTAAACTCCCTACCATGGCCATTATCGATTGCGTGCAATGGGCTCCCCAAGAAGCCGGTACAATATACGCTTGGAAATACCCCGCAACCAACCTCAGCACCTACACCCAGCTCATCGTCCAGGAAAGCCAGGAAGCCCTGCTGTTCTCCAAAGGACAGCTGATGCAGAAGTTCGGGCCCGGAAAGCACACCCTCAATACCGAGAACATCCCCGTGCTTCGCTCGCTCTTCGGCATCCCCTTCGGCGGCAAAAACCCCTTCACCGCCGAGGTGTGGTTCGTCAACAAGATTCTCGCCTACAATATCCCGTGGCGCACCACCCGCATGATGATCCACGACAACGATTATCAAACGCAAATCCCTCTCTATGCTTCGGGACAGTACGGCTTGCAGGTGAAGGACGCCGAGAAATTCCTGAGGTAGGCCCACGCGCCATCTTCCGCGACAGCGACTTGACCGAGCAGTTTGCCGGCGAGTTCACCACCAAGACCAAGGCGTCAATCCTCCAGTTCATGATTTCCAACCGCATCGGCATCAAGCAAGTGTCGGCGTTCCTCGACCAAATCTCCCAGCACCTGCGCGAGGTGATGAACCCGTTCTGGGACGACCTCGGCATCGAGCTTACGCGCTTCTACGTGAGCGACATCGACGTTGACGACACCACCCCCGAGGGTCGCCGCGTGCGTGAGGCTATCGGCCAGCAAAGCTCGATGTCGATCACCGGCCACACCTGGCAACAGGAGCAGATGTTTGGCACCGCCAACAACGCCCTGTCAGGATTGGGTGGTGGCCAAGGCGGTCCGCTCGGCGCCGTCGTCGCCCTGGGCATGATGGGAGGCTTCGGTGGCGGTGGAATGGCCGGCGCTGGTAGCGGCCTGATGAATCCCCAGTACCAGCAACCCACATTCGGAGGCCAGCAAGGCCAGCAGATGCAGGGAGGAATGCAAGGTGCTCAGCCCCAGCAACAGCAAGTGAAGATGGTGTATTGCGCCAACTGCTCCAAGCAATTCCCCTCCAACCACGCTTTCTGCCCCAACTGCGGCAAGAAATATAACCCGTGTCCCAACTGCGGCAGTGACAATGACGAGCAGGCTCGCCGCTGCATCACCTGCGGCCAAGCCCTCGCCGGCGCGCAGCAGGCCGACGGCTCTCAGTGCCCCAACTGCCGCGCCCCCTTGGCCCCTGGTGCCGCGTTCTGCAGCCACTGCGGCAAGCCCGTGCCCCAAACAGGCGACAACTGCTCCCGCTGCGGCTCTCCCCTGAAGCCCGGCGCCAAATTCTGCCCCCGCTGCGGCGCCCCCCGAGGGTGATCCCCGTTTCTTTCGATTTATATCGATTCCTCTCGATTTACCTCGATTTCATTCGACTTAAATCGACTTAAGTCGAATGAAATCAACCCGTTGCAAATTCCCCTTGAAAACTGAAAACTGAAAACTGAAAACTGATAAACCCTATGTTAATCGCAATCTGGCTCCTTGTAATAGGCCTCATCATAGCGGCCTTCATCCTGATGGCCAACGCATTCCCCACCAACGTGCTCATCCTCGACATCGTGGTGGCATGCTTGGCGTGGACCTCCCTGTTCTGGACCTGGCGCCTGCCCTGGGCCATCCAAATCAACGACCGTCGCCAAACAGCACGCTCCCTCGGCGAGATGGGCGTAGGCTGGTGGGTTTCAGGATGGTACGCATTCCTCTCCATCATGTTCATGATCTGGGGGTACTTCCAGCCCATCCCCTTCAAATGGCAAGTGCTCGTGCAGGCCGCATTGCTTGTGTTCCTGATCGCCGGCATGTTCTCAACCGTGAAAGCCGGCGAGAAGGTGTCGGCCGTGGAGGACGAGCAACGAGAGCAACGCCGCCCGGTGGTCGACACCCGTGAACGCTGGAACGACCTCGTGGCCCAAACCGAACTCATCTCAGGACTCCCCGCCGAGGTGAAAGAGCGCATCGAGCGACTCGCCTCCGACTGCCGATACATCTCTCCATCCCCTACCCCGCGTGCCCGCGACCTCGACGCCAAGCTCTACTCCCTGGCCGGCGACATCTCCCGAGCGCTCCCGGCTTACGACCTCAACGACCGCCAAATCTCTCAATGGCTCCAAGAGGCTCAAGTTACTCTAAAACAACGTAAATCAGTTTATTAAACCCATACAACCCCAAACACTTTATCATGAAAGGCAAAGTATTCAAGGATCACGCCAACATCTATCAGGACGAGGCGCAAATCCTGTTTAACTTCTACCGCCAAGCCGCCGAGAAAATCGTCGCCGAGGAAGAGCGGATAGAGGGCGAAGTGGAACAATTGCAACGCGAGCGCGCCGACATCGAGGAACGAATGTCGAAACTTTGGTACTGGTTCCTCGGTATCATCACATTCTTTATGTACTTCATCAAGAAGAAAGAATGCGAGCGCCAAATCGCCTCAATCGATGAGCGTATCGACAATTTCCAGAAAGTATACGACGAGATTTTCCGCGACTACCGCGTCAATCGCCTCGGCGTGGCCTACGTGCCGGTGGCCGAGCAGGTGAAATACGACGACAAGAGCTTCGTGGTCGACCTCACAGGCCAAACCCAAGAAAGCGAGGTGACCGTGCAGATGTCGCGCCAAAGCGACCTCCTGGCACAGTCGGTAAACCGCCTTCAAGACCTTTCCAAAGAGGCCCCAATCATCGAAACCGCCAACGAAACCGAGGAGATCGCCACCGACCAATACTCGGCTTCGATTCAGAACATGAACCAATACGACTACATGGGAGCCCTCGACCGCACGCTACGCACCATCTCGTTCTGCATGAGCGACTTGGACACCTCTTCAGTGCGTTTACCCCTCGTGGCCGACCAAAGCCAACGCCTCGAGGAACTGCACGAATACGGCGCCACCGAGGTGCCCGAAGGCTCGCCCGTCGTTAACGTATACGACCGCAACCGCTACGCCGAGCCCATCAAGCGTTTCCAAGACCTGGCCCGACTGAAGGACTCCCTCAGCAACGAGTCGCAACAATTCGAGGACGTGCTCAAAGGCTTGATGCACACCATGGCTCAATCGGTGCAGGCAGTTTCAGCGTTGAAGCTTTCTTCGGTCGACAAGGTGGTCACCGACAGCAACCGCCTGCTATACACCATCCTCAAAGCGCCATACAACCAATACTCCCCGCTTCTGGAATACGAGGAGATCGACCGTATCAAGAACGAGACATTCGACTTTACCGACGACGCCCAGGGCTACGAGCCGTTCAACCTCAAGCAGTCGTCGCGCGTGCGCTACAACCTCCCCGCTGGAGTGTGGCAAGCCGAGGACGGCTCAACTACCGGAATGCCCTTCGGAGTGCACCAAATCTACGAGGAGATTGTCGCCCCCATGGTACAATCCCTGATGCAAGAAAACCGCATCGAGCGTCTCAAAATTTACAACCACATCAAGGACCAGAAACTCTCCTACCTCAACAAGTGGCACCAGGACACCGACGCTTTCTACCGCGCCAACCGTGCCGAGAGCTCCGATATCATCAACCTTATGCAGGAGAGCCTGCGACAGTACATCGCTGCCTACAACACCCTCGCATCGCTAAAGCGCACCGAGGACTCCATGGCCGAGAGTGGCGAGGAACTCAACGCCACCGTTGTCAAAACCGTGGAGAACACGGGCGAGACAGTGGCTGCTTTTGAATTGCAGTCCAAGCAATTCCAGCAAACCCAACTCGACTTTGAGGACTACATGCTGCGCCTCAAGGACGACATCGACGAGAAGGCCGCTCGCTTTGGCCACGTGGAATATTACGAGGCTCGCCTGCGCGACGGGCACTCCAATGCGGTTGCCGTAGCCACCAGCGAGGTTTCTGAGCTCGACGAGCGTCGCCGTCCTCTCGCCGCCGCCCATCCCGTATTGGCAAAAGAGAGCGAGCTTCCTCCCGAGCCTTCAATCGAGCCATTGGCCTACGAGCAACTCTCAATCAACCTCCCGGCCATTGCACGCGAGGCCCTTGGCAACCTGGGCGCACTCGACCGTCAAATCATCCGCGAAGCAACAGAAATCGTCTCAGATGAACCAGAAGGCCCCCAAATCGGCCCCCAAACCCCCGAAACGGGGGCTTCCCAAGATGGACCTTCTGTCGCCGATAACCCGATCAGCCGAGAAAGCGATGATGCCCCCCAGCCCCCATCCCCTCAAGGCGATACGTCGATACAGCGAAACAGCGATAATGCCCCTGTAGAAAATCAGCCAGGCGCCCCGGTTCCTCCCCCACTACCTCAGCAAGAATCCACGGAAGATGATATCGTGGATGCTCTCAGTGGCTTCTTCGGAGTCAAGAATGAGGAAGAGGACGAAGAGATGAAAGAATTGGAAGAGATGGAAGAGGAGTTTGAGCCCGAATTCGAAGAAGAGGAAGAAGAACTCGATATCGAAATCGAACCCGAATTTGACGAAGAGCCCGAAACCGACCAACCCGCTGGCTCCACCCCTCCCCCACTCCCCGGCAACAACCAGCCTCAAAATCCCGGCGCAGTTCCTCCACCGTTTAACAAATAATCCCGCACGACCATGGCATCCCGAATAGATTGTGTAATCGACACCGAGCCGATGGCGCGCGAGATGGACCGCGTGTCACGCCAGGTGGACGGCACCACCGCCGCTGTCGTTGGTTTCAAGGCCGCTGTCATAAAGGCCGAAGGCGACGCCGCCGACCACGTCTGCCAAAACGTCAACCGTGGCTTCTACTCCTTGATCCACAGCCAAATATCCCAAAAGATAGCCAAACTCTCATCGGAAGTCGACTCCCATGTGATGAAGCTCACCCAGCTCCAAAAACAGTTGCTGGGCCTGCGCGCTCGCATGCAACGCGACTATGCGATGACTTCACAGCGCTACCACAAGCTCTTCACGACGATCAACCGCGACCTGCGATTGCGTGTCACCGAGCTCGACCGCCCCGTGATGCGCTTCGCATCCGACGAGACAACCCGGCTGGAGAACCGCACTCGCCTTCTCTCCTCTCAAGTGCCTCTGGGCCAAACCGAGACACTCGCCGCCTCGGAGCGTATCCTCGCCGGAAACGTGAAATACCAAGCCAAGGAGGTGCTCGAATCCACCGAGCGATTCCTCGCCGACCATAAACGCCAGGAAGTACTCCTGCAAAAAGTGTTGCTCGACGAGACTATCGACAAGGAGGACCAGCAGATTCTCATGCCCGTGATTGTAGTAAACTCTACACAGGCCCCCGACTCATCCAATTGGAACAGCTATTCCAACAAGGACTTCGTGCCTGCCAACGCCGCCCGCGACGTCACCGAGTTGGTGGCCCAAAACATCGTGCCCATGGCCAACAATGTGGGCAACTCATCTCTCAGCAACGAGCTTAACGCAATGATCTCTCAGGCGTCGCTCCCCGACCGCGTGAAGGAGATGATGCGCGAGCTGCATAAGGATAGTGTTCAACCCCGATAACCGCCGCGAGCCATGAGTTATTCACGACAAGTATCCAAGCAGATCGCTATCCATTACTCCAAGACGGTGTCCTACCCGGCCTCGCAGTCGGGTGGCTCGATTACCGTGTCGGGTACAGCCTACGAGACCGTGATCGTCAACGTGGAGGTCGATACCAACCCCTACGATGCGTCGGTGCAGCGGTGCAGCAACCACGTCCTGGGACTCACCGGTGCCGTCGCCGCCACCGAAACAGCCCAAGTAGCCTCCATCCGCGACAAGGCCAAGAAAATAGGCCACACAATCGTGAGCGGTTTCTTCAAGACGGTGCGCTCCGAGATCTCGCAACAGGTGGCCGAGCTGGAAAGTAGCATTGAGGCATCCCTTATCCACCTCACCGAGCTTCAGAAACGTTGCCTCGACAAGCAACGCCAGATGACAGCCGACTACCATCGAATATCCTCGCGCTACGGCAAGATTTTCGAGGATTTGAACCAAGAGCTGGAGAACCGCATCTTTGAAATCGACAAACCCGTGTTCCAGTTCCAGCGCTCGGCTTCCGGCGTGTCATCACGCACATTTGACGGCGCAGGAGCCGCAATGGTGGAAGCCTCGGAAGTGGCCGCCGCCCGCACCAAGCTTGAAGCTTCCCGCCTCAAGTGGGGTGCCTGGGAGACACTCGACACCGTGGAAAAATATCTTGGCACCTCCAAGGACGTTGCCGACGTGATGGACCGCTCATCAATTGTAGCAACCGAGGACATCGAGACGGTAGTTCCGGCTCTGTTCTTCGAGGGTACCGTTGACGGCGGCATCAACCGCCAGACGTTCACCCCCGAGCCAGTAAAGGAGATGAACAACGACCCTAAGCTACAATCGGCCCTGGCAGCCCAACGATATCCCAAGGTGAAACCCGCCGAGGAGGGTATGCTATACCGTTACTTCACCGAGGAGATGGCCAACAAAATCGACCAAACAACCCCGCACGGTCGACGCGTGGCCGAGAAAATGAAGGAGATGTTCTCCCTCGAAAACACCAACAAAAATTAATTCCCCAGAATGATGAAAGAACTTAAAGAAATACGTTTCAACAGCAACATATTACAGCTGCGCGACAACATTGTGCGCTCATCCATCCTGCCCGAAAAGGCCGCGGAATTGAACCGCAAAATCCAGTTCCAGGGCGACACCGAGGTCGACGGAGCCGTTTACGCCCACGACATCGAGGTGCAACAAGGCGATCTGACCATCCATGGCGCTGTGTTCACCCAAAACGAGCTCTACATCCAATCAAGCGCCAAGGGCAAAGTCACATTCGACAAGGCCGTGGCCTCGGCAGGCTCTATCGTCAGCCGCGCCGCCGAGTGCAAGCCCTCGTTCCTGAGTGACATCAACGCCAAATCGGTGACCCTCTACAACGCCTATGTGGCTGGCAGCATCTACGCCGACGAGATAACCCTTGAGAATTGCGTCGTGATCGGTGGAGTGTTCGCCTCACAGCAGATTATCCTCAACAACTGCGTCGTGGGTACATTCAACGCCCCCGAGGTAACCGTCGAAGGCAATATCTACATGCTTCTTCCCAGCGCCTTCTCGCTTGAGCCACTCAACGCTGCCCCCAACTGCCAGATGTGGAACCTGTCGCTTGCCGACTTGGGCGACCTTTACCGCGGCGCTCCTCAAAGCCCCGAAAGCGGAAAAATACCCATCTCACCGCAAGCCGACGAGCTAAAGGCCAGACTTGCCGACGAGAAAGTGCAGAAAACACTGCGCTCCTACTCGGTCGTGGGAAAGGTCCTGGCGGCCGACCTGCTCGATACCGACAAATTCCAAAACCATTTCTTGTTGACCGCCGCTGCTCTTGGTCCGCAGCTCTTGCGCAGCTACGATCTCGGCTCCAAGGTTGACGGCTCCACCGCCAAATTGACCAACGACGATATCCGCACCTTCTTTTTCGACATCCTCCACGGACGAATCCTAGTCCAACCTCTGAGCGCCCACTTCAACCTTTCCTCGCTGCAAGCATGAAACGCGCCCTCCTGTTGTCCCTGATCCTCCTCCCTCTCCTGGGCTTCGCCCAAAGTCAATCAGCTACCGTTTACGTCCTTACCCAATATGGTTTTCCCAATTGGGAAAAATGGCTATGGGTCGACGGCGAGCACAAGACATCGATGGCCAACGACGAAATCATGAAGATACGATGGCTATGTGACCCAGGTTTCTAACATGCAAGCCAAGGATAAGGCCGATATCGACAAAAACCATCTCCGGCAGATACAATCCAAGATGAAATCCATTCGTCAGGAAGTAGAGGCCGACAATTGGCCCATCACCCAAGCCCCCCAAGAAACCTGGCGCCCATAGGTAGGACGTCGGGCCGTGTCGGCCCGACGAGAGAATTCTGTCCCGCCGACACGGCGGGACTTCCTACTTAAACGCCGACACGGCGGGACATCCAACTTAGTGACGAGAAGGAATCTGCCGCTGACGATAACGCTGGTGGTATATAGCCGGGCGAAGGCGAGTGCGCAGCAGCTCCACCGAGTCGATACGCAGATCCTCGCTCAGCGGTTGCTTGGCCGACATGTGACCCAGAATCTTCACCGGCACGCGAGTGGAATCCGTTATTAGTTGCACACGGGTCCACCCCTCCACAGCCCCCTTGCTGTTGATAAATTCTACTGTGCCGTCGTCGTACAACGCTGTCAACCCAAGCGTCGCCGCATCGCGATTGCCCACAAATTTCATCGCCAATGTATAGGCGTCCCCGGGATCCCAATTCTCATCCCTCGGCAACTGGAAGGAGATAATCGATGAAGGTCCGTTGGGGCTAAGTGTATAGTGACGAGCCCATAGCCAAGCGTCGATCGAGTCGCCGTCGACGCTCGATGCCAATGCGGCGTTACCCAGAGAAGCCGAGTGGTCGACACGCTCCTGCAAGATGTCGATCGTCTGGTCATATACTTCAATGAAATCGCTCAGATTGTGGCCGTACCACACCATCGACGTGTCAAATTCCTCCTGCGTCACACCATGTCGCAGCAATACCGACTGCTTCAACACCTTGCGCAGGGAATCGGATGAGAATTTAGCGCGATTCGACTCCACGATGCTCTCCGCCGTGTACATATCGGCCATCAACGACGCCATTTTACCCTTGGGAATCACGTATTTGGGCGTATTGCTGCATGCCGACAGCATCACCGCCATCAACGCGCCCGCCACTATGGCCCTCCAACGTTTCATCCAAGCCCCCATTCGCTCAGTCGTTTACTCGTGGATTCGTGCATTCGTGCATTCGAGAATCTTCTTCCTTCTTGGCATCCTTGTCTTCCTCCTTTGCAGGCGACAAATACCTTGTGTAGAAGAAAATAAAGATGAACATTCCCACGGTTATGGCAGCGTCGGCAAGATTGAACACAGGCTGGAAGAAGATGAAATGCTGTCCCCCGATCCAAGGCATCCACGAGGGCCAATCCCAAGAACATAAGGGAAAATACAACATATCCACCACACGCCCATGAAGCCACGTGCCATATCCTCCCTCGGGGGGAAACAACTGCGCTACCTGAGGTGGCGGAGGATTGTTGAAAATTTCGCCGTAAAACACGCAGTCGATAATATTTCCCGCCGCTCCTGCTGTAATAAGCGCAAGCGTCACCATAAAGCCCGCGGTGTAGCGATCGTCGCGGTGAATCCGACATATTATCCATATAAGAGCGGCAACGGCAACGATACGCACAAGCGTCAGCAACAGCTTGCTGCCCAGCTCCATACCGAACGCCATGCCGTTGTTCTGGATAAAATAGATCTGGAACCAATCAGTGATCCTATAGTCCTCGCCCAAGTAGAAATGGGTTTTTACCCATATCTTCAAAGCTTGGTCGGCGATAATGACAAGCAAAATCACCACCAGCGCGAGCAGCCCTTTATGTTGATTGAGAGTCTTCAGTTTTCAGTCTTCAGTTTTCAGTTAAAGGTGTCGTTCACTCGTGTATTCGAGTATTCGAGTATTCGAGTGAACGAATGCACGAATAAACGAGTGCACGAGGGTAAAAATTACTTACGATTCCCCTGCTTCTGATCGACGCAGAGCGTGGCGTGGGGCACCGCCCGCAGGCGCTCCTTGGGGATAAGCTGGCCGGTCACGCGGTCGATACCGTAGGTCTTGTTCTCAATGCGCAATAGTGCGTTCTGCAGGTGCTGGATGAACTTCATCTGGCGTTGAGCCAAGCGACCAGCCTCCTCCTTACCCAGAGTGCTGGCTCCCTCCTCGAGCACCTTGAATGTAGGCGACGTGTCAGAGATGTCGTTGCCATCCGAGTTCATTATGTTGGCTTTCAATACGTCGTAATCGGCCTGGGCTTTCTTTAGCTTGGCGAGAATCAACTCCTTGAACTCCTGGAGCTCCTCGTCGCTATAGCGGGTCTTTTCGTTTGTTTCGCTCATAGGTGTGTGCAATTATTTAGGGTTGACAATTTTCACGGTAACGGGGGTGCCGTCGATATCAAGGATTTCGTCGGCGGCTGGATTCTCGACGGGAGTAACCTCGAGCTTTAAAGCCAGTACTTGCCCCGTGATATAATCGCGGAAGGCCTCCACAGCCTCGTCGGTAAGATCCGAGGGCGCGATGGTCACCTCAATGCGATCGGTTATGTCGTAGTCGCGGCTCTTGCGGATATTCTGGATGCGGTTGACCAATTCGCGGGCGATACCCTCGCGGCGTAGCTCAGGCGTAACTGTCACGTCAAGAGCGACAGTCAGCGCGCCGTCATTAGCAACGAGCCATCCAGGGATATCCTCTGAGATCACCTCAACGTCGGCAAGCTCAATCACAGCCGGAGTGCCAGCGAGGTCGATGGTAAGCTGTCCGTCACTCTCCAAGGCAATGATATCCTTCTGGGAGATACCGGCCAAAGCGGCTGCCACGGATTTCATCTGTTTGCCGAATTTCGGGCCAAGCTTCTTGAAGTCGGGCTTGATGCGCTTCACGAGCACGCCCTCCTCGTTGTCCACTAGCTTGAGATTCTTTACGTTTACCTCCGAGAGGATCAAGTCCTTCATCGCAAGGATATCCTCGCGCTGGGCGGCGTTCATCACTGGCACCATCAACTGCGACAACGGCTGGCGCACCTTGATATTGACCTTACGGCGCAGGGCCAGTACCATCGAGGTAATCTCCTGGGCGATGTGCATGCGTTTCTCCAAATCCTTGTCGACCAGCGAATCATTAGCCACAGGGAAAGCAGCCAAATGCACCGAGTTCTCCCCCGCGGTAAGATCGCGGTAGAGGCAATCGGCGTAAAAAGGAGCGATGGGTGCAATCAAGCGCGCCAGCGTTGACAGGCACTCATAAAGCGTCTGGTAAGCGGCCAATTTATCGGCGGTCATCTCGCCCCGCCAGAAGCGAGCACGGTTCAATCGCACATACCAATTGCTGAGGTTGTCGCCCACAAACTCGTTGATAGCTCTGGCAGCTTTCGTAGGCTCATAGTCGGCCAAATCGGTATCAACCTCCTTGATCAAGGAGTTGAGCAACGACAGGATCCAACGGTCGATCTCGGGGCGCTCGTTCACCGGAATAGGAGCCTGCTCGGGGTCGAAACCGTCGAGATTGGCGTACATTGCGAAGAACGAGTAGGTGTTGTAAAGCGTGCCGAACAGCTTGCGGGCAGTCTCCTCCACGCCCGAGGTATCGAATTTCAGGTCGTCCCAAGGTGACGAGTTGGCGATCATATACCACCGCACGGGGTCGGAGCCGTATTTCTCGATGGTCTCAAATGGATTAACGGCGTTGCCGTGGCGCTTCGACATCTTGTTGCCATGCTTGTCGAGCACAAGGCCGTTGCTCACGACTGCCTTGTAAGCCACCGAGTCGAACACCATGCCGGCGATCGCGTGCAGCGTGAAGAACCAACCACGGGTCTGGTCAACGCCCTCGGCGATAAAGTCGGCCGGGTAAATTTTACGGTTGTCAAGCGCCTCCTTGTTCTCAAAGGGGTAATGAGCTTGAGCGTAAGGCATAGAGCCGGAGTCGAACCATACGTCGATCAAGTCCAACTCGCGACGCATCGTCTTGCCCGACGGTGAAACCAACACGATATCATCAACATAGGGACGGTGAAGGTCGATCTTCTCGTAATTCTCCTTTGAGTAGTCTCCAGGGACGAATCCTTTATCTTTCAGCGGATTAGAAGCCATAACGCCCGCAACAACCGCTTTTTCGATTTCATTGTAAAGCATCTCCACCGAGTCGACACACAGCTCCTCAGCGCCATCCTCGGTTCGCCAAATGGGCAGCGGTGTACCCCAGTAACGGGAACGCGAGAGATTCCAATCCTGCAGGTTCTCAAGCCACTTGCCAAAGCGACCCGAACCCGTGGCAGCCGGTTTCCACTTAATGGTGGTGTTAAGCTCCATCAGACGCTCGCGGGCTGCGGTGGTGCGGATAAACCACGAATCGAGGGGATAGTAGAGCACCGGCTTATCGGTGCGCCAGCAGTGGGGATAGCTATGCACATGTTTCTCGATCTTAAACACTTGATCGTTCTGCTTCAGGTACATGCAGATTTCGACATCAAGGGTTTCGGTCGTATCGTCAGCCTCGGGGTTGAACGCGTTCTTGACATATTTGCCAGCCCAGGGGGTGTACTGCTCTACATCCACCATCTCCTCCACGAATTTCGGATCCAAGTCCTCCAAGCGATAGAAGCGACCTGTGGGATCGACCATCGGGCGGATGTTGCCGTCGCGGTCAAGCATATGCAACGGCGGCACGCCGTTCTGCTTCGACACGCGTTGGTCGTCGGCGCCAAACGTTCCTGCGATATGCACAATGCCGGTACCATCCTCGGTGGTGACGAAATCTCCGGGAATCACGCGGAATGCGCCCTCCCCGGGGTTAACCCACGGCAACAGCTGCTCGTAGGTCATCCCTACCAACTCGGAACCCATTTTAGAGCCCACTACCTCGTAAGGCACTAGCTTGTCGCCTTTCTTATACTCACTCAGCGCGATGCCTGCGGCCTTGGGATTGAACACCGAGCCCATCAGCTCGTCGGCCACCACGACGGTGATCGGCGAACCGCTGTAGGGGTTGTAAGTCCTTACGATATTATATTTGATCCCAGGGCCAACAGCCAAGGCGGTGTTGGAAGGCAACGTCCACGGGGTAGTTGTCCACGCGAGGAAATAGGGGGTGCCGTGGCCAAGGAACTCCTCACCGGGATCCTTAATCTTGAACTCAGCGATACACGTGGTATCCTTCACGTCGCGATAGCAACCCGGTTGGTTCAACTCATGCGAGCTAAGGCCCGTACCCGCGGCAGGCGAGTAAGGCTGGATGGTGTAACCCTTATACAGGTAGCCCTTCTTGTAGAGCTGGGCCAGCAACCACCACACGCTTTCGATATATCGATTGTCGTAAGTGATATACGGGTCGTCCATATTCACCCAATAGCCCATCTGCTGTGTCAAGGTCTCCCACTCGCGGGTGTATTTCATCACCTCGCGGCGGCAAGCGGCGTTATAATCGTCCACCGAAATCTTCTTGCCGATGTCCTCCTTGGTGATGCCAAGCGACTTCTCCACGCCCAATTCCACGGGCAGACCGTGGGTGTCCCATCCGGCCTTGCGGGCCACATGGAATCCCTTCATCGTCTTGTAGCGGCAGAATATATCCTTAATCGTACGGGCCATCACATGGTGAATGCCAGGCATACCGTTGGCCGAGGGCGGACCCTCGAAGAATACATACTCAGGGGCGCCCTCACGCTCCTTCAACGAGCGCTCAAACAACCCCTCGCTCTGCCACTTGGCGAGCATCTCCTTGTTGGTCTTCGACAAGTTAAGACCGCTATATTCCGTGAACTTTTTCATAAGCCTTGGGAGGTGTCAAAAAATTTTTTGCAAAGTTACTAACTTTTGGCCGATTAACAACACTTTTCCTCCCCTAAAAACCCTTTCTCCCCACTAATTGTTATTATAGAAAAGATTTTACACCACTTCACCTGTCTAACGTGTTTCAAACGATTATGAAAAAGCTACTCAGTATCTTAGCCGGTGTGGCTATGTTGACGGCATGCTCTCCCTACACGCTCGTCAACTCGGAGGTGTACAACAACGCCAACCTCGCCTCATACCACACCTTCCGCATCGTCACGCCCGATATGGGCAAGCTACCCGAGGGAATGCAGATGGTGACCTACTACAATATCGCCGCAGCTATTCGCGAGCAGATGGTGGAGCGTGGATTCGCCGAGAGCCCAACCTCGCCTTTGCTCATCAACCTCGCCGTCACCACCCAGCGTGAAATCTCCACCGCGCCGCTCAGCTCCGTCACCCCTCCCCCACCTCCCGGCCCATATCCCTGGAACGGCCCATTTTACCCCAATTACATGTACCCAACCGGATACTGGAACGGATATTATGGTAACGCTCAAGTGATTACGGGCATCTACAAGGAAGGCGTCCTCACTATGGATATGGTCAACATCGACGACAAGATTCCTCTCTACACGGCTTCCGTGGCCACCATCATCAACGGCGGCGGCAACGGCTACCAGAACCTCCAAGGAATCGACCAAGCCGTCCAGACCCTCTTCTCCAAGTTCCCAGTCCCCCTCCTCCCCCAATACAAGAAATAAGGGATATCACAAGAACGGTCGCGTGCCCCGCAGGTCACCGCGGGGATACAGGCCCTCACGATGGCGGTCGCGTGCCCCGCGGGTCACCGCGGGGTGCAGGTGGTCGCCAGCGCCTCAGCCAGCGAGTTGAGCAGCAAGCATTCCTGCCGGGTTATCCCTTTCTATTCGGGTTGATAATTCCATGGGCTTATCTGCAATAATCGCCCTTGCGCGCAAGCGTCAAAGGCCCGGCCCGCTGGCTTGTACAAGGGCGGGAAACCGTTATTTCTCAGCCATATCAACTTATACCCTCGCTCCATCGCATCCTTCATCACAGCCCTCTCCCGTTCAGCATTTCTCCATATTTTTTATTATCAATTTTTTAGGGCTGTCTTCGGCAACACCGCCCCCACGACCACCACGGCCATGTCGAGCATGTAACTCAGAAAACGAAGTCCCAGTTGTCAATTTGATGTGAAATTTTCTGAAGTTGGATGATAGACGGATAAATTTGTCTTCTCATATAGTATGATTCGCCAGAAAGGGAGAGAAAAACTCTAAGGATGTACATTAATGTCGCAATTAGCTGATAAATTCTCCCATATTGTAGAAAATAATAACACAAACCAATATTTTCATTAAAAATATAGAGAATGTCAAAAAAAAGTCGTACAATTGCTGAGGGAAAACAACACCCAACCGCAACCCATACATATTGTGGTCGAGTCCAACAGCGTTAATAGCGCCAGAAAAATCGGCCCGATTATTGCCATGGAAAAATCGAGTTCATCACATATTCACAGCGTAACGACCTCCCAAAACCAAGAATAGATATGCCAGAATTAACCTTAGCCCAGCAAATTAATGCCATTATCGCTGATCGGCGTGAGGACATGCGACCGGCATTTAATAAATGCCTGGAGGAGGCGCAACCCATAATGCGGTTCTGCGCCATGCTTTCTCATGCAACAGAGAAACAAGAGTGGGTTACTTTGCTGAAAAAGTATCCTGACTTCAAGAAAGTTGTGACTCCCATTCTCGAGGAGTTTAAGAAGTTCAAGAAAGAAGTTGAGCAGAAAGTTGGAGTTGCTCACTTAACGGAAGACTCTACGGATTATAAATTAGCAGGTTTCCTTCAAACCGTAGATTCAAGAATCCAGAAAGATTCAATAGAAATTTTGATTTGTGGTCCTTTTTCAAGTGGGAAAAGTGTACTAATACGAGCGCTTACGGGACTGCCGGATCATATAGTTCCTTCTGGCGATGGTAAAACAACCGCCACGACATGCACGTTCCATAACTCCCCAAGGAAAAAAGTATAGTGAAGTTTTACACATTAGCTGAGTTTCGGGAGATTATCAATTGCTATGTGAACAAACTTAACGAACATTTATCCGAGTGTAAAGAGACTGAAAATCGTCTTGAGGAATGGGAAGAAAATGTTGATTGGAAGACTTATCAAGCATCTATACAAAATAATGGTTCCTACCTAGAAACCCATTATCATAAAGAAGCGATTAAAAGCGCAGGGACGCTGCTAACTGCGGAAGCATATTTTAAGACCTTCAAAATGTATATTGACCATCTTGGTCAATATGCTGACAAATTAGGCCACAAGGACCTGGAATTATCCGAGGCGGAAATTGAGGCGCAAGAACTTGTTGAATACGTAAGTTATTACAAAAACACAGCTGATGCCAAAAATGGCAAGAATGGAACATATACGGCCTTAGCGGTTAAGCATGTATACATAGATTGGCCGTTACAGTTCTCTCGGGGTTCAAAGGAGGTAGAGAATGTATCTTTAGTGGACTCTATGGGCATAGGAGAGGCAAAGTTCATGGTAGAGGACGCTTTGCTGGAATCTATGAAGACGCGAGCTGATCTTGCCATAGCCTTGATATATATTAACAAAAAGAAGTATGAGGCAGATTCAGTTGCTCTAAATACCCACTTTCTTAAAGTGCTATCAAAGGTATCGGATCGTAAACTTTGCGACTGGGTCTATTATCTCGCCAATATTGACAAATCAAAAGTGGCAAGCCTTACTGAAGAGGTTCTTAAGACTTACAGAGAGGATTTGTGGTCGGATATGACAAAGAGTGCAGATGCAGTAGCATTGAACTCTGACTATTGGCGACCCATACCTTTTCTTTCCCACGATGACACGCCGAATGATGAGGCATTGCGTTCTTATTTTCGCGACACAGTGCTTGCAAATCTTGGCAAGTCAATCTCGGAAGTGGACAAATATTTCAAAACTCAATTGCAAGAAGAGTTAAAGGGCATTAAAGAGCAGTACGAGGCATTAAAGAACAAGTTGCACGAGGCTATAGCCAAGCTCCCTGAGTTCACCGACGAGGAAACTAAATACAAGGTGGACAAGAAGGTAAGCGAAGTAATGACTAAATTGTCTACGAGCCTCAATAAGGCACGCAAGGACATCGCAAAGACGGAAAAAGATAAAAGGGAGAAGATTTTGGAAGAGATTAAGCCGCTTCTGCAAGAGCCGGCCACTTTTGAGGTGGTTGGTTCAGATCAAGGCCCATCAAATCAATATACAGATACTGTGAAAAAGTCTTTAGCGAACAATGGAATTGATGTCCTTGGCGATTGCTTTTGCAACTTGATCACAACTATTGATTGGGCAATCTGCGACAATATCAAATCGTCTGTTAAGGAGGAATGTCAGGTGACAAGAATTGAACAGAACCTCAAAGACTGCAAAACTATAATTGTAAATGAGGCCATTCAATCTACCAAAGGCAAAAATACGAAGGGCATTGTCCTCTCCGAAAATCTCAATGAAGGCACTACTTTAGAGAACAATTTAACGAGCTGTCTTGAAATCTATTACGACAAAGCAATAAACTGTGTGATGAACTTATTTGAGGATATAAGGCCTCAAACCGACAGCGACAATTTAGACGATTGCAACCTCGTAGGCCGAGAGCTTTACTGTTATTATCGTAATCGAGAAAAAATCTATGACACGATAATGAAACGCTTTGCACTCGGTGGAAAGTGCGCTGCAATCACTCAGGAGGATATTAATGAAGTAAAATCCAAGATAATCTCCAAGATAAAAGCTGATTTGAAAACGTATTATCCTGTTGATAATAAGGAAGATGCGGAATGGCTGAGATCTTTTGCCGCCTCGTTGCCAAAGGCTTTCCGTGAATTAAAGGCTGATTTGAACGCCTTCTTGGACAGCACTATCGATCTTTCAGTAGTGGTTGGGCGTCATATGGGCCAAAAAAAGCGTAAAGTTATACTTAACGTTAGCTTAGACTACACTGAAGAGCTAACAGCAGCCGCCCAATTTTGGGCAAGTCTTTCCCTTATAGACTCAAAACTTCGAAAGCTAATATATGAATCTTATGAGGAGACTTTTCGTACGGGCAAGGTTTTCGATCAAGAGATTGTTAGACCGCTGCTTAACAACGTCTTCAACTTCCATGTGCATGCAAGTGATACGCATACAGAATCTTATGTTCAATTAATGAGCTATTTGAGCCAAGCCATCAACAACCAGCTGAGCAAATCCGATGATTCACTCTGCAAATTAATGGCTGATGAGTTGCGTAGCATAATGATGTAAGCGTATGGCACGAAGAAGTTTTTTTGATGATGATGACGGTCCTATTCCAAAGAACAATTCTTGGGAAGACAAAACATCAACCTTCAACTCTTCCACTAAGAATCGATTTGTATTTGAGGTGGATGAAGATGGCAACTTTACTATCAAGAGGGATGGTAAGGTAGTGAGTGTCACAAATATTCGCGGGCCCCAAGGGCATTCTGGCAAACAAGGTGAGACCGGTCCTCGTGGGGATCAAGGTATTCAAGGTCCTCAAGGGGTGAAGGGCGTTGACGGCAATACTTGGACCCCCGTTATTTCAGAGGATGGTACTAGATTACACTTCCGTATTTCGGACGGCGCAGTCACTGAGGAGTTTGAAATCCGCGGGGAGCGAGGAGAGAAAGGAGATACTGGGCCGAAAGGGTCTCCGGGGGAACCAGGTCATCAAGGTGAGCCGGGAGTAAATGGAACTGATGGTGAAACTTGGCGTCCTGTGGTATCTTCTGATGGAGATACAATGTACTTCGAAAATGGTAAAGGTGAAAAATCCCCCATATTCCAAGTGCGTGGTCGACAAGGGGAACAAGGATTACCGGGCCAACAAGGAGAACGGGGTCCTCAGGGTCCAGCAGGCCCAAAAGGCGTGGACGGAATAACATGGCAACCGATAATCACGCCGGACGGGCAGAGAATGTATTTCGAAAACGGCCTTGGAGAACGAACGTCGGAGTATGAAATTCGTGGTCCCCGGGGCGACCAAGGTATACCTGGTATCCAGGGTGTGCAGGGTAAGGATGGGCGGACGTTTACGCCGAGGATATCGGAGGGGTATCTGTGGTATGTGGATGATGAGGGGGTGCAGGTGACGCCGAAGGTGAAGATTGTGGGGGAAACAGGCAAGGAGGGGAAAGAGGGTAAGAGTGCGTATGAGGTGTGGCTGAAGAACCCCGACAATTTCGGCAAAACCGAGGAGGAGTATCTCGAGTCGTTGCGGGGTCAGGACGGCCATAATGTGCCCTCGCAATATAATCTGACCGACCTGAAGGACTACACATGTCCAATCGAGACTATAAATCCTCACATGATCGGGGCGACCGATCGCAACGCTACGGCTAAAAACGCGGCACAAACCATCCAGGCCGAGAAGGCTCGCATCAAGGATTTGCGACGCCAGGGTGAAGAGTACCATAATCACGGAAGCTGGATTCAGGAGTTTTTCTGGTGGTGCTCGGGCGCCGATCGCCCGCTGTTGCGTATGTGCCCCGGCGACCATTCCAAGTATATGGGTATCGGCACGGTGATTTTCTTCACAGCGCTGATGGCGTGGTTTTCGAGTTTTGTGGCCTTGGGGCTTGTCACAGGCGAATACGGAACGCCGAAAGATATCATCGAGATTCTGGCTCCGGTGGCAATATTTGTGTTATTCGCTGTAATAGCTTTCTGTGGTTATAAGTATTATCGCATAAGACGTAAATTAAGCCATCTCCAAAGCGTTAATAGCGTTATGAGGGAGAATGGCCACAAGCAGGAGACCCAGTCGAGGAATGATGAATCCACGAAAGAACAGCGCGAAGCAATCCGTCGTAAAATCGAGATAAAGAACACTCAATCGGATCTCAATCGCTTTGGCTGGAAAGCTGGTATCCTATTAGGGGTGATAATCGCCATGATCGTTGGTTTGTGGATTGGGATTGACCATGGGTGGTTCTCGTCTAGCGGTTTTGAGATTTCTTGGGCTGCGTTCTTGGCGTGCGCGTGGTCGTTAATGATATTCTTCCTCGATCGGTTTATCACCAATACAATGTATTCGGATGGCAAGGTGACGATCTCCTGGCTCGAGCTGCGCTCGGCTCTTCCTCGCATCGTCATCGCCATCTTCCTGGGCATTGTCATCTCGGCGCCACTGGAGCTCAACATCTTCAAGCAGGAGATTGATGACAAGCTCAGCCAGCGTTACACTAAGGAAGTTGATGATAAGGTTGACAAAGCCATAAGAGAGAATGATAACCTCAAGTTACTGTTGCAAGATTGGGCACAAGCCGATGGAGCTTGTAAAAGAGATTCGCTTGGGGTAAACCAAGTGAAAAGTCGAGAAGGTGACACCGCATATTATTTTGTAACAGAAAAAGTACAAACCGGGACGATTACCACCACTACACCTACCGGGAGAAGAGATGAGCTCGGAAAAGCAATAAAGAGCGAATCCACTCACACAGGTTTTGGTCATATCAAAAAGCAAGATACCAAGTTATTTGAGGAGGCTCTCCAAAACGCCTTGGAAGATTATGATAAATCTTGCAAAAGAAGGAAAGATATTAGTCAACAAATCAAGGATACTATAGAGTCATTAAGATTCGCCTTGGCTCAGGATAGCGCGTATAGCGTCACAAGCCTAGTGCGCAACGCAGGCCTCTACGATCGTCTATCGGTACTCCATGACCTGGCATATAAAGGGTTAAGTGACCAATTGGGCGATAAAGGACGAGGATATAAGGAATGGCCCGATTGGTACGGGTGGATAGCCGGCGGATTTGTTTTGGTGGTGCTTATTATGGTATGTTGGCCATTCTTTGGCAATGTCGTCACGCAAGAGCCTGAGCTCGATGAGCACGGGTTTAAAAAGAGTATCAGCGCCAAGGAAAAAACCTCCAACAAGAAGAAAGGCGCTATGGTGGTAATTCCGTGGATTGTCGTGGTGTCGGTGATTTGCGGTCTTTGTTGCGATACACTTTTCCATGCGTTGCCATGCTACATTTTCTCGGCGGTGGGCATGATTATGATGCTGTTCATTATCATTGACGTGTCGCCAGTGTTCTACAAGATGATGCTTGCCGATGGCGTTTATGATAAGATTCTTCACAAGGAGAAACTTCTCACCGAGGATGAGATGCGACTAAATGCGGCTGAGACTTACGCCAAGGTAACGGATAGCGAGATAGGAAGGTTGGCGCCATTTGTATTTGGACGTACCTCGGAAAAGATACTGGCAATCCTCAACCAAAGTCTAAAGTCGGATAGAGGGCGGGTGGATGATTTGGCCTTAAAGGAGAACATCGAGCATCGTGAGGTGTCGGAAGCCAACACCAAGGTGTTTGAGCATGTGTTGAAGTTGAAGACCGACTTGATACGAGCGGCCTACACCGCATGGTACCGCGACATGCGCGACGCCATGCTTGGGTTGTCGCCTCAAAATGATCCTAACCCCGGCCATCCCGAGGATATTCTTTCAGGAAAGGAGCCTGTAACGGAGAGCCAAGATCGGGATGGAGGCAATCAGAAGGACACGCCTGAGAAATCGTCAGGGGACCCTGAGAGAGAGGGCGATACCGACCCGCATGAAGCCAATTCAAGAGAAATCGACGAAAAAGTGCCTGAAAATATAACCGACCATGAGGTTGGCTCAACCGTGTCGGAGTCAAACCTTGACGACCCCAAAACCGCTGAGGCAGAAGAGCTGGGGGTGAATTTCACGAAATCCCGAGATCCAGAATCCTCCGATTCCAAATCCGAGTCCAAGGTTACGAGCGATTCCGGTGGGGAGTCTGTCAGGACGGATTCCGATGAGCGTGAGATCCATGACGATGATTTTTTTGAGGACATAAACCAATCCTAATATGCAGGACCTACACGTTGCCAAATTCAGCCTTCAACCCCCTAATGTGCCGGGTAATCTCGACGAGCATTGCTTATGCGTGTTGCTGCTTGATGTGTCAGGCTCAATGTTGAGGAACCACAAATTGGACAACTTGAACAAGGCCATCCGGGAGTTCCATGATGATATTGTGGAGAGCCGAAATGGAATTGACCCTCGGTTGAAAGGGAAGCTCGATGTAGCCATAATTAAATTTGATCAAGAGCCTGCGTTGGTGCATCCCAATCAAAACAATAAGCAGCTATTGTTGTCCAAGGAAGTGCCAATGCCCGAGTTAACCTCTCGCGGGTCCACAACCCAAACGGTGAAGGCTGTAAATTTCGCTTTGCAGTTGGTGGAGCAAGTCAAAAGGGAATACTATACGCCTGTTGGGCTTACCTACAAGCGCCCCTGGATAGTGATAATGACTGATGGTAGATCTTCATCGACACCTGAAGATACCCTTCGCCTTGTACAGCACCTTGAGGGTTTAAAGAAAGGAAAGAAAGTGAATCTCTTGGGAATCGGGATTGGCGATGACGCCGATATTAATCACTTGAGCAAAATAACCTTGGGGAAAGCACAGATGATGCCCGAGGACGGATTTTTAAAATTTTTCCAATGGCTAAGCAATAGTCTTAGTGCAAGCATTGGTAAAGAAGATGATTACGATTATGGAGTGGGGCAAATTGATTGGTAGAAATAAAGTGGTCAACGATCGCGAGGCTGAAGGACCAGAGATCGCTTCGTCGCAGGATGACACTCCCCTTAAGGTTGAGGGAGAAGAAACATTCGAGGTCGAGGGAGAATACGCCCCAATGGTCGCTGGGCCTGAAGATATCCATGAGGAGCCAAAGCCTAAATGGATGGTGGAGTCAACCCCGGTGATAACCACCCAAGTGGAGAATAACGCCGTGAGGGTGTATGGCGTGTCGTTCCTTGGGCGCGCTCATACTATACTGAATGCCCCATGTCAGGATTATCATAAATATGTGGATTTGGGAGAAGGGTGGCATCTGTTTTTGGTAAGCGATGGCGCTGGATCGGCCAAGGAGTCGCAGCGAGGTTCCCGCATCGTATGCGAGGCTTGCGCCAAAATCATAGAGCGCTCCCTCACCAGGCTAAATTGGATCAACGAGTCCTATACCCCCACGCCATTGGAGTGGCAGGTGGAATTTACTTCTGTCTGCAAGCATCTCAAGGATTATATGGAAGAGCAGATTTCGATGCTCGATGAGGATGTGGCACCGAAGGATTTCAATGCCACGCTTATGGTGATGATCGTCACTCCCAGCGCGATGCTTGCCGGGCATATCGGAGATGGGCGTATGGGATATGAAAGCGAGAGTGGAGAATGGATTTCGATAATGCATCCTCATAAAGCAGAGGAGAGTCACCAAACCATTTTTGTGCTCAACGCATGGGACCGCTCCCGCGTGCCCGCCCTACGCATGAGCGAATGCTATGTCCCTGAAACTCTTGTTGTTCCCTCTGTGCCAAAATCGATAATGCTTTTGAGCGATGGTTGCGAGAATTTCTCATGGAACTGTCTTCAATACAATGAACAAGGGAAGGTGGAAGACATAAATACGCCGTTTGCACCGTTTTGGGGAGCGTTGAAGCAAGAGATCGAGAACGCCGAAGACCCCCAAAACGCTTTTTTAGGTGTCGTGGACGGTTATAGCGAGGCTTGCCGTAACGAGCGCGACGACCGCACTCTGTTGTTCGCCTTATTTCACCCGCTCAGCGCCAAATGAAGTTCAATATCAGAATAGGAGATCACTGGCGCCCCATACAAGTAAACGACCAATATAAAGATTTCGGAGGGCAAGGCTTAATATGGATACTGCGGGGCCGACAGTCCAAGGATCTTTATGTGATGAAGATCTTCAAACAGCAATCTACCGCAGACAAAGAGAAGGCTAAGATCTTCCATTTCATAGACCATACACCTCCGGCCATCCGCCCCGATGTAATACGCTTTTGCTGGCCAATACATGCTGTTTACGATGAAGCCAAGGCTCATTTCGTGGGCTATATCATGAGAAAGGCGTTTGAAGGGAGCCGTAATTTGGTGGTGCTCACGGGCAGTCCCTTCCTTGATATTCGAGAAGAGTTTCCCGATGACGCCGATTGGCATGTATATGACTTTAAATCCAGCGATGGCTTGCGGCGTAGGATGAAGATACTCTACAATTGGGTGGCAGCGTTGCATGCGCTTCATCGGGAGCGCGAATATGTGATTGGAGACATCAAGCCCGAAAATGTGCTAGCCACCCCCGAAGGTCGAATATCGATTATCGACCTCGATAATTGCCAGATTATCAATAGTCGTGGAGAACTTATGGAGATAAGCGCCACCACTCCTAATTACTTTCCTCCCGAGGGAAAGGCGCTGTTGAAAAGGCGTGAGCCGTTGGATTACAATGTCGACTCGTTTGCAATCGGCTGTTGCATTTATCAAATACTTGTTGGCTGCCACCCGTATGGCAACACAATCATCCTCCCCCCCAAGGATGAAGAATGCTGTAGCATACAGGATCGCATAGATTCCGACTTGTATTTCAACGGTGTCAACAGTCCATGCGTGAAAACTCTCCCTTCGGGCAATAATGCTCATACCAATCGTCAACGTCTAACACCCGAGCTATGCGCATTGTTTGACCGCACATTCACTAGAACTATCCCCCGACCTACTATGAGGGAGTGGAGAGATGCTTTATTAGGCGCCATTAACCGTAACACCATACGCCCATGAAATATGTAGAAAAAGGCATAAAATGTTTTATTCATCGGGAGTCCCCCGTGGAAGCTCTATCTGTCCAAGGAATATCATCGACATCAGTTATTAAATGCTATATCGCGCAAGGTCCCCAATTGGATCTTCAGGCGGTCAAAGGCGTAGTGCTAAACATTTTGGCAAGCGTTGGCTTTAGAGATATTCAGCGCGATTGGATTGATGTGGATTACCTGGCACCAGATCAAATGCAGGCAACTCAACCAGGAGCTCAAGGATTCCACATAGCCTCAAACGTATTCGATGAGCATATACGGGTGATCGACAACCTTACCTGGCAAGATTTATACGCCACATTAGCCCACGAATACCTTCACGCTTGGCAGATGCAGAACGAGACATGGGATTTCGTGAATTATAACAACTCAGCGGTTGCCAAAAACACGTGCGAGGGTTTTGCTCAAATTGGTGCCTTTGTTGTCTATCAATACTTTGGAAGACACCAGGATGCGTATTCAAGCAAAAAGGTACTTGGTATGTTGTGTGCCACCGACCCCGCATATGGACTTTCGTTTCAAGAGCTGTACAAACGTGCCAATGGAGGCGTTGATTGGGCGCCGATACTGAGAGAGGCACGCAAAAAAACTCTACAAGTGCATGTGTAAGGTAAAGCGCATGATATTACGCAACCAATGGCTGAAGAAATGTATTGCGATAGCTGGCACTTCGGCATTGATGATCGTGTGCTTATTGTTACCGTATTGGCTGCCATATAGTATCACAGGTACAGCTGTGTTCAGTTTCCTGCTGTTGTGCGTTGTAGTCCTTATATTTTTGGGAGCGAGGAATACCGAGTTCATAGAACGTAATGACGACATAATCGGCTGGTGTATTAACGGGTTTATGTCGTTTGTGGTGCCAATATGCATTACCATTTGCTTCGCTATCACTAATGATGGGCTTGGCTGGACTCCGGTTTTGTATCTTATAGCGGGAATCTTGCTATATGTGGGTCTAAGGCTCCAAGCGGCCGTTAATCCACGCAATGCTTTTTGGACGCTTATTCTCCCCTATTTTGTTTTCATGGCTGCTGTTGTGGTATCTCAGGGACGCAACTCGTGGTTTTTGTTCTGGGCCATAGTGACGGCCGTGATCATCTATATTCTCAACAATCAGCGTAGCAACGGAGGAAGATGGTCGAGCGAGAAGCTCGAGTTGGTGTCTCCCTCAATCGTCACCGCTGTGCAAGCTATCGAAGCCCATGAGGTTCAAGTGGCTTACGCTTTTGTTATTAAGGATTATCTTTTCCTGCTGGCCAACCAACAACTGGATGGTGAACTGTCAAATAAGTTTGTCAACCAGTATCTCAATTTGGCCAAAAAGCGGGATAAGCCTGACAATGATCCTCAATTAGAGAGCTATGTCGAGCAAGCCAGGAGACGTTGTTGCGACGATCCCGTAAACGCAATCCGGGAAATGTTGACCTTCCCAATTTCCCTAAAGAATGCTTATAAGAATTGCAAGGATCCCTATTATAATTTAGACACCATCCAAGAGCAAATCCTTGGCGAAACTGGAATGGAATCGTATTAGGCGTAATTTTTTTACAAATATTTTGTAATTTTGTGCAAGAACGCAGGTCCCTGCCTATTCTATCTCATAAACCCAAGTTATGACCCCAGAGGCAATCAATCAGCTCTATGACTATGCCACCCAACATGGTGACGCATTCGCTCAAACCGCTATGGGCATCATCTTCTGTGAAGGACGTTTCGTTAAACAGGATATGCCTAGTGGAATATCTTTGTTACAACGCGCCAGTCAAAGTAATTGCCTTTGGGCACGTGACGTGTTAGATGTAATTGGGAAACAGTCTCAGCCTCAATCTTGCACTTGTCAGCAAAACTCTTCACACTCGTTAGACATCACTGGAGCGGATCCCAATGTCGACTATATGGGTGAGCTTAATTCTCTAATCGGCCTTGATGGGGTTAAAAAGGACGTGGATTCACTACGCAATCTTATAAAGATACAGACGATGCGCTACCAGCAGGGTTTGCCCGTCACGAATGTAAACAAGCATATGGTCTTTACAGGTAACCCTGGCACAGGTAAAACCACGGTTGCAAGATTGGTCGCGGGTATTTATCACAATTTGGGTGTGTTGAAAAAGGGACATCTCGTTGAGGTGGACAGGGCAGGGCTGGTTGGAGAATATGTGGGACAGACAGCGCCAAAGACGAATGCCAAGATTGATGAGGCATTGGATGGTGTGCTCTTCATCGATGAGGCGTACACCCTTGTTGGAGAACAAAACGACTTTGGGATGGAGGCTATTGCCACGTTGCTAAAACGAATGGAGGACGATCGGGATAGACTTGTGGTAATCCTTGCGGGATATACTGATGAAATGAAGCGATTCATCGACTCCAACCCTGGCTTGCACTCGCGATTCAATCGCTATATTGAATTCTCGGATTACTCAGTAGATGAACTTTCCAGCATCTTCCTCGGTAATCTGAAGAAGGCACGTTATCAAATTAAACGCGATGCGTTCCAAGAGGTTAAGCGCAATATCGAAAGCGCGGTGGCCAGGCGCGATAAGCGTTTTGGCAATGCGCGCTTTGTGCGCAATATCTTTGAGAAGATTGTACAGGAACAGGCCAACCGTCTAGCTGCTTTGGATAATATCAGCAATGACCAGCTGAGCCTAATCACCTTCGAGGACATTAACCTATAGAAACAGGCTACTATGGATGAAATAATGAAATTGTTCGGTAATACCGAAAATCTTTGGAGATATATCACTAAGTATGCGGAAGTGGCTGGCCGAGAGGGCACTCGTCTCTCCCTTCAGCTATTTTATGTGTTGAAGTCGCCTGATACCCCCATGCTGGACAAGACTATTATTATTGCCGCGTTGGCCTATCAAGTGTTGCCAGAGGACTTGATGCCTCGTGACAAATTCGGCCTTTTGGGTCTCCTTGACAACAGCATAACCCTGGCTGTCGCTTACAATCGGGTTAAAGCACGAGTAACCCCGGCAATTAAAAATCAGGTTGATGCCTTAATTAACCAATGGTTCGGACCAGAGGAAACTCATAATAGGATAGAGGAGAAAACAAATCCAGGTAGTTGGGTAGACGAATCACAAGTGCCCAGCTACGATACCGCCCTCAATACTTTGCCAGTAAATCCAAATCACCCGGTGTTCCCCACTTCACAATCCCCGGAACCCGACAAGCGTCCAACTCTCAGTGATAACGAAGTAATAGTTGATTAATTAAACAAGGTTATGGGAAATTGTTTTGATGATCCCACATGGCAGGCGTTCAATCGGTACACGATGGACGACTTCGTTAGGCTGTGCCAGCGGTATCGCAGGTTCAGTCTCACGCCCGATGAGGTGAGGGATGCTGTGAAATCGGCTTGCGATTTCTTCAACATCCCGATGCCACGGTTGATTCGGGATCTTACCAACACGCCAGGAGGCCAAACGTGTTTCATGAACTGGGATAGAGGCTCTTACTATGATGATGTCATAGCCTTCAACATGGATCAGCTCATTGACCTGAAAGTTGACTCCAAGGATGCATTCTCTCTTGTTATAACGCATGAGTGCGGTCATCGGGTGCTCCAAAACACTCGTTTCCCTGGGGTGAAGAATGGCCAATGGGAGTCGGAACTATGCCCTGATTTCTTTATGGGGTGCCGTGCAGGACTGTGGAATATGTCGGCAATTGAGCGTGTAGCGCTGGGATTGTTGCTCACGAACGGTAGCGATGAACATCCTGAGGGAGCGCTTCGCGCATTGTTTATACGCCATGGAAGGTATGTGGCTCCGGAAATGCATCGTCGTGGAATAACATTGACCATCCAGAATCTGATTAACGAATTCTTGGCTTTCCGCCAGCAAAATCTTCAGGAGATATTGCGTCAACAACGCAGGTATTTTCCTCCACAGTGTTTTTGGAACGTATGAGGATTATTGACGATTCGCCTATAACGGAGCCGGCAGTAGGCGAGTTTATGAACAGCAAGACTCCGGTGTGGCAACTTGAGCCAAATCGCATCTATGTGCTTTCCCACGCCTCAGATGAATTGAAGGCTGCGGCCGAGCGTGTAGGTGAGCAACTAATAGATACTCTCAATCAGCAGGAATACATCAACCAATACGGGATCACTGTTCTGGATGAGCCATTGGTAATTCCGGGACACAACCCCATCGCGGAAGCCCTTACCGACGGCCGATGTGATTTTGTGATGTTGATGAAGCGACCCTCAGAGGATGATTTCCAATTCCTTCTGGTAAAGGGCGAAAAGAATAAGTTGCTTGAGACGTTGGCGTTAATGTGCTACACCGCCGAGCGGGTCACCAAGGCCAGCTTGGTGGAAGGCGCCCTAAAAGCGTTAGATAGCTGTCCGGACGAAACGATTAAAGCTCTACGCCCTGCTTTCGGGAGCGAGGAGTTTCGCCGTAAATCGTTAGCTAGCCGATGGTTTGGCTTAGGTCCTAAGCTGGCGTTTGGGGCTTTGCCAAGCGGTGGAATAATCGGCGCAGCGGCCGGAGCTACCGTAGGAGCGCTACTGGGCGGCATTTCCCAAAAACTTAAGGACTTGTTGAATATCAAGCCCGACGACACGTCCATACAGAAAAGCAATAAGATCTACTCTCAGCTCGATAAGGTAATTGAATACAGCAGGATACATCCCGAGGAAAAGGTCGGCGAGGAGGTTAAACGGATTATCGATGATTTGCCTACCGAATATCTGTGGAAGGTGCTCGAGGAAACCGCTAAGGGATCAAAAGATAGCATTAAGAATTATGATCCCACCTATCATGCCCGGCAATCGGAACTGCGGATCAAAGTGGGGTATCGAAAAGATTACCCGGAGTTTTTTCCAGGCAACGCCCATCGTCACACCGACGGTTTATATGTTCTGTTCCTGGAAAAAGCGAGCAAGAAGGAGCATGTGCATTTCAAGCAAAGGGCTCAATTCATAGTGTATCTGATATACCTGCTCGACCGTGTGGATAAGGGCGACAAGGTGGAGCCTATCCGCTTGCAAGACGAGGAAACGTTGTACAAGAGCCTTTACGATGCGGTATATCCCAAAGACGGGGAACAACGGGACAATTCCTTCTTTTCGTTGGTGAGCACCACCAAAAAAGGAGGCAAGTCCAAGCGTACCCCTAAATTCAAGGATGCGTTAGCCGATATAAGATTTGTCATCGTTAACTCATGCAATAAGTTCAACGAGTTTCCTCCCACTCACTTCATACATAGCTCGGAGTCGCATCTTTACACCTTGCCTGATCGTATTACCATAGCCCAAAACCTTATGACGATTGCCAATTCTTGCAAGAAAAATCAGAAAAAACGTGATGCCGAATGAGAGATATCCGTTGATTTTAGCGGCCTCAAGCCCCCTATAGTGAAGGAATGTTAATTTAGGGCAGCGCCCTAAAATAACAGATCCTTAAAGGATAGCCTAATTTTGCTGGTGTAACAACCGCAAAATTAGGCTTAACTTTTTAAATCCTACCGCTATGGCAAAGACTTTTGACGCTAAAGGTGCCGCTCGCCGCGCGATGGCCGATATAAGCCGCACTGCAAAGACGTTCACCCAGGAGAATCTCTACCGCTTTGTGCTGGTGTTCGTAAGTTACATATTCCTGGAGCTTGAGAGCGCACAGAAGAGCCTTTACCACGACTTGAGCAAGGCCGACTATCTCAAGATTGTCACTTCGATGGTGAAAAGAAGCAATTATTTGGCAAAGGAGTTGACGGATTACGCAGCGCTCAGGTCATGCCTTAACGACATCTACGAATTGATGTGGAAATTGGCCAATGAGGATGAGGCGCGTTATATCATCAACCGCCTGGAAGCGAATGACAAGCCGTTTGCCCAACACTTCTTTTACGGGAGTGGTACTCGTGAGCCCAACATCGACTTGATCCGCACGAAAATCAACTTCGATATGCAAAAGACCTACTGCCAACGTATCGACCCTTATGAGCTAAGCCAACTCCTCTACCTTCATCTGATGAAGGACAATTGGGCCGCATTGAAGACTTTCGGTTACCAGGGGTCAATCTACAGCTGGCTTGAAGAGATAGGACGCCATGAGTTGAGCGCTCAGCTTACCAAGCTAGGCTACACTAATCACAAGCCCAAGGAGCGCACGCCGGGCAACACCCGCATCAAGGGCATGAAAAAAGCCGATCCCGACAAGGCGCTTTACATCATTGACGAGTGTGTTCAGTCGAAGCGTTACCGTTCGATTCTGTATCTGGTGTATGTCGAGAAACTTTCACAGGAGGAAGCCGCAATAAAGGCCGCTCTGTCCCTTGAGGCATTCCAGGTGGAATTCAAAGAGGCTTGTCGCCGCCTTCGTGACGGTATTCTACGCTCGCAGTACAACTTCGACGACGTGCTCTCCGACAAGCAGCCACGCCTTTTGAAGGCAACCCCCGATTATGCTGCGGGTCTGGCCCAATGGCTTTCCACGACTATGCGCAGCGACTACACCGACGTGTTTGGCGTGAACGCCAGTGACGATGAGATCGAGGCCCGTTGTGTCGAGGTTCTGGAGAGCGTCATGGCGCATATGCCATGGAGCGAGCGCGACCGTTACATCTTCGCGCAACGTCAAGCCGGACGCCCATCGCTCGAGCTGGCCGAGGAGTTGGGTTTGAGCAACGGCTACATCGATATGCATTACTCGCGCCTGCGTGCGCGTTTCCAAAAGGCCCTACGCCAGTGGTGGGAGGAGTGGTACAACGGTCGCAAAATCAAGTAAGAAATCTTTAACCTGTAATTGCTATGTTATTTAAACCGGGTGATATTTTGAGAGGGAAGGAGGCATACAAGCTGGAGAAGTTGCTGTGTGCCAACGGTATGCCCGAGGATCATTTTGAGCATTACCGCGAGGAGTGGCTGGCTTGCCTCAAGAGCAAGCCTGACCAGCATGTTGTGGTCACCGTTATATCGCCTTCGAAATTCTCCAAGGCGGTAAAATCGGTGGTGGATCCCTACACGGAGATTCGCTTGGCCGAGAAGCTTCACGCAGGGTCGTTCCTGCGCTTCCGCGAGACGCCTGACGTTTTACCGAATATCGACAACTCGATACTGCACTGGTACGTCACCGATTATGTGGCGATGGAGACGTTCGAGCAGTTCGTGGCCCGGGGGGAGAAGCTTTCCAAGAAGGAGAAGTGGGGTCTCATCTGCGACGTCATGGTGGGCCTGAAGGAGATTAATCACGCGATGCCGAAGGCTTGCCATCTCAACATTAACCCCGAAACCGTGATGGTGCACACCGACGAGAAGGGTAAGCGGCATGCAATTCTGCGCGGGCTCAATTACGTTGCTGTTCCCTCGGAGGAATCGACGTCGATAGACAAGAGCCAGTTGCGGCCCGATTTTCTGCCACCGGAAACGCCGGTACGACCCTTATCGGCGGCGTCCATGCAGTTCAACATGGCTTTGTTCATGGCGTGGTTCCTCTCGGGCGGGAGTCATCCCTGGAAATTGACCAAGGTGATGCCGCGGTACGACGCCTACAAAGCCATGCGCGCTACCAAGCCTGGCTGCAAGTTGTCGCAGGGGCTAGAGGAAGTGCTGCGCAAAGCGTTGCTCATCAACCCGGAGAATCGTTATCCCTCGTTTGACGCGTTCGCAACGGCCGCGCTCAAGTCGTCGGGGATGAGCCTCGCCAAGAAGTACAGTTGTTTGGATAACAGTAAATCAGATTCCGCGCCTGAGTCGAAACCGGCTATGAGGGGTGAGACCATCAGCGCTGGGAAAGAGACCACCTTTAACTTCAGCGGCGAGCGCCCAAAGCTCAGTTCATCACATTCTCCCGCCATCAAGGTGGATATTGCTAAAAAGTCGGGCAAGGGATTCGCGGCTGTGGCTGGCATGACCGCACTTAAGGATGATCTCCGTCGCGATTTCATCGACGTGGTCAACAACCTGAAGTTGGCACGGGAGTATGGCATCCGTGTGCCCTCGCTGATGTTGTACGGCCCCCCGGGCACGGGGAAGACCTACATAGCCACCCGTTTGGCCGAGGAGCTTGGTATCGACTTCACTATGGTCACTCCCAGCGATCTGGCCTCGGTGTACATCCACGGAACGCAAAGCCTGATAGCCCAACTCTTCGAGAAAGCCGAGAAGAAGGCGAAGGCCAACAAGAAAGGGGTGCTTTTGGTGTTCGACGAGATGGACGCCATATGCCCCGAGCGCTCGTCGGACAACGAGCATCAGGCCGGGGAGGTGGCCGAGCTGTTGACACAGCTCAACAACTGCACCGAACGAGGCATCTATGTGATTGGCACAACCAACCGCATCGACCGCGTCGACAAGGCTATACTTCGCAAAGGTCGGCTCGACAAGACGGTATACGTGGGGTTGCCCGACGCCGACGCCCGCAAGGACTTGCTGCGCTACGAGTTGACACAGCGCCCCCATTCATCGCGCATCAATCTGTCCAAGCTGGTGGATATGACCGATGGATTCACCTCCAGTGACATCTCATATGCGGTGATGGAATCGGCTCGCCGGTCATTCGCCAAGGCTGTACGCGTCAAGGCCTCGGACTTCGTGAAGATCGGCCAAAAGCAAATCGAGGAGGTGATACGCTCCATGTCGCCGTCGGTGTCGGCAGCCGATCTGCGCCATTACGAGCGCATGCGCCGGGAATTCGCAACCTCAGCCACGTCAAGGCGCGATTCCGTCGGTTTTGTCATATGATAGATTCTTTTAGTTTATACACTCTATATATTAAAAGCCACCGCTATGAACATTTCAACAGTTGTAGACGCCCTGCACGAGTTGGGCTTCCAAACGGAGGAGGTACCGGATTACGGCTATCTTTTCCACTATGAGGGAGTGGTTCTCCTCTATATGCCCGATGAGGACGATGATCAGTTCTTCCGCATCACGTTCCCCAACATTCACCGATTCGAGAAGGAGGATCGCGCGTTTATCCTCGACATCGTCAACGAGGTCAACTCCCGTATCAAGTACACCAAGACCATCGTCACCGGCAACGACGTGTGGGTGTCTTTTGAGCAACGCATCCCCACGGACGACTGTCAACTGGCGCAGGACACCATCGAGCACGCACTCCGGGTAGTCCAGACCACGGCTCATCTTTTCCATAATTTATTGAATGGCGACGACGCCGAAGAATCAACACAAGAAAACGACGAATAACATGGAACCCAATCAAACAGTAAAATTTGTCCAAGCCTTTCTTAAAGACAAGGGGTACAAAATTTTGGACATCGAGGAAGACGATATGCTGATGGTTCGCTTCCAGATGCAGTCGATCCATATCTTCTGTAATGAGGAGGACGGCAAGTATATAACGATGATGCTGCCCTACCTCGACACCCTTGACGAGGGTGACGCCCAGAAGAAACTGGCCAAGTGCATCGACCTTGGCCGCACGCTCAAGGTGGTGAAGATTTATCCGGTATCGACCGACAACGTCGTCGCCGCCTACGAGTTCTATTACGACAATGAGGAGAGCCTGGGCTTCCAACTCGAGCGCGGATTCCCCTCCCTGATAGCCGCGAAAGTTTCTTACAATAATCTCTAATCGCTTATGAAACTGTTTCGCAAACAGGCGCCAGGCCCATGGTGGGCGCTCAATCATCCCAAGGATCCCTTGCTGCTTCAGGTGGAGAAGGCGCTGCACGGCAGTGGCCTGGTGTACCAATACGATTATTTCAACGAGGCTTTTTACTTGGCTCTCCAGCTTATGGACCAAGAATCGCATCCCTTATGCTTTATTATCCGGCGTAAAAGCTCCACGAAAATAAGCGTCACATCATGCTCCAATTTTCCCGCCAGCCATCCTGAGGAACGCGAAGGGATCACGCAAACGCTTAAAGATGTGAACCAGAAATCGGATTTCGTTGACTTCCAAGTGAACCGATCGGGCATGATAATCGGGGAGTACACCCTGAAGGCCTCGCGTGACGGGGACTGGGCGCGATTCATCGTGCCCATAATGCTCGAGCATGCCCGCATGGTCAACAACAACTTTAAGAATATCAAGGCCGCTTACCAAAAGGCCAACTATCGTTACATTCTGGGATTTGACGCCTTTTTTCAAAGCCATGTGGCACAAGATCTTTCACTCAACAAAATTTATCATATCAATGGAGAAACAGCAATTGCCCACCAGCCCCACATCTACAACCACATCTTCTGACGCAGAGTTGATGCTCGGTTGCCAGCTCACTCAAATGGCTGTCCATGATTGCATGGACGATTTCATCGACTTCGCTCGCATGTTCATGGCCGATCCCGGGGTCATCGACGCCGCCGGGAAGCTGTTGCCTTTTGACAACGAGGTAGAGGGCAGCCTTGAGCTTGTCAGTCAAGATTGCCTGGTGAAGAAAATGGGCCTTAACTTGATGAGAATGGACCTGGAGCCGGCACTTTACACCATGGGGCTGGTCCTCACGCTCAAGGAGAGCCAGTTCAACGAGGAGAAGAAATACGTTATCTTTTTCTCGGCGTGCAAAACTTTCGAGGGTTATCAAAACCTCGTTAACGCCCCTTCTTTCCGCGAGGAAGCGGAAACGATTTTCAACCAGCACGTGGAACAATATTTTTATCCCGACGGCAAATAAAACCTTCAAGAAGTCATGAACCAGGAAATGAACCTCGCTGAAATGCGCTCTATGTTCCTCGAATGCTACGGGAAGAAAATCCACGGCAACTTCACTCCCGAGCGTATGTGGGACGTCATAGAGAACAATATCTTGCCGGTCAACGGCCTCGTCTCATTGGATTTTGTCGATGTAGAGAGTTTGGTTGGTGGCGATGTGCGTGTCGCCGACGGCGTAGTTGCTGAAGGGCACCCCGAAAACCTTCTGACACTGCTCGGCGACGCTTTCCAACAGATTGTATCCTTGCATCCCGACGACCATCCCCGTAAGGTGCTGATTTTTTTGGAAACCAGGATAAACCTGGCCGCGGAGTCGTCTTTTACCATAATAGACTTCATCACCCCGTTAGACGATGAGATCGATTTCAGTTGGGGTCTAAAGCCGGCCAAAGGGAAGAGAAAAGTCCAACTCACCATGCTTATCGGTTTTAATTGATTTAAATATGAATCCTGAAAAATATCGAAACTACCCCGAGAAGGCTTGTTACGAGCTGTGGGGATGGGACACGTTCTCGAGCGAGTCGTATCTATGCGGAGTCTACGCCTCGGCCTATACTGCCCGCAAGGCCATGAGACGCCACGAGGAGGAAATCAAGGCATACCAGAGTAAGTCGCTGCGCGACACCTACTCCATCAATAAGACCACCATTGGCGAGCATCTGGCCGAGCGGGACGCCTGGTGGGCGCAAATCCGCGAGAACCATCGCCTACTGGATTTGAGCCGCGAGATCTACAACCGCCATTTTGACGAATGGTTTGACCTCATGTTGGAAAAGTCGGGTACTCCAGGCGAGTATCTGATCCCCATAACCGAGGGTCAGGACGAAGGTTGCGTTTTCAACACCCTCGCAGTGCGTCTGTCTGTGTATGAGAAGGATCCCGAGGATGAGGATTACGATCCAACAGCGCCGCCGACGTACCATCTGGGCATGGGCATGAGGCTCAATTACACACGTGCCCGCTATGGTTCCAAGAGCTGGTACTCGCGCATTTGCCGGGGAGCCGACCCGAGCCAATTCCGCGCCGAAATCGAGGAGCGAATCCAAAAACACGATTATAAGGAGATTGTACGCGGATGGTTCGATAAGGATATTCTGGATGCCGTTTGCGGCGAATAAAAGCGATTGTACATGAAAAGAGGACATTACTACGACGACCCCGACGCTTGGCTTTGGGAGATGTGGCGCACTAACCGGGCCACTGGCAAGGACAAGTTCGTGAGATTCTATAGCCATTACTCATCCTTATATCGCGCGGCTCGCTGGAACGAAAGCGAAGACGAGTTTCGATGGCATGATCGACCATATGCATATTGGCACAAATGCCGCCCGTTGCGTGAGCATTTGGCCGAGATGGAGCAGCGCGAGCGTCTGTTTGGGCAGGCTGAAAAGATGATCAAGGGCAACCAGCACGTCTTGGACCTGCATTGGGAGGCGTTCATGAAATTCGCCCGCAAGATTGATAAGCCCGGAATTCATGAGTTCCCGATAAGCGACCTCCATGGCAAGAGCCATATCAAAGCGTTGCGGGTGGAGTTAAGCACTGCGAAAGGGCGCCAGTCACTGAAGCAAATCCAACGGGAAGGCCCCCAATACGCCCTTACGATCAACATCCTTTTTACCAAGGAGTGGCCCTTGGCCAAGTTTGATCGGGACACCCTGCCCATGGGAAAGGGCAACTTGGAGACTGTGTTGAATCAAATAACGACTGACCAGTTTTACTTCCACGCCAACGAGCTCGCCCATAAATCGGTCGAGTTATATTTCAACGGACTTTTCCCATATGGTAACCCACAGATTGACGGGTGAAATCCGATAAAAGAGTTAAATTTGTGCCTATGAAAGAAGTCAACGTCGCCGGCCACATAGGTCGCATTGACTCCCTTGCCAACGGAAAACTAAGATTGGCAGTGTGGAAATATCCAAAAACCATGTCAAAGGCCCCAGACCTGGTTCTATGATGAGGCGCATGCCTTCATGACAATAAACATTTTTATGCAAACCAACCCCAGTGTCGCTGATTGTTTCAATAAAAGAAATCATGGAACTGACTAAGGAAATCTTAAAAGAAATCAACGGCTTGGCCGAGAGTGATTATTACGGGTTCGTGCGCTCCAGTGACCGGGTGTACGCCGCGGCTTTGGCTCGTTGCTTGGAAGAGAAAACTCGTTCAAGGTTGACCGAGGGCACTCCCTTGGAGAGCTACCTTGAAAAGAGACAGGAATTGGCTCAGCAACGAGCGGCCAAATCATTTAGCCGTGTTAACCGTCCCATAAGGGAAGTGCTGGCCGACTTTTCCAACCCCCGAAGCGGCAAACGCATGGACGCCCGCAAAGAATTGCAAGAGCGCTTCGTCGCGCAATCATTCAAGGATCAAATCGCCATTGTGAAGACTATGTTGCATGCGGGCACCATGACCGACACGGCTTGGGTAACCAAGACGATGACGGGTGGTTTCAAATCGCTTTTGTCTACCAAAAAGGGGCAATCGGTGGAAATCATGGAACTGCTATACCGGCGATGTGACGAGTATTGCCGTTGTCCCGCAATCGCCGATTACATCGTGGCCCAACTGCCAATGGAGATTGTGAACAAGCGCCAGGAAGAGCTGGAGCGTGTCGTTGGATACCGCAAGCTGGCTTTGCGATTGGCCAAGGAGTCCCCGGAGTATGTGATTGATCCCTCCAAGTTGACGTTATTCCAATATCTCGACGCGCAGGCAAAGAGCGGGCGGGGAGCAAGGCAGTACCCTGTATGGGAGAATTTTTGCGACTGGCTACAATCGCTGGATCCATACATGGTGGTGTGGGAGGACAAAACTCGCTTATCTTCTGAAGATGGCGTAATCTCAGTGGGGCTGTCCCTTGCTGACATCCGGGAGGTGCGTTGGCTCGTCAAGTCGTGTGGTCGCCTTGGTCTTGCCGATGTGGTGAGCGCCCTTTACCGGCTCGACAAGAAAGTCCAATCGCGATTGCAAGAGTTCGCGTCGCGGGAACACGCCAATCATGCCCTGCCATACGATAGACTCAAAGCCGATTCCCGGTTCAAAAAATGCCTGATTCAATTAGCCAAGGACGAGATTGACAAAATGGCCCACAAAAATGATCTACGGTGATAGATTTCTTGACATTTCCTATTCTTTATAAATGATGATGGCTCCAAACGGCCATCAGGGTACAATAACCATTAAAAATCCTATTATGAGCGTTTTGAAGATTGACAAGGAGAGCCTCTGGGAAGCCATTAAGGAGTGGAGTCGAAAGGCTGGCAGGGCAACGACACGTCCCGCGTTGCTGCTTTGGGAAGTGCTGAAAAGCGGCGACGTGAGCCTGAAAGAGAAGGCTATTATTGTGGCCTGCTTGGCTTATCTGGTGCTGCCCGTCGACTTGATTCCCTTCAAGCGATGGTTCCTTTTGGGATTGACCGACGAGGCGTTGTCGTTGACGGTTGTTCTCAACAAGGTTAACCGTCATGTCACACCTCAGATTAAGCGGCGTGTCGAGGATACCCTTGACCGTTGGTTCCCCGAATACACCCCCTATGAAATGATTGAGGCATGAAAGTGGCAAGATTTTCCGAGCAAGGGCCGCGTCCACGCAACGAGGACGACGTGTGGGAGGGCTTGATTCGGCCCATCGGCTCCCATTTGGCCGTATTGTGCGACGGCATGGGCGGACACATGTGTGGCGACGAGGCATCCAAAACCGTCGTGGAGGGGATTTGCCTACACTTCTTCGGCCATTGCACCCAGCCTGACGGCCTGCGTAAGATACGTAACGCAATAAAGTCGGCCGGGATAACCTTTGAGGGCCGCACTCGCGGGCGCGAGATGGGCTCGACATTGGTTATGAGCTTGCTGACCGGCGACAATTTGTACATCGCCCATTGCGGCGACAGCCGAGCCTACGTCTACGGCAAGGAGCATCCGACAGTTATCACCCGCGACCATGTCACGACCTCGCCCGAGGGCTGGCCGTTGATTACCAACGCCTTCTTCACCGGAAGGTGTGACAAACTACTCCCCGAGATTTACCTTTATATCGTCAAGCCCGGCGACCGCGTGTTGTTATGCTCCGATGGGGTTTACGGGTGCATCCCCGCCGAGCGTCTTGAGAAATTGATGCGCTCGGATCTTGAAATAGAAGACATCGCGGTACAACTTAAGGACTGGTGCCACTACCACGCCCACGACAACTATTCCGCTATCCTCATCGAAATCTGACATGGATACGAAGATAAACGAGTTTCAGCGGGAGGTGGTGGCGATCGATTTGACCGTCGTGTCGGCCTGGGGGCTGTGCGTCGTTTGGGTGGCTGGAAGTTGGTGGGTCACGGCGTTGGTCGTTGTGGCTTTGTTAACGAGGATACTGATGTCGCTTGGACTGTATGCCCGGGAGCGCAAGGTGGTGTGGCTGGTGGGGGCGTGGACACTGGGGCTCGTGATGTTCGTTAGCGTCGGGGGGACAGATGGCGTGCGGGCTTTGTTCCTGCCGATGGCCAAGTGCGTGGATTGCGTGTGGCGATTCTTTACCCACGACAACTCGCTGTTCCACGGCGTTTACCAGGCGGTGATTCACCCCGGAGAACCGAGCATAACCGACGGCTCGGAGGACGTGAAGATTTGGGTATGGCTACTGTCGATATGGTTCTACTTGGCCCCGTTGGTGTGGTATATGGCTTTGACCTTGAGCCGCCGTATGGTCAAGAGGTCGACGGATGTTTTCACGGTCGCCATAGCCTACGGCGTGACAGCCTTGACGCTGTGCGTCGCGGTGGCGGTGGGACGTTCCACTCCGTTTCTGGGGAGTCTGGCGTGCATGCTGGCTTGCTCGGGGGTGCTGATTTACGTCCTTTACCAGTGGATGGACCATATCGAGCCGCGTCAGGCGGCGTGGCTGGATGTGGCAGTCCTCATTGGCGACGCGTGCTTTTGGGCGTCGCAATGGGAAATCGGCGACTCGAGGTTGTGGCTGGCCTACGCATGTCCTGCCTTGGCGTTTGTGGGAGCCATCGCGTATTGGCTGATGCGCCGACGAACGATAAAAGCCGTGGCGTTTGCCGTCGTGCTGGGCTGGCTGATTCCTTTCCTCTCGTTGGGCTATAACGTGTTGGCGTGCACTGATGCCATCCGTGTGGACAGATTCACCGATTATCCATACTCACGCAACGGCATACTGGAAATAGAGGAGGATGGACTTTACGGCCTACGTGACCGCTACGGCGACATCATAAGTTGCCACTACGACAGCCTTCAGTACTTGGGGCAACGGACGCCTTACTGGGCCGGACTGCGCGACCGCGAGTATCTGTGGCAAATCATTGACATGGAAACCCATGAGCTTGTTTCCGACCCCGATTACAACTCCGTCACCGAGTGCCGCTCCCTGCCCCGCTCGTGGCTCCTCGTTTTCGACTCAAATAGCGAAAAGGGCGAGATCTTCGGTCTCTTCCAAGTATCCCCCGTCTACTCCCGCTTCCGCGACGAGCCCAACTGGCGCTACATCCCCTACAAATCAGCAAGCAAGTTGGTCTTATCTTCAAATCCTCAGACAGGATTTTGAGCGTTATACATTCTCTATGTGGCGGAAAATATTTATTTTGTGATTTCCAAAATTATTTTTAACTTTGTAACCGCCGTTACGGTAACGGCGGTTACAAAGTTTTTGTCAAATGAAGTTTTATGACCGTTAATCGGAGCTAAGCGAGCTTCATCGCATTCAAAGGCTGTCATTTGAGCAGTATTCAAGAATGACTGTGGTGACAGGGCGTCGTCGTATCGGGAAGACATCACTTGCCCGGGAAGCCACTAGGGGAGAAGAACCCACTGTATACCTTTTCGTAAGTCGCAAGAGCGAGGCCTCCCTTTGTGCCGAGTTCTCGCAGTTAATTTCAACTTCTCTCAATTGCTTCATCCCATCGGAAATCAAGAATTTCCGTACGCTGTTTCAATTGCTTTTGGAACTCGCTAAGGATAAGAAATTCAACCTCATAATTGACGAGTTTCAGGAGTTTGAGAGAGTCAACCCTTCAGTGTTCTGTGATATGCAAAACATTTGGGATCAATACCGGCACCACACTCACGTCAATCTATTACTTATGGGGTCGGTATTTACCATGATGCACAAAATCTTTGAGGACGCAAAAGAGCCGCTGTTCAACAGGGCCGACAATATCATCCGTTTGCGTGGGTTCGAGACCCCTGTGTTGAAGCAAATCTTGGGGGATTTCCGGCCGAGCTACAATAACGATGAACTGCTTGCGCTTTACTCCTTCACCGGCGGGGTGCCTAAATACATGGAATTGCTATGCGAGAACACTGATCTCTCAATACCCGGGATGTTGGATTACATCGTAAGGGAAAACTCCCCCTTTACCTCCGAGGGCAAAAACCTGCTTATCGAGGAGTTTGGCAAGGACTACGGAATCTATTTTTCAATTCTCAGCTGCATCGCCTCGGGAGTCAATACCCAATCGGCAATCGAGGCAGCTTTGGGCATAACTATTGGAGGCCAGTTGAACCGGCTCATCGAGGACTACGCGTTGATCAACCGACAACGACCGATAATGTCGAAACCCCGTAGCCAGACAGTGCGGTACGAGATAATGGACAATTTCCTGAAATTTTGGTTCTGTTATTATGACAAGAACACGTCCATTGTGGAAATCGGCAACTTTCCCCTTTTGAGACAAATAATCGAGAAAGATTACAACACATTCTCGGGTAAGATGTTGGAGCGCTGGTTTAAGCAGCGTATGGAGGAAAGCCTCCAATTTTCAGCTATTGGTACTTGGTGGGAACGGAAAAAAGGTAAAGATGCCAATGAGATTGTCCTTGTGGGCATCAGTGCTGACGGCAAACAGGCCATGGTGGTCGAGGTCAAACGTCAGAAACGAAACTACGACCATCATCTTTTCATGGACAAGATCGCCCACATTTCAAATGCCATCTTATCCCGTTTCGATATAGAGCCTCGCCTCTTAACGCTTGAAGACATGTAGTGAATCGACAAATCCTCAGCTCCCGAGGCGAGGTCATGACCTCCATGGTCTACATCGCCGGCGTCTGGGACCGAGGCAACTTCGTCCAGACTGTCACTCTCCCGCACTTCCAAATCCAACAATCCTACACTACTGCCCAAACCACCTACTACTCCTACAAGGGCATCGCGTTTCCCCTTATGTTCAGCCTTTTGCCCAAGCGGGGCAACTCTAACCACACTGAGCGCATCGCCTTGATGGAGCGTTTCGTGAAGATCTTCGGGAAGGGGTGCATCGACTGCCTTGTGGCCGGCGTTGGGAGATCGAGACCTACTTCAAGGCCATGAAGTCGTCTGACCTCGACCTTGAGCGAACGCACCTGCGCGACCTGCAACGGGTGTCGCGCCTTGTGGCGATGGTATGTATCGCGATGGTATGGGCGTGTCTTGTGGGCGATCATATGGATGTCAATGTTAAAGCGATAAGGGTGTTAAAACACGTATCCAAATGCATACCGGATGGTAGCCAAATGGTAGCCAAAAACGTGCGTTAAACAACTTGCCCCAATGGTTTCTTATTGCGATTAAACGTCGTGGCTAGTGACTATAATTCCCTTATAAGCAGCTCATTAACTATCTTGGTAATGAAGGAATGGTCATGATCCAGGTCCTGGGTTCAATCCCCAAAACTAAAAATGACAACCAATTGATTATCAATTAGTTGTCATCTCTTGTGATCCGCCTGGGGCTCGAACCCAGGACCCCAACATTAAAAGTGTTGTGCTCTACCAGCTGAGCTAGCGAATCTCCCTTGTGCCCTGAGGAGTGAGCCAGCCAGACGCCGTGGGCTGTCTCGGCCACTTGACCCGGCTTTAATCGGGCCGTCCTCAAAAGCGTTGCAAAGGTAGGCATATTTTTTGAAATGGCCAACTTTTAAGAGATTTTTTTGTTCTTTTTGCTCTTGGAGGGTGGAGGGTGGAGGAAGGAGTCGTTGAGGGTGGAGTCGTTGAGGGTGGAGGGAGGAGCCGTTGTTTTTGGGGTGAAAGGGAGGAACGGGTGTATTTTTTTCACGATTACGACAATAGGTGTCGTAGTGAGGTGGTATCTTTGCGTCGTAAAATGTAAAAATTATGATTAAGAAAGTAGTGATGGGCACTAGATTGCCCGCTAAGATGTGGCTCGACGAGGTTGAGGATTCTTGTTTGGCTCAGATTATTAATCTGGCGTCTTTGCCGTTTGCTTTCAAGCACGTCGCGATTATGCCTGACGCTCATGCCGGCAAGGGAATGCCTATCGGTGGCGTCCTGGCCACGAAGGGTGTGGTGGTACCCAATGCTGTGGGCGTGGATATCGGTTGCGGTATGTGTGCCGTCAAGACAAATCTGAAAGCTTCTGATCTTGAGCGCCGTGATCTTACGGGTGTTATGAGCTATATCCGCAAGACCGTTCCCTTGGGTTTCGACCACCAGACGAAGGCGGTGAATGAATCGTTGTTGCCGGCGGATATCGATCTCGATTCGTTGCCGTTCCTCAGAGACAAGAAGGCGGCTATGCTCAAGGAGATCGGCACGCTTGGGGGCGGGAATCATTTCATCGAGATCCAGCGCGACACGGCCACCGACGATGTATGGGCGATGATCCACTCGGGTAGCCGGCATGTGGGACTTACGGTGGCCAATTATTATAATAAGTTGGCCGAAACGTGGTGTGAGCGTTGGTATTCCGATACGTTGCCCGGATTGGCATTCTTCCCGATAGAGACGGATCTGGGCAAGGATTACATGCGCGAGATGGAGTTTTGCGTGGCGTTGGCTTTCGCCAATCGCAGGGCGATGATGGAGCGCGTGATGGAGGGGTTCCGTGAGGTTCGGGCCAATGTAGAGTTTGAGCCGATGATCAACATTGCCCATAATTATGCGGCTTGGGAGAATCATTTCGGCAAGAATGTGATAGTTCACCGTAAGGGAGCCACGCGTGCTCGGGCGGGTGAAATCGGCATAATCCCCGGCTCGATGGGCACTAAGTCGTATATCGTGGAGGGGTTGGGCAATCCGGATTCTTTCATGAGTTGTTCCCATGGTGCCGGGCGTCGCATGAGCCGCAACGAGGCTTTCCGCACGCTCTCGCTGAAGAAGGAGTGCGCCGCGATGGACGCCAAGGGCATTATCCATGGTATGCGCAAGAATGGCCTTGACGAGGCACCCTCGGCCTATAAGGACATCGACGAGGTGATTGCTCTCGAGAGCGACCTTGTGCATCCTATCGTGGAGCTGGTACCCCTGGCAGTGATCAAAGGCGAATAAATTTTTTTAAAAATTATTGTCACTACGACAAAAGATGTCGTACTTGGCTTCTAATTTTGCAGTGTCAAGAGAACATTAACAGAGCGGGATGGTGCAGTGGCTAGCATTTGAGTCTCATAATCTCAAGATCGCAGGTTCGAGTCCTGCTCCCGCAACATGGGCAAGTGCCGTAGAGAAGAAATACTTCGTTCAGTAACCTATGGGTCGCTGGTTCGAGTCCAGCCCTCGTAAGAGGTAGTTCAGTTGGTAGAACATTAGGAGAAGTCTTCCCGAATGTCGCCTTGCCACTCTTAAAAGCAAGTGCCGTAGGATAGGATTCCTTCGTAGCTAATGGTAAGCAATACATTTGGGGTGTATGATCCGGTTCGAATCCGACAATTGGGCCTGTCCGCCTGTTGCCTTGCTTGTTTTTAATCTTTTAAACAACACCCAGTTATGAACTTCAATGCTATGGTCAGCACGACCGAAAGAATCACCAACCACGAGGGAACGGAGGCTTTCGCCATGTCCGCGGAGATGGAGCTTTACACGGCGGTCGTCACCGCGTCGCTGTCGCCGATGTTCTATGAGAAGGTCGACGAGCGCATTGAGCGTATTTGCCAGCTAGTGAAGCGTTGCGACGACCGGTTTGTGGCTCAATTGGCGGTATACACGCGTCAGAGGATGAACTTGCGCAGTGTGCCACTGTTACTTGTCGTGGAGCTGGCTCGCAAGCATAACGGTGACGACTTGGTGGCACGTGCCGTCAACGGTGTCGTGCAGCGTGCTGACGAGATTATGGAGCTCCTCACCTGCTACCAGTGGCGCAATCCCAGCTCGGGCGAGAAGAAGCTCGGTCGCTTGTCACGCCAGATCCAGAACGGATTGCAAATGGCGTTCAACCGGTTCGACGAATACCAGTTTGCCAAGTACAACCGAGACAACCGCGCTGTGAAGCTGCGCGACGCTCTCTTCCTCACCCATCCCAAGGGCAAGGACGAGGCTCAGCAGGCTATTTTCGACAAAATCGCCGCCGAAGCCCTCGAGACTCCTTACACCTGGGAGGTGGAACTTTCGGCTCTCGGACAAAAGGAGTATGACTCAGATGAGGCCAAGGAGCGCGTCGTAAGCCAGAAGTGGCAAGAACTTGTCGAGAGCGGCAAGCTCGGCTACATGGCCTTGATGCGCAACCTCCGCAATATTTTACAATGTAAGGAAATGCCGTCGGAGACCATGACACGTGTGAGCGATTCCCTCACCAGCGAGCGCGCCGTTCTTCGCAGCAAGCAGTTGCCTTTCCGCTACCTTGCCGCTTACCGTGAGATCTCCAAGGTACCCGGCATGTGGACACAGCATATGCTCGAGGCGCTTGAAATCGCCCTTGGTCATAGCGCCAAGAACATCACCGGCTTCGATGAGAACACGCGTGTGGTGGTGGCTGCCGACGTTTCCGGATCGATGCATCAACCCCTTAGCCCTCGTAGCTCCATTCGCAACTACGATATCGGCCTATTGTTGGCTATGATGCTTAAGAGCCGTTGCAAGCAAGTGGTGTCGGGTATCTTTGGTGACACCTGGAAAGTGGTCAACTTGCCGGCAGTCAACATCCTTGCCAACGTGGAAGCAACCTACCAATACCAAAACGAGGTGGGGTTCTCAACCAACGGTTTTAAGGTGATTAACTACCTAATCGACCACAATATTGTCGCCGACAAGGTGATGATGTTCACTGACATGCAGATGTGGAACTCCACTGGCACTTCTGACATCCTTTCCGCCTCCTGGGCCACCTACAAGAAAATTGCGCCCAACGCGCGGCTCTACCTCTTCGACCTTTTGGGCTACGGACAGTCGCCGATAAGGTTGGCGCGCCCTGATGTGACGTTGATCGCGGGCTGGAGCGACAAGATTTTCGACATGCTCGAGGCCATCGAACACGGCTCCACAGTCATCCAAGAAATCAAGACTTATAGGTCATTTTGCAGGATAAAATAAGGCTCAAAGCTGTTGTGGAAGCG
>CAZLSW010000022.1:0-47516 GCA_964562375.1 uncultured Muribaculaceae bacterium | reverse complement strand
ACTAACCACGCTCAAATGCCACCTGGTGAATAGTATTTATCCCGAACTGGGGTTATTTGCGCTCGCGCACGACGATCGGAGCGTTATACCCCAATTCCGATGAGCGTAGCAACTGGATGTCGCGCTGGGTGGTGCGCAGCGACAATTCCTCGGCGTACCCCAGCTCGTTGAGGGCGTCGTAACACGCGTCGTTGAGTTCTTGCAGGGTGCATTGCCGCCCGCGCTGGAGGCAGCGGTCGATAGTGCGCAGCCGCACGATGGTATTTCGATTAACAGGCATACGAGTTTCTGGTTTCTGGTTTCTAGTTTTTAGGTGCTGGGAATGATGTTTTTTTTGCGAAATTATAAAAATTTTTTGAAGTACGACAAAAGATGGCGCAGTAGAAGGATAATTTTGTAGCGTAATCAGTGGGCTGTGTCACAGAAAATCCAAGGGGTATGAAACGCTTTTTCCGAGTGTTGAACGTAAATTTGTGACCCTCACGCTGAAATTTGCGAAATTGCCTACTATATTAAGAGACGTAAGCAAGAAGAAAAATGGAGAAGGAAAAAATAAAAAAAGAAGGTGGAAGTAATCAACCAGGTACAAGTGAACCCCAACGGCAAGGGCATTAAAGCTCTTGGAAAAGCTGTAAAAACACTCAAGGGTTGCAAACTCAATTTTACCCCAGCGCGGGAGAAGGCTCTCGACGAGGTGATGAAAGAGGTGGGCCTGCGCAACCGCGACGAGGCCCTGGCTTTCGCCGCCGCCTTCGACGAGCGTTGCACCGACGATTCTCTCGACATCGACGACCTGTCCAACTGGCTGGGCTGCTCAGCTCTTGAGGCAATGGTCTACTCCAAGCCCCTCAACGACATGATGGCCTGCGGTATACTGTTGCGCGATGGCGGAAAAAGTGGATTGGAAGCCGCCTACAAGGTTACACCCGAGGTATTCGAGGGGATTGTTGCCGGACATCCCATTACCCCCAACCGGCCAGCCAATGGCGGTCGGTTGACCAACTCCGATTTCGCCCGCGCCATCGATTGGGTGGTGTGCGAGTCGAGCTATTCCGCTCGTCGCATTTTAGCCCGCGTGGCCGAGCTGGAAGTGGAGGCCCACGATCTTGAGATAGTTAAGCAGGCTCGCAAGGCTCTGCCCGACGACATTGTGAGCCGTACGTTGCTCTACGACGTATGCTTCGACGTCACTACCACCAAAAGAGGTCCAGATGAGGGATCATGCATCTCATCCACGCTCAACGACATCTTCCATCAGAACATGGAGCGTTTCACCATCGAGAGCCAGCTTAAGGACGGTTCCCACCCCCTGATCAAGCTCGGATTGGTAGAGGTGCCACAGCTCGACCGAATGGTGCTTACCGAGACCTCGGCCAAATGGTTTTGCGGCGACAACGCCCGCCACTTCGTGCGCAGCTACCGCAACTTGGGTATCCTCGAGGTGTGCTCAAAGGTGAAGGGACGCGTGCGCGACATGGATTCTCACCCCGATTGGGACGAGCGCTCGCGCCTGATGAAATTGGTGAGGAAGATCGAGTTTCAGAATCCTCAACTTAAAGGTTTACAAGCCATTGTGAGCAAAATCGAGGATCCCGAGTATCGCGCGCTATTCTACCGCATCGCTCACGACCACCTGCGCAACGACCACTTCTCGCTCGGCGATCTCGACGACCATTTCCCCCTGGAGGAAGAGCTCGAGGAGCGTCGCGACTTCATCGACGAGAAGCACGTGCTCTTGACCTCAGGATTGGTGCGTCTGGAGAAAGCCGACGTCGCCGAGGATGGGAAACTGGCCCTCACCCCCAGCGCGGTTGAGCTGTTCTTTGCCGACAAAGCCAGTCTCGTGCGATCCGAATCTACCGCCCGCGACGTTATCCTACCCTCTACAATCGTGGAGAAGAATCTCTTCTATCCCACCGACCTTGAGCGTCAAATCAACGTAATCGACAACGCCTTGCGCGACGACTGCTATCTAAAGCTTCGCAGCCGATTGAAAGCCAAGGGAATGCCCCTGGGGGTGGCCGTGCTGCTCTACGGCGCTCCCGGCACGGGAAAAACCGAAACCGTCATGCAGCTTGCCCGTCGCACCGGTCGCGCCGTGATGCACGTCGATATCTCGGCCACCAAAACCTGCTGGTTCGGCGAGAGCGAAAAGCTCATCAAAAAGGTGTTTGACAACTACCGCACGCTCTGTGAGCGCAGCTCGGTCACTCCTATCCTGCTATTCAACGAGGCCGACGCCGTATTGAGCAAGCGCAAGGACAGCAACTCGAGCAACGTCGCCCAAACCGAGAACGCCATCCAGAACATTATCCTCGAGCAGATGGAGCAACTCGACGGCATCCTCGTGGCCACCACCAACCTCGCCGATAATCTCGACAGCGCTTTCGAGCGCCGCTTCCTCTTTAAGGTGCGCTACGACAAACCCACCCCAGAGGCCAAGCGCTTGATTTGGCTCGACAAGATGCCCACGCTATCACCCGAGCAAGCACTCTTGCTGGCCGCCACTCACGATTTCTCGGGAGGACAAATCGACAACGTCGTGCGCAAGGCCACCATGCTCGAGGTGATCGAGGGCCATGAGCCCGACTTCGCCACCATCGAGCGCCTGTGCCGAGAGGAGAAGCTAGGCCGCTCCTCCCTCCGCCCCTCCGTCGGCTTCGTCGCATAGCCCGTCGTCGGCAATTCGTTTATTCGTGCATTCGTTTATTCGTGCACTCGTTTATTCGTGCAGTCGTTTATTCGTGCAGTCGTTTATTCGTGCATTCGAGTACACGAGTAAACGAGTAAACGAGTGCACGACACGTGGGTTGCGAAGCTTCATGGATGAATTTGGCTTAAACAGGTTATTAAATGCTAGTAGATAATTCTCTTCCGCGAAGGCAATGAATTTTTAGAAATTTCTGTAACTTCGCGGTTATGAAAAAGAAGGTATTGGTAATGAACGGTCCCAACCTCAACCTGTTGGGACGCCGCGAGCCGGGCGTCTACGGCTCCACGGGCATGGACAGCGTTTTGAAAAATATACGCGCCGAGTTCCCCGACACCGAAATCGAATATTTCCAAAGCAACCACGAGGGCGCGCTTATCGACCGCCTTCACGCCACCTGGGACCAGCCGGAAGTAATCGGAATCGCCTTTAACGCAGGTGCTTACACCCACACGTCGGTGGCCCTGCGCGACGCGATTGCCGCCATCCCAGCGCCCGTTGTCGAGGTGCACATCTCCAACGTCCACACCCGCGAGGAGTTTCGCCACCACTCGATGATTGCCGCCGTGTGCAAGGGCGTGGTCGCCGGCTTCGGTGTCGACAGTTACTCATTGGCTGTCAGGGGGTTGCTCAAAACCGTGGAGGAATAATGACCGAGGAACTCGAGGAATACATATTAGCCCACATCGACCCTGAGCCTCAGCCGCTTAGGGAGATCAACCGCCACGCCCACGCGGCACTGGCCTACGGCCATATGTGCTCGGGTCACCTCCAAGGGCGACTGCTCAAAATGCTCGCCGCCATCACCGGCGGCCGCCGCGTGCTCGAAATCGGCACCTACGTGGGCTACTCAGCTCTGTCACTCGCCGAGGGTCTTGCCGATGACGGCGAGGTACACACAATCGAAGTCGACGACGAACTTGAAAACCTGATACTCACCAATTTAGCAAAATCTCCCTACGGCAAGAAGGTCACGCTCCACATTGGCGATGCCATGCAGATAGCTCCCTCATTACCAGCCGATTGGGACATCATCGTAATCGACGCCAACAAGCGCCACTACGTCGAGTATTACGAGATGGCGTTGCCGTTGTTACGCTCCGGAGGCTTGATTTTAGCCGATAACACCCTGTGGGACAGCAAGGTAGTTGACCCCAAAGCGATGCGCGAACCCCAAACCGCCGGTATCCTGAGTTTCAACGACTTAGTGGCCCGCGACCCACGCGTGGAACGCGTGATCCTTCCTCTAAGAGACGGCTTAACCTTAATCAGAAAGCTCTGATGGACAGGCGAATAGCGGTTATCGGCACTTTTGACGGTCTGCACCGCGGGCATCGGTTCCTGTTGTCGATGCTTCGCGCCGAAGGGCTGAAACGAGGCTTGCGTCCCCTCGTCGTGACATTCGACCGACATCCGCTATCGGTAATCGCTCCTGAGCGCGTGCCCCCGCAACTCCTTGAGCTTCACCGCAAACGCTCGATGATCGAGGCCGACGGCATGGAACTCCTCGTCCTTCCCTTCGACGAGGCGCTACGCGCCCTCACGGCCAAGCAATTTCTCCAGTATCTCGCTGAGCAATACGGAGTTAAGGCTCTGCTGATGGGTTACAACCACAATTTCGGCAGCGACCGCCTGACAACTATCAACCAGTATCGCGACGTGGCGCAAAGTCTTGGCATTGAGCTGATTCAAGCCCCTGAGTATCGTCCCGAGGGACAGTTGCCGGTCAGTTCCTCGGCCGTCCGCGCGCTCCTCTCGGAGGGCAAGGCCGACGTAGCCGCTGAATTACTGGGGCGACCCTACTCCCTCTCCGGCACTGTCACCCACGGCCAAGCCCTGGGGCGCACCATCGGCTTCCCCACCGCCAACATCGTGCCTCTCGAGCCAACCATGGCCATTCCCGCCACCGGAGTCTACGCCGCCCAGGTGACAATCGAGGGCGAAACCATCCCCCGCCGCGCGCTGGTCAACGTCGGCTACCGACCCACGGTTGACTCCGATGCCCATCCCCGACTCTCCATCGAGGCTCATATCCCTGATTACCAAGGCGATCTCTATGGCCGCACACTCCGCGTCGACTTCCTGCGCCGCCTCCGTCCCGAGCGCCGCTTCCCCACCCTCGCCGCCCTCCAAGCCCAAATCCGCCTCGACCTCTCCCGCCTCTAGGGGGCCGACCTTTGACAGCCTTTTAGTGGGCCATCTAGGTTGGCCGCCGTTCGGCGCCCATCAACCGACCTAAGAAGTGGTCCCGCGCCTCCCCAACAATTTGATTTTTCTCCTAAGAAATATTATCTTTGCAACGCATAAAGATGTGAACCATGGATAACAAATCTCTACAATCCCTTAGCAGCATTCGCGAGCGTATAATCATAGTGCGCGACCAGCCCGTATTGCTCGACCGCGACGTAGCCGCGATCTACGGAGTGGAAACAAAACAAATCAATCAAGCCGTCAGAAACAACCCTGATAAATTTCCAAAGGGGTATGTTTTAGAACCTACGCCTCAGGAGGTTACAAACTTGAGGTCAAAATTTTTGACCTCAAGTTACTCGCATGGAGGCACGAGATACATCCCCAAAATATTTACCGAGAAGGGCCTCTACATGCTCGCAACGATCCTCAAAAGCCCAAGGGCAACCCAAGCCACGATTGAAATCATCGAGACATTCGCAGCGGTCAAGGATCTCCAGCGCACACTCATCAATCTCCACAATGAGCGCGACGAGGAGCAGAAAACCAAGCAAATGACCCACTTCTCGGAAATCCTCTCCGACATCGTATTACCCGACCTGAGGGCCGATGAAACCGAAACCACCATCGAGCTCAACTTCATCGTGGCCAAGCTCCGACACACGGTAAAACGCAAGCGTCGAGAGAATGGCCCCGACATAGTGGAGGAGCCCGCCGAGCCCTACGGAACCGAAGCCGCTTCGTAAGGAAGTCGGTTCGTGTCCCTCTGCGTGAAACAATCATCATCAGCGAAAACCCAAGCGCTGAGAGGGAGCCGCAAGTCAATCGTGAATCCACCACAACCTCCGCGTGCACGCAGGGAATTAATAGAAAACGTTGGAAATTTTCGCTAAAATTTGTAACGATAGCAAAAAATATTTAACTTTGCGCCACAACTCAGCTGCCTTAGAGAAGGAGGCGGGGTTGTAGCGTTATTCAACGCATATACATTTATTAAGGCGTTTACACGCGCGGTTCTTCGGTTCCAAAACTTCGCAACTTTTGTAACCTATCGGAGATCCCAAGCAATGTAAGCACCCTCGTGGATGATTCATATCCGGCGAGCAGCCGTCGCATCCCTTGGTTCATCTGCCAAGGGAAGGCTTCGGCCAGCAAGCGTAGGACATGTACATACATCCGGGCGCGGGCAGCTGAGTTGCTTATCTCGATAGGTAGGCAATGCGAAGGCCTGGAACCGGGATAAGTGAAGTACAGACTCCTGCGCCTTTCGTTTTTTCGGCCCGTTTGGGGAGTTTGGCGGGCCACACAACCAATTCATACACACTATGTTGAAAAATTCCCTTAAGTACTTGGCATCCTTGGTTATGGTGCTGGCAATGGCAATCTCATTCACCGCTTGCGGCGGCGATGACAACGATGATTCCGTGTCGGAAGACCTCGCCACAAAAATCACCGGCACCTACGCCGGCACTCTCTCATCAGGCGGCTACGTAATCGACGACACCTACACCGTTACCATCTCCCGCGTCACCGACACGGTTGTATCGGTTTACGCCGATTTCTTTGGCGAAAGCGTAAAATTCAACGTTTCCTACAACAGCTCGTCAAAGATCTACACCCTCACCTCTTCGTCCTACACCAACGTGAGCATGACCATCTCGGGCAAGACCCTCTTCGTAAGCTTCACCAACAAGGGAGGCACCATGACCACCTTCGAGGGCTCGCGATAACAATTCCACACTATTGCTTCATTTATTCGGGGACGGCCCTGTGCTAATCATCCACCTGCCGTCCCCGAATACAATCATTTTCCCCAACCATGAAACCATTGTTTGGGCAGGAAATCAGTCATTTGAGAAAAGATATAGCGTCCTTGGTTCATAATCAGCTTGTTACGAAAATGCCCACAAAATTAAGCATTTCAAATGTGCGACAAGCCTTTTTAATTAGGGCAGCTTGAATATCAATGGATTAAAAACAAATTTTACAAAATTTAAGAGACACTAATGAAGTACACCATTAGTTTATTGAACCCACATTTTTAATATCACACAAATAAAACTTTACAACGATGAAAAAACTATGGAAGCTGATGCTTGCCTTGACTGTGGCTGTATCGCTTACTGCTTGTAGCGACGATGATGACAAAAACGATCCCACGCCCGATCCTGAGGACGTGAACGGTAGCACGGTCTACGATGAAACCACCACCACCGAAGACCAGTGGATCTCTCAAACGGCCACCAAGGTGCTCAACCTCTTCAACCCCAACGACCAAAAGAGCGTGATCAATTTCTTTAATGATCTCGACGACCTCTACGGCGATTACGACATGCCCGAAGAATGGGATGATGCCGCCTCAGATGACGCCAATCGTGCCGCTCACGCCTTGGCCCAGGCTCTGCGCTCGGGCGCATACTTCAACCTGGCCTCACGCGCCAAGAGCTACACCATAGCCCTGTCGCGCTTCAGCGGCGTGTACATCCCAAATTCGCGCTACCGCGAATGGGTGAAGAGCAGCGACAGCGACGACGTGGTGTTCCAGTTCAACAACAGTAGCGGCGTGGCTTGCGAGATTCGCGTGGCCGGCCAATCGAGCACCTGGACCAATTCCTTCAGGGCCGACGGTGACAATTACAAAGTGACTGTGCCTAAGACTCTTACTCTCACCGCTAAGCAAGGCAACACCACCCTTGTCACCGTGGTGGTGGACAGCGACGTGACAATCGACAGTCACGCCAACGTCAACACCGACATCAAGGCCTCCAACCTGCATCTTGCCGAGGTGGCAAGTTGCACCAACACCTCCGGCACTGTATCGGTAACCCTCTATGTTAACGACGAGGTTGTTGTAACAGGCAAAGGCACCATCAACGGCCAGCACCTCTGCTCGTATGACACTTGGGTTGACGTGGCCGAAGACGGCATGCCCGCTATCGCCCAACAGATGCTCAAGAGCGGCGAAGCTACTGTCAACATCATTGGCAACATCATCGTAACCGGCAAAATTTCCAACCCCTACAACTTCTTCGACGTGCTCGACGAAGGCTATTGGGACACCTGGGACTACAGCTACCCCGAGCGCGAGGCTAAGAGCGCGGCCACCAAGATCGCCAACGCTTGCTCGGCTTCGATGACCTTTAACGGCTCGAGCAAAGAGCGCGGCACTCTGGGCTGGGAGGCCTACCAGTCGTGGGCATGGGGCAACAATCAAGAGTGGAGCGTGCGTCCCACATTGTGTTTGGCCACCTCATCGTCGCCCATCGCATTCGACACCTACTTCAACCGCGCCCGTTTCGGCTCTGTTGAGGATCTCTTCGAGAGCGTGCGCAACAGCTACGAAAACGCTTTCAAATAATAATTGTATCCAATAGAAATTCTTATGCCGCACACGCCGATGCTGACATTTCTCAGGGCCACGTGTGCGGCTCTCTGTGTAGCATTATCCCCTTCCCCTATTTGCGCTGCCGAGCCGGCCGACTCCCTCGCGCGGCAGCTTCGCGAGGTGCAAGTCACCACCTCGGGGCCGCGGCAGGGAGTGCGCTACGACGCCACCACCGGGCGGGTCACCCTGTCATCGCAGGGTCTACTGCAGGGTATGCGCACTCTTGGCGAGGCCGATGCCATAAAGACGCTGATGATGCTCCCTGGAGTGAGCGCGCAGAGCGACTACTCCTCGGGGGTAAGCATCGATGGCTCATCTTTTGGCGAAACAGGTTATACCTTCGACGGCGCGCCGGTGTTGTTCCCCTATCATTTCGGAGGCATTTTCTCTACCTTTAACACCCCGCATATCAAAGACGTGACGATGTGGCGTGGCCAACGCCCGTTAAGCTCACCGGCGTTCACCGGCGGCATTGTTGAGGTAACATCTGTGGCTGCGATACCGCCTCAGGCCAAAGCAACCGTTGAGGTGGGCATGTTGGCCTCGAGCCTTACCCTGCAGGCTCCCGTGACCTCGCGGCTGAGCGTGGCCGCCTCGGTGCGCTCGAGCTATATCAACACCCTGTATGGGTGGCTGTTTGACACCGACGATACCAGTCTACGCTACGGCCTAACCGATACTGACATCACAGTCAACTGGCAACCCGACACGCTGACGCGCGTCAAGGCCAACTGGCTTGGCTCCAACGACCGCTTAAAGTTTATCGACTCCAATTACGGGCTTGACACGCGTCTGCGCTGGCGCAACAACGCCGGTAGCCTCTCGTGGTGGCGCAGGTATAATGCTGCCGAGGTTTCGCTAACGGCTTTTGTGAGCCATTTTGGCGACCGTCTGTCGCTCGAGATGCCGCATTTTGCCCTCGGTTTCCCTGCATCAACGCTGCAATGGGGTGCCTCGGCCGAGGTTACCACCGCCTCGCCATGGAGCTTCGGCGCGAGAGTGGAACTGTCGCGATTCCGACCACAAACGTTGGAAGGCTCGGGCACTATGGCCCTCGCCACCAGCTATGCGGCCACGATTCATACCACTTGGGGCATGGGCGCGGCGCGCTGGCGTAAGAACATAGCCCATGGCATCCTCGACGCCTCGGTGCGCATGGCGTTATATGGGGCCGGCGGCACTTCCCGGTTGCTGGCCGACCCGTCGCTGACGTGGGAGATGCACCTCGGCGGCTCTAATTTATCCTTCACCGCCCAAACCGCCACGCAGCCTATGCATCAAGTAGGTTTCAGCCAAATTGGTATGGCCAGCAACTTCTGGTATCCGGCTGTAGGCCAATTGAAACCGCAACGCGCGGCCGGACTCACGGCACAGTGGAGCCATCCCCTATGGTCGGGGGCATTGCAGCCCTCGGTGAGCGTCTACGGCAAGCGCGTGTGGCACGACGCCGAGTACGATGGTGAGATATTACAAATGCTACAATATGGCTACTACGCCGGCGACTACATCGTGGCATCCAACGGTTACAACGTGGGTGCCAACGTGATGCTCCGCGGGTTGTGGGGACCCTTCTCAGGGTGGGCTTCGTATTCATTGGGGATATGTCGGCGCAAGTTTCCCGAATCGCCCCATCGCTACCTACCGGCAACTCATGAGCCGATGCACCAATTGAAATTGACCGCCGGGTATCGCATAAGCCGAGCGGTAGATGTGGCAGCCCATTTCAGCTATGCGTCGGGGCGCCCGGTGACACCCGTAAGAACCATCTATTTCTTGGCCGGAAATATCATCGCCGACTATGGCGCGCGCAACTCCGACCGCCTCCCTGCCTACCATCGACTCGACTTGTCGGCCACTTGGCATCTGACGCCCCTGCGCATAGGCCATCGCAAGGCCACACAGTTTATCAACTTTTCCATAATCAACGTCTACGGCCGGCGAAACGTGGAAATACAACACTACACGGTATCGGAGGAGACTATGGAATTCAACCTCAAGCAGACGTCGTCGCTCTTCCGCTTCATGCCGTCGCTGAGCTATACTTTTGTGCTATGAAAAAGTGTTTTTTGATTTACGCCATTGCCCTGAGCCTTGTGATGTGGGCCTGCGATGTTGACGACGACTCCTACCAAGACGAGCCGCTGGTGATTGAAGGATGGATTTACACCGACGACTTCCCTTGTGTGATTGTGTCAACCCCTATCGACCCCACGAGCGACGACCACGATTTGGCCTCACACGTGATACGCTGGGCCAAGGTGAGCCTGAGCGACGGCGACACCACGGTGATGCTTACCGGCGCCGTCGACAACACAGTGTTTCCCCCTTTCAGCTACCGGTCCTACTATATGCGAGGGGTTCCTGGCAAACGTTACACCCTCACCGTCGAATACCACGGCTTGGAGGCACGGGCTTCGGCGGTGATGCCCGAGCCAGCGCCCATAAAGAGCGTGGAATTCAAGCCGATGGAGGGTAGCGACACTATGTGCACAGCCACCATCGCCTTTTCAACGCAGGGGTTTACCGCCCCCTCCCAGTTCATGCTGCTAACGCAGGTGCTGGGGTTGGATGATCGCAGATACCCGGCGTTTATGGGCACGTTACAGGCAGCTCCTGGGCTTGATGAGGTCACTGCGGCGGTGTATCGCGGCAAGCAACAGGTCGACACTTCACGCTTCGAACCCAATTTCCCCCGCAACTCTCTGGTACAAGTGACATTGGCCCATATCAACGACCAAGCCTACGACTACTGGACCTCATATCTCGACCGCGTGAGCTTTGGAGGCGGTCTCTTCTACAGCGCCACCTCCCAGCTCCACGGCAATGTCGAAGGCGCTTTCGGCTATTTTACCGTCGCGGGCACCTCAACAACCTATGTAGTGGCCATAGAGTAAAATTTGCATTATGAAACGCTATCAACATTAGTGTAAATTAAGAGCGTAAACTCTCTAAAAATTCATTAGAATCCATGCTAACAAATTGGTGCTCATTAGTGTTCGTGGTTTCTTGGATAACTTGCGAAACTTGAGTTAGAGGATCGATAATGTGGCGAAAGCCTCGCGGATTTTCTAAATTTTCTCCTTGGAAAATTTGCAAATCATAAAATCGCATTTTATATTTGCATAAAAATTGTGTGAAATGGAGCTGTTTACACGAGAGTTAACACCGAGAGTGCAGTACCTGGCCTCCAAATTCCCGTTTGTCACCATTATTGGGCCCCGAAAATCGGGTAAATCGACATTGGCCCGGATGGCTTTCCCCGACTACAAGAAAGTGTCGTTAGAGGATTTGGACATGAGGGCTTTTGCCCAAGATGATCCCCGGGGATTTATCTCCACTTTCCCCGACCGCACCATCATCGACGAGGTGCAACGGGTACCCTCGCTACTATCTTATCTGCAAACCCATTGCGACAATGCCAACCGCGAAGGAATGTATATCCTAACCGGCTCTCACACTAATGCGTTGAAACAATCAATCGACCAATCTTTGGCTGGCCGCACGGGGTTGGCTACCCTCCTGCCAATGTCATATAGCGAGTTGGAGAAAAACAGCATCGAGCGCTCTGACACCAACACGCAAATTTTTTATGGAGGCTATCCTCGCATTTACGCCAAGGAGATCCCCCCTACCGACTATTACCCTGCTTATATTCAAACGTATCTTGAACGTGATATCCGACAGCTAATCGATATCACCAACATTGACGCTTTTATAAAATTTCTGAAGCTCTTAGCCGGACGCATCGGTCAACTTCTAAACAAAGCATCGCTCGCCATCGAAGTAGGAGTCACCGCTCCCACAATCGACGCGTGGCTATCGGTGCTGGAAAGCAGCTATATTATTTATCTGCTTAGGCCCTTCTTTAACAATTTCACCAAGCGGCAAATGAAAAGTCCCAAACTGTATTTTTATGACACCGGAGTGGCTTGCTCGCTTTTGGAATTATCCTCCCCCACCCAACTTGCTACTTTTTACCTACGAGGACCATTATTCGAGAATTTTGTGATAAATCAGATACTTAAGAACCACCTCAACCAAGGAGAGAATCCCAATCTCTCCTTTTGGCGCGATTCCACAGGCAACGAGGTGGACGTAGTGGATTGCACAGGTGAACAACGGAGTATATACGAAATCAAATCGGGACAAACTCCCAATAAATCATTTCTTGCCAATCTTATAAAATGGCAGAAAATCAGTGGCGACCTCCCTGGCGCTTGTTCGGTGCTATACGACGGAGAAATCACAATGAAGGCCTCAGAAGGTAACATTACCCCCTGGCGCGACATTTGCAAATCCTAAAATCACATTTTATATTTGCAGAAAATCTTCATCTAATAGGCGTGGAGAGTGTCGAGCCGGCACGGCTCGACTTCCAATTTAACGAGAGTGTCGGGCCGGCATGGCTCAACTTCCAATTTAACGAGAGTGTCGGACCGGCACGGCTCGACTTCCAAATTAACGAGGGTGTCGACGGGGCGCGCGGCCTCGATCTCCGATTCCTTGAGGGTGATCACGGGGGAGTCGTCGGTGACAATGGCGGGGATGTCGCGACCGGCAATCACGTTCTCTATCATGTCGCGGCGACCGGGGTTGACAATCACCAGCATGCCCGAGTCAACGAGTTCGGCCAATTTCACGATGCTGTCGTTATGGATGCGGATACACCCGTGGCTGGAGCGGTTGCCTAAGCTCCACGGAGCGCACGTGCCATGGATGCCCACGGGAAGCCAACGGCCCTTAATCGTCTGCAAGCGTATAAACCGCGGCCCGAACTGACCCTTGACGGGCGACGTGTACCCCTCGTCGTCGGTGTACAGCCAGTCGGTGGAGTCGTACACACCCTTCACCGATAGCAACCCCTCGGGCGTGCGGCAATCGCCTTTCTCCTGCTTGGTGCCGTACTTGCGCCCGCACGCCATCTTATACTGGTTGAGGAGGATACCCGTGCGGGTAAACAGCAACACTCGCATGCGTCGCTTGTCGACCACAATAAACCGCGGATGGGGCGATGTGAGAGCCGTGTAGCAATATTCGGGTTGCTCGCGGGCCATGCGAGGGAGGATGCCTTGGGCGAACTCGGCGCTGTCCTTCGACTCGCTCATCCATCGTAGCATCCCCTCGGTGTCGCGCGGCACGGGAGGTATCTCCTCCTCGACCACCGTTATCGCCTCCTCAATCACATCCTCCAGTTCAATCTCCGCCCCCTCGAAAGCCTGCGCAGGCTTCCCACCGCAACCGGCCAGGGCCATCAGCAGCAGGAATATCGGTAGGTGACGATAGAGGCGTAGCTTCATGTCGCAAAGGTAGTTAATTACCAGATACTAACAAAATAACACGGAGCAAAACCGCGCGGTTCTGCTCCGTGTAGACGTTTTGTAGGTTGGAAAGGGACATGGTTAAGTAGGACGTCGGGCCGTGGCTAAGTAGGACGTCGGGCCGTGTCGGCCCGACAGACCTTCTGTCCTGCCGACACGGCAGGACATCCCTTCTAACCGTCCTGCCGACACGGCAGGACATCCTTTCTAACCGTCCTGCCGACACGGCAGGACATCCTACTTATTGTGGTGCTGGACGGCGATCTTCACGGCCTTCCAAGCCACAACGGCGATCAACGCGCCAGCCAATGGGCCGACGATCATGATCCAGTAGTCGCCCCAAGCGTGCGGCGAGAACAGGGCGGGACCGAACGAACGCGCGGGGTTAACCGAGCAGTTGTCAACGGGGATACCCACGATGTTGACAAGGCCAAGAGCGATACCGATAGCCAAACCGGCGAATTTGCCGAAGCCAAGTTCCTTGTCGGTAGCGCCGAGGATGGTGAACACGAAGAAGAAGGTCAACAAGCCCTCCATTAACAGTGCCAAGCCACCAGTTGCCCCGGGCTGGAGCACGTTGGCGGCCAAGATGCCGGTGATCTCGCCGTTGTTGACGGTAACACCGCCGAAGTTGAACGTGTCAACCGCGCCAGCGCCACCCAGGCACCAGAAGCAGTAGAGCAGCACAGCGCCAGCCGACGCGCCAGCGATCTGGAAAATCCAGTAGCAGATCATGTCCTTCAACGACATGCCGCCGTTGAGCCATACGCCGAACGATACGGCGGGATTGACGTGGCAACCCGAAATGTTGCCGATGCAATAGCACAAGCAGATGAGCACCAGGCCGAAACACACGCCGATGCCGTAACCGCCGATCACGGGACCGGCCAATACCGCGCTACCGCAGGCAAGCAACACGAGGAACATCGTGCCGATGCCCTCAGCGAAATATTTTTTCAAGTCATTCATAAATGTGAAGTGTTTTGGTGTATTGGTTACAAGTAACAAAATTACTCAATATTTCAGTTTATTTACCATTTTCACTTATTTTAACCAAATCCATTCGACAGGTTCCCCATCAACAGGATGGAAGTCGACCCGTCCCCGGGTCGACACATTGCAAGTTTAGCAAATTCGCGCTATCTTCGCGCTATAAACCAAGCACGATTATCACATGAATTTCCCTACTTTCAGCCATATACGGGCTTACCTCACCAGCAAAGGTTGCCGCGCGTGGTGGGCCAGATGGTCGAGCGCTTTCGTCGCCACCGTGATGGGCATTATCCTCACCCTCGGCACCAATACATGGCTCCAGACCAACGCCAAGGAAGCCAAGCAACGCCGCGCCCTCGAGATGGCCCTGCTCATGATGCACGACAACAATTACCGCCTGGCCGGCGGCTATCACGACATGTTGTTCAACGACTCGGTGATCAACGTCGTTATGCACCAGGACGAGGTGGACTCATTGCAGGAGGAGACGTGCAAACTCTTCTACATGGTCATGTCCTACGAGATTACCGACACCGACCTGCGCCAGCCCGTCAACGGGCTGTACAGCCAATCGTTCGACTTTTGGCAGACCGTCGACAACCCCGCTGCCATGGAGGCCATGGGGAAAGCCGTGGAATACGAGGATGTGATGTGGAAAACTATCGACAAGTGCCAGGCCCAATTAGAGCAAATTTTCTACGAGCTGTCGACCGAGAAATGGAAATACGATTACCCGAGCGTAATGGATATGACCCACCAATGGCTCGCCGACCCGCGCGTGAAACTGTTTATTCTACGCCAGAAGTCGTATCTCGCCTCATTGGAGATAATGCTGGAGGAGCGCACCGATTTGTTGAAATTCCTGCGCGAGGAGCTTGACATCAGCGAGAAGCGTCTCTGCGAAATCAGCACCACCTACCAGCAGCAGCGCAACTTCGCCATCGAGATCGACAGCGTCGGCGCCACCATCGACCAGAAGGACCACCGCCGCAAATAACGATTACGGGAGGAAGCGGCTGAGGGTGTCGAGCGGGAGGTGGCGGCGACGGGCGTAGTCGCGGCGCTGGTCAGGAGCTATGGACCCGAGATAGTGATACTTGGAATCGGGATGGGCGATAAACAGGCCGGTGGTCGAGGCCGTGGGCCACATGGCGCCGTTTTCAGTCACCTTTATCCCTAATTCGCTGTATTTCAGCGTTTTGTCAGTTACAAAAATCAATGACTGGTCAGGGAGCGACGGATAACCGATGGCTGGACGTATTCCTTGATAATACTGGCGCAACAAGTTGTCGCGGTTAATCGGCTCATTCTCATCGGCATAGCCCCATAAATGGTGACGAACGTGATAGTGGAGCCACTCGGTAGCCGCCTCAGCCAATCGATCGGCAACACTCTGATACAGGAGTGCTTTGTAATCATCGCCGCGCTCCCTTAGATTATTCACCGCCTTAGCCAACTCTTCGCCAGTGGTCACCACAAAAAGCCCTAAATAGTCGGGCAACGCCCCCTGGGATTGGTCGCTGCCCTCAGCGGCCGTAACCGGCGCCAAGAAATCGCTCAACGCCAATCGTGGCGCTCCATCGGCCGGCTCTTGCTGCCTTAGAGTGGGGATCATATATCGCTCACCATCAACCTCATAGACAATATCATCGCCTTCCGAACCGGCCCGCGCGATGACAACTCGCCCTCTAAGCACAACTCCTTGCCGAGGCAACTCGTCGAGCAGGCGATTGGCTTCTTTCCACAACTGCATAGCTTCGGCTGCCTGGGCGCGATTCTCCTGAGGAGTGGCCGCAAGCCATTGCGCCCGGCAATGGTCACAACCCTGAATCTGAGCTACTTGCGCCATCGACGCATCCAATTTCCATGTGGCGAAGAACGGGCGCCAATTGATCAACGCGCGTGCCTCGTCGAGAGGAATCTCTATGTCAAACTGTCCCAAGTTTTTAGGCTTGTACCGTTCGGGGTGATGCTCAAAATGCGGTGCGCGACGACGCGCCTCGGCTAAGGGGAGCAGCGACTGCTCTACCTCGTGGGAGCGTCGCAGCGACTCCTGCTTGGCTGCATTCTCGGCCAGGACATCCTCGCGCGTGTCGGGGTTGGAAATTTTCTTGGCGATCACCGGCAACATGGCCGCATCACGAGTGTAAATCACTGGTCCTCCGTAACATGGGGCGATTTTAACGGCCGTGTGAAGGGCCGACGTGGTGGCCCCGCCAATCAACAGCGGGATACGCATCCCGCGACGCTCCATCAATCGGGCCACATTGCACATCTCTTCCAGCGACGGCGTTATCAACCCGCTAAGAGCCACAAAATCAGCGTTTTCCTGCTGGGCTTTGTCGACAATCGACTCACCCGGCACCATCACGCCCATGTCGGCCATCTCAAAGCCGTTGCAATTCATAATCACGTTGACGATGTTCTTGCCGATGTCGTGTACATCGCCTTTCACGGTGGCTATCACCACTTTACCCGCGGTCGACGAACTGCCCGACTGAGCTTTTTCCTGCTCGATATAAGGAGTTAGGAACGCCACAGCACGTTTCATAGCGTGGGCGCTCTTAACTACCTGAGGGAGAAACATTTTGCCTTCGCCGAACAAGCGGCCGACCTCGTTCATTCCGTCCATCAACGGTCCGTCGATAACTTTCATGGCCGAGCCCAACTCGCTGAGTGCCAAGCGCAAAGGCTCCTCTATCCCCTCGGCTTGCCCACGACGCAACATCATCGCCACGCGAGCGCCGGGATCAGCGGCAACGTCCTCAGGTTCAGCTGGTTTCTTCCCCTGACCTTTCTCAGCGTCCATTTTCTCCTTAATCTCTGTGGCTAAGGCGATTAGACGGTCGGTAGCGTCATCTCGACGATTCAGCAACACGTCGTCGATAGCCTCGCGTAGGTCGGCTGGGATGTCGTCGACGGGTATCAGGGCGCCGGCATTGACAATCGCCATGTCCATACCCAAGGGTATGGCATGTGAGAGGAACACCGAGTGCATCGCCTCGCGAGCGTAGTTATTACCTCGTAATGAGAAAGATAGGTTGCTCAATCCCCCGCTCACGCGCGCTCCTGGCAAATTCTTTTTAATCCATTCAACGGCACGCAGGAAATCACGGGCGTAGTTGTTATGCTCAGGCATACCCGTGGCGACAGCTAACACGTTGGGATCGAAGATGATATCATCGGCGGGAAAACCGTCATCGACCAACAAGCGATAGGCGCGCTCGCACACCTCGATTTTTCGCTCGAAGGTGTCGGCCTGTCCCTTCTCGTCAAACGCCATCACTACCGTCGCGGCACCTAAATTCCTGATTACCCGAGCCTTATCAAGCATCTTCTCCGGGCCTTCCTTAAGCGAGATGGAGTTGACAATCGGGCGACCCTGCACGCGCTTGAGCCCTTCGACGATCGTGGGCCAGTGACTGGAGTCGATCATCACCGGCACGCGGGCCACGTCGGGATCCATGCCGATGGCCGACAGAAACGATGTCATCTGCTCAGTGGAGTCGAGCATCGCGTCATCCATATTCACGTCAACCACCTGAGCACCAGCCTCTACCTGCTTTCGGGCGATTTCCAGTGCCTCTGCGGTGCTTCCCTCCTTAATCAAGCGGAGGAACTTGCGGCTGCCAGCCACGTTGCACCGCTCGCCCACGTTGACAAACAGCGAGTCGCTGTCAACCGTTTTCGCCTCTAGACCAGCCAGATACAACGCCGAGCGACGCTCAGGCACCTGTCGAGGCCTGTATTTAGCGGCGGCTTGGGCAATCAGTCGGATATGATCGGGCGTGGTACCGCAGCACCCTCCCACGATGTTCAATTTGCCAGCGGCAAGCAACGGCTCGATCTGCTCGACCATCATCTCCGGGGTCTCGTCATATTGTCCGAAGCGGTTGGGCAATCCCGCATTGGGGTAAATCGCCAATCGGAAAGGCCACGGTTGCGCCTCATCGACGTGAGGCACCATCCCCTCCACACCGAAACCGCAGTTGAGCGACAGGGCCAACGGCTGGGCATGCGCGATTGTCACAGCAAACGCCTCGAGAGTCTGACCAGCCAGCGTACGTCCACTTTCAGTCAATGTAACCGACAGGATTATAGGCACTTGCGGTGCCACCTCCTTAGCGGCTAAGATAGCAGCCTTGGCGTTCAGGGAGTCGAAAATAGTCTCTACCAAGATAATGTCTACCCCACCCTCCACAAGCGCGGCAATTTGCTCCTTATAGGTGTTATGTAGGAGGTCGAAAGTTGTGGGAGCACCGCCTTCGTCCAAGCCCTGGGCCATAGAGAGCGATTTGCTCGTGGGTCCCACGCTACCCGCCACCCATATCTTACGTCCCGGCTCGAGGCGCATTGCCTCGTCGGCCTCGAGGCGCGCCACCTCAGCGGCTGTGCGCGCTATCAGCGACACTTGGTTGGCCAGTCCATATTCCTCCAGGGATATAGCGTTGGCGTTAAAGGAGTTAGCTGTGATGATATCGGCACCGACATTGATATATTGGCGATGGATATCGGCGATCACGTCAGGGCGAGTGACGCACAGCAAGTCGTTGCATCCCTTCAACTCCACGGGGTGATTAGACCAACGCTCGCCGCGGAAATCCTCCTCGACGAGCCCCCGGGCTTGAATCATTGTGCCCATGGCGCCATCCAGCACCAAAATCTTCTCGCTAAGCGCCTCTTCTATGGGATGCATCTCACTTCTGTGTTTTATTATCGAGAATTTCGGGATTCCCGGGATTTCCGGGATTTCCGAGTTATTTTGTTGCGATGTACAAGCAGCAAGCCCCGAAGGAGAACGACCTCCAGCTCGCCTGCGCGAATCCCGCCTCCTTCATCAGCGCCGTCATGTCGCCTCGCTGGGGACACGCGGCGATGCTCGCTGGGAGGTAAGAGTAGGCTCGTCGGTCGCGGGAAATAATGCGTCCCGCCAACGGGATTAAATGCTTGGTGTAGAGGTCGTAACACGCTTTCGTAAGCTTGCCCTGGGGGGTTGACAGCTCCAGCACCATCAGCGCTCCGCCCGGGCGCAACACGCGGTAAATCTCGCGGTAGCCGTCGAGCAGTCTCTCAAAATTACGCACGCCGAAGGCCACTGTCACGCAGTCAACCGAGGCGTCGTCAAGGGGAAGCGCAAGGCAATCGGCCACTTCCAAGGTCACTCGGTCGCTAAGCCCCGCCTTCTCCACCTTCTTACGCCCAATCTCCACCATGCCTTCCGAGAGATCGACACCCAACACGCTAGCCCCCTGGGTCTTGCGCGCCAAGGCGATAGCGAGGTCGGCGGTGCCGGTAGCGACATCGAGCACCTTCCGGGGGGAGCGTCGGGCGACCTCATTGACAGTCGCGCGGCGCCACAGGCGGTCGACGCCCATGGTCATCGCGCGATTCATGAAGTCGTAGACGGGGGCGATGCTGTCAAACATCTCCCTCACTTGCTCTCCCTTTCCGCGCTGGTCTTCGTAAGGGGTTATGGATTCAGCATTTAGCATTTAGCGTTTAGCATTTAGCCCGAGAGGCGAAACCACTCAAAGCTACTAATGACTTCAAACTACTAATTACTTCAAACTTGCCAGGCAGTCGAGCACGTTCTTGGCGATGCGGCCTGCAATGTCGGTCTCGGGTGCCTTCTCAAATTTGCGGCCCGTGATATGCTCGTAAAGCTCGATGTAACGGTCGGAAACCGAGTTGACAAACTCCGGGGTCATCTCAGGCACCTTCTGGCCTGCCTTACCCATAAAATCGTGGTCGATAAGCCATTGGCGCACAAACTCCTTGCTCAACTGGCGCTGGGGCTCGCCCTTCTCGAAACGCTCCTGATAGCCGTCGGCATAGAAGTAACGCGAGGAGTCAGGGGTGTGGATCTCGTCGATAAGGATCACCTTGCCGTCGCGTTTGCCAAACTCATATTTGGTGTCCACCAGGATCAGCCCCTTGTCGGCGGCCATCTCCGATCCGCGACGGAACAGCGCGCGTGTGTACTGCTCCATCACCTCGTAGTCGTGAGCGTCAACGATGCCCTGGGCGATAATCTCCTCCTTGGAGATATTCTCGTCGTGACCAGCGTCGGCCTTGGTGGTGGGGGTGATGATAGGCTCGGGGAAGCGCTCGTTCTCCCGCATGCCGTCGGGGAGCTTCACGCCGCACAACTCGCGGCATCCGGCCTTGTACTCGCGCCATGCGCTGCCAGTGAGGTAACCGCGGATAATCATCTCCACGCGGAAACCCTCGCACTTCAAGCCCACAGTGACCATAGGATCGGGGGTGGCTATTTTCCAGTTGGGAACGATATCGGCGGTAGCGTCTAGGAATTGCGCGGCTATCTGATTGAGCACTTGACCCTTATAGGGGATTCCCTCGGGTAGCACGACATCGAAAGCCGAAATACGGTCGGTGGCGACCATCACCAGAAGGTCGTCATTGATGTCGTACACGTCGCGCACCTTGCCGTGGTACACGCTTTGCTGTCCGGGAAAATTGAAATCGGTTTTTGTTAAAGTAGCCATGAGATGAAGCTTAATTAATTTTCCGCGAAGGTACTAAAAAGTTATGAGTTGTTAGTTGTTAGTTGTTAGTTGTTGGGGCAATGTTTATGAAAAAAGTTTAAGGGGGGCCTGGGTTATTGGTGAATTGATGAAAATATAGTAATTTTGCCACATTATTTAAGAAACCCAAAGAAATAACGATGAAAACTTCATGGATAGTAGGCGGAGTGATCGTGATATTGCTCCTGTTGTTCGGAATCCAAGGCTGCTCGAGCTACAACGGTATGGTCACCCTCGACGAGGCCGTCAACCAAGCCTGGGGCAATGTTGAAAACCAGTATCAGCGCCGCGCCGACCTTATACCCAACCTTGTGGCCACCGTCAAGGGGTACTCCGAGCATGAGTCGTCGACCCTCGAGGCAGTCACCAACGCCCGCGCGGGCCTCACCCAAGCCTACAACAACGCCTCGGACGTCACCGCCGAGCAGTCGACAGCCCCCACCGACGAGGCTTCCCTCCGTCAATTCCAACAGGCCCAGAGCCAGCTTAAAGGCGCCCTCGACATCTATGTCAACGCCGTCAAGGAAGCTTATCCCGACCTCAAAGCCAACCAAAATTTCCTCGACCTGCAGACACAGCTCGAAGGTACCGAAAACCGCGTAACCACCGAGCGCACACGCTACAACGAGGCCGTCAAGGAGTACAACGTGAAGATCCGCCGCTTCCCCGCCAGCATCTTCGCCGGCGTGTTCGGTTTCGCCCAGCGGCCTATGTTCCAAGCCGAGGAAGGCGCCCAGAAAGCACCGAAAGTGGAATTTTAACGAGAAAGGCAAGAGTAGAAAGGCAAGAGGCAAGAGTAAAGAGGCAAGAGTAAAAAGGCAAGAGTAAAAAGGCAAGAATAAAAAGGCAAGAGTAAAAAGGCAAGAGTAAAAAGGCAAGAATAAAAAGGCAAGAGGCAAGAGTTAATGGATTAACGCTTTAAAGATTTAAAGATTTAAAGATTTAAGCCCGCCACTGAAAACTGAAAACTGAAAACTATATAATGCGAAAATTCCCGATATATATCCTGCTGGCCGTCCTGGCCGCGGCATTTGGTGCCTGCGGCACCGGCGGTGACGACAGCGACAACTGGAAAGACTACAAGGACTGGCGCGAGGCCGGCGAAGCGTTTATCACCGAACAAGAAGCCCGCACAAACCCCGACGGCTCCCCCTATTACACAAAACTGGTGCCCGTTTGGGATCCCGAGGCTTACGTGCTTATCCACTACTTCAACGACCGTGAGTTGACCAAAGGCAACCTCTCCCCCCTGTTCACCTCCACCGTCGATGTGAAATACTACGGCAAGCTGTACACCGACGAGCCGTTCGACTCATCCTACACCTCCACCTCTCCCGCCGACTCGATCTACCGCGTGAAGTGCAACGGCGTGATAGAGGGATGGTCAATCGCCCTGGAGGACATGCGTTGCGGCGACACTTGCGAAGTGGTAATCCCTTACCAGTGCGGCTACGGCTCCGCCTCCAGCGGCTCAGTGATCAAGCCCTACTCCACTCTCGTCTTCGGCATCAAGCTCGTCGACATCCCCTATTACGAAGTAAATCAATGAGTTGTCAGTTGTTAGTTGTTAGTTGTTAGTTGTTAATGCAACCGGTTTATCCTAACAACTAAAAACTAAAAACTAACAACTAAAAACTAAAAACTTATACACTAATACTTATACCTTAATACTTAATAGCATGCCTATAGTAGACCGTTTCTTGCAATACGTGAAATTTGACACCCAGAGCGACGAGGAAACCAACATGACCCCGTCGACCCCCGGGCAAATGATTTTCGCCCAGCACCTGGAGAAAGAGCTCCGCGAGCTGGGCCTTAGCGAAATTACCCTCGACGACAACGGGTACCTGATGGCTACCCTGCCGTCCAACGTCGACTACCCCACCCCCACCGTGGGTTTCATCGCCCACCTCGACACGTCGCCCGACATGACCGGACGCCACGTCAATCCCCGCATCATCGAGAAATACGATGGCGGCGACATCGTGCTCAATGCCGAGAAAGGCATCGTGCTGTCACCCAGCGAGTTTCCCGAATTGAGCCACTACGTTGGTCAGGCGTTGATCGTCACCGACGGCAACACTCTGCTCGGCGCCGACGACAAGGCCGGAATCGCCGAAATCGTCTCGGCAGTGTCCCATCTTATCCACCACCCCGAAATCAAGCACGGCAAAATACGCATCGCTTTCAACCCCGATGAGGAGATCGGACAGGGCGCCCACAAATTCGACGTGGATCGCTTCGGTGCTGACTGGGCTTACACCATGGATGGCGGCGAGATCGGCGAACTCGAATACGAGAACTTCAACGCCGCCGTGGCCAAGGTGCGCTTCCGCGGCCGCAACGTACACCCCGGTTACGCCAAGCACAAGATGATCAACTCGATACGCATCGCCAACCAGTTTATCATCATGCTTCCCCGCTGGGAAACCCCCGAGCACACCGAGGGCTACGAAGGTTTCTACCACCTCATCTCGATCGAAGGCTCCGTCGAGGAAACCGTACTCACTTACATAATCCGCGACCACGACCGCGACCGCTTCGAGCGCCGCAAAAAGGAACTGGAGCACCTCACCCGCAAGATTAACAACGAGTTCCCCGATTGCGCGTCAATCGAGATCAAGGACCAGTACTTCAACATGCGCGAGAAGATCGAGCCGGTGATGCACATCATCGACATCGTGGAGAAAGCCATGACGCAAGTGGGCGTGACACCCATCGTGGTGCCCATCCGCGGCGGCACGGATGGCGCCCAGCTCTCGTTCAAGGGTCTCCCCTGCCCCAACATCTTTGCCGGAGGCCTCAACTTCCACGGTCGATACGAGTTCCTGCCCATCCCGTCGATGGAGAAAGCCCGCGACGTAATCGTCGAAATCTGCAAGCTCGTGGCCGAGGAAAAGTAGCGTTGTTTAGCATTTAGCGTTTAGCGTTTAGCATTTAGCCAATTACAGCGTTAAGGCGTTAAGGCGTTAAGGCGTTAAGGCGTTAAGGCGTTGAGGCGTTAAGGCGTTAATGCGTTAAGGCGATAAACCCATAAAACGATAATGCCCAATCGTTTAATAGTAGTAACCGGCCCCACGGCTTCGGGAAAAACCACACTCGCCATCGAGCTCGCCAAGCGGCTCGATGGCGAGATTATTTGCGCCGACTCCCGCCAGGTGTACCGCGACATCCCCATCGGCACCGCGGCGCCAACGCCCGAGGAGCGAGCTGCGGTGCCTCATCACCTGTGCGAGATGCTCCCGTTGGACGCCTATTACAGTGCGGCGATGTTTGAGCAGGACGTGCTGCGGTTGTTGCCCGAGATTTGGGGTCGCGGCAAGGAGGCGATCATGTGCGGCGGGGCGATGATGTACGTCGACGCAGTGTGCCAGGGTATCGACCCGTTGCCCACGATCTCCGACGACGTGCGCGCGCATGTATTAAATATGTATAACGAAAGGGGGCTGGAAGGCGTACAAGAAGAATTGCGGCGGCTCGACCCCGCGTCGTGCCTCACTGTGGACATGCGCAACCCTCGCCGCGTGATCCACGCCATCGAGATATGCCTCCAGGCTGGCCGACCCGCTTCCGAGTTACGCACCGGTGCGCCAGCCTCACGGCGCGATTTTCCCATCGTCAAAATGGCTATCGACTGGCCTCGCGAGGAGCTGTTTGCCAGAATAAACAGCCGCGTCGACGCCATGGTGGCGCAAGGGCTTGTCGAGGAGGCTCGCGCGCATTTCCCCAACGCCGAGCGCTACAACTCGCTCAACACTGTGGGATTCAAGGAACTGTTCGCTTACTTCCGCGGCGAGATGGATTACGCCACGGCAATCGCCCGCATCGGCAAGAACACCCGCGTCTACGCCAAAAAGCAACTCACCTGGCTTCGTCGCGACCCCTCAATCCACTGGCTCGACCCCCACTCTCCCCTACTTCCCCAAGCCCTCCAGCTCCTTTAAGGATGAAGAGGGTTGTGTCAAAATGTATACTGGCTATTTTGACACAACCCTTAGATTAAGGGGAGATGGTTTCGGGGTTAACGGCTACCCAGGGACTTGTAGGCTTCGGCGCTGATGAATTTGATTTTGGCGAAGTCGGTGAGGTCCTGCATCTCACAATTGAGGGCGATCGGTGAGCCCATTTGGGTGCAGTTTTCGCCAGCTTGGATGGCGTTGCCCGGCTCGAAGTCAAAGACGTTGCTTGCGCTGACGCCAAGGGCCGGGCGGTCGCTGAACGGGTTGATTCGTCCCAGGGAGATGCCGGTGTTATCGGCAGTGAGCAAGACGTAATAAATATAGGTATCAACAAGCGGCACCTGGCCGGGATTGGTAACTTGGGATGGGAATCTCACTAATTGCATCTCGCGCGCGGCCTGAACGAAGGCGCGAGCCGTAAAGCACCCCTTACCGTTGTATTCTTCCAGGATCACTTTGATCACCTCGAAATCGGGGTTGGCTGCGGTGTATTCAAATGGTACTTCCGTGTTCAACAATTCCTGGGCTTCCTTGGAGGCTTTCTCGGCGATTTGTTGCTGCTTTTCTTTTACTTCAGCCTCGCGGTTGAGGATTTTCTGAGGGTCGCTTTGTCCTTTGGCCCATTCACGCAGGTCCTTGCGCAACTGAGAACTTTCCATGTAGTAGCCAGGGACCTTGCCCAGGACGGGGTTTTCTTTAACCGAGGAGCCGCAAGCGACCAATAAGGTGCTGGCCATCAGTGTGATTGCCGATAAGATGTAATGCTTTTTCATTTTTCAGGGATTTTGGGGTAACGTAATTGGATGAAATATTCGGGACGCTCGAGCATCCACACCACCTCGTCCATCGAGGGCACGGTAGTGGCGACGTTTGCAACGGCGAACGCACCCTTGACAGGCTGTCCCGGCTCAAAGGTTACGTTGTCGTAGTTGCCAAGCTCCTTGCCATTGAGGATCATGCCGAAAGTGTAGTCGTCCTTTCCGTTGGCGTCCTTGACATAGCCTAGGTTGGGGCGCAGGGTGATGGGGGCTTTTCCGATGTTCTGGATGGTGAAGTGGAAGAAGACGTTTGCACCGCGGCGCTCAGCCTTGTCGTAGGTGACTTGCAGCCAAGGGAGGGTGCAATAGACGTTCTGTTGGGTGGTGTTTGCCGGGGTGGTGATGGTAAGGGGGTTGGTAATGGTAAAGCGGAAGTTGTGGTTGTTGTTGTCTTCGTTGGCTTGCCAAAGACCAGCGATGGAGATTCCGTTAAGCGTTGTCACGTCGCGGCTCAGGTTTTGGATTTTGAAAGATCCGCGGGCGGTGGTGTTGGGGAGGAGTCGGTATCGGGTGATCATATCCATCGACTCGTTGTCGCCCATGCGCTTCACAAAGCAGGATCGGGCGGCGCCGTCGCCACCCACGGCTTGCGACTTGGACCAAGCGTCGAGACCGTCGGTGCCGTTGAAAGTAAGGTCGTACACGTTGGAGGATGTGTTGGTAACTGAGAAATCGACCGTGGCGCCCAGTCCGTCGTGGTACACATCAATTACTTGTAGGGTTACGCCTGGCATAGCCACGAGGTTGTCTTCTTTTTTTACCTTGCTTTTATCGTCGGAGGAAAGGGAGGATTCGAGTTTGGATGCCGCTTTGCCCAACTTTTTCAAGAAACCTTGGGCTGAAGCATTAGGGGCAAACGCTTCAAGGGATAGGGCCATTGCGGCAAGTATAAGAAAACGTTTCATAATGGGTAAGAAATTAGAGGTTGCGATGAAGTAACGCGAAGTTGGTGAATTTACCCAGATATTCCGTCACTGAAAACCGTGAGGCGCCTCAATTCAAATAATTTTTGTAATTTTGGGGATGAAATGGCGAGTAAAATGGCGATTTCGACGAGGAAGCGTTAAAAAATGTTATTTAGACAATATGGGGTAATAAGCTAAAATAGCACTAAGAATCAGCGAGTTAAGGGAAATTTAGCGACGGGTGGTCAAAAAAGTATGTTGGAAAACATATAAAAAAATTTTGCGGGGTGCGGAAAAAGCCTCACCTTTGTATCGCAAACCTAAAACAATCTTTTTTACCTTAGAAATTGTACCTATTGGAAACCCATAAAAAGGAGCTTAGTGATAAGCTCCTTTTTATATTTTATGGTTTTTTAGTACCTTTGTGCATCGATTCGGCCCTAGGGAAATTCCCAAGCGCTTGAGCCGACTTTTCACAATAAAATTCATCCCGAAAATGAACTACGCCATCTTCCCTCCTGAAGGTTATCTCGAAGCCACGATAGAATTGCCATTGTCCAAGAGCATGAGTAATCGCGCCTTGATTATTAACGCGTTGACGCCTGGCGCGGAGCCGTTGTTGGACGTGGCCAAGTGTGACGACACCGACGCTGTCGTGGCCGCGCTGCGGGTGGTGCCTAAGGGTTATCCCACGGTCAACATCGGAGCGGCAGGTACGGCGATGCGTTTCTTGACTGCCTATTTCGCGGCTACTGAGGGCGCTGAGGTGGTGCTCGACGGCTCGGAGAGGATGCGCCGCCGGCCGATCGGGCAATTGGTGGAGATGTTGCGTGGCGTGGGAGCTGAGGTGGAATACGCGGGCGAGGAGGGGTTCCCTCCGTTGAAAATCACCGGGAAGAAATTGCACGGGGGAGAGGTGACCATCTCGGAAACGGTGAGCTCGCAATACATCTCGGCGATGCTGATGATCGCACCGACGATGGCGCAGGGGTTGCGGTTGCGTATCGAGGGCGACCTGCCGTCGCTACCTTATATAAAAATGACGCTTGGGATGATGGAGCAGCGGGGAGCCGACTATGAGCGCGGTCCCGAGTTGATCACAGTGCGGCCGGGCACCTACGACGATGCTCCCTTGAAGGTGGAGCAGGATTGGAGTGCGGCCAGCTATTGGTATGAGATCGCGGCGTTGTCGGGCGGCGAAGTGACGTTGCCTGGGATTTCGATTCCGTCGCTACAGGGCGATGCTCAGTGCGAGAAATTTTTCGAGCGATTGGGCGTGTTCACCCAAGAGGCCGAGGAGGGGCCGGGGTATACTCTTTCGGCGTCGCCGGATATGTATTCACGTCTGGAACTGGATTTGGTCGACCAGCCCGACTTGGCGCAGACGCTGGCAGTGACGGCGGCAACGATAGGTGTACCGTTCCATTTGACCGGCTTGAAGTCGCTCCGGATAAAGGAAACCGACCGCTTGGAGGCCCTACGCCGCGAGTTATTAAAGATAGGGGTGATGGTGGAGATTGAGGGAGACAACGCCATCTCGTGGGAGGGGAAGCGCGTGCCTGTTACGGAGATGCCCCGCATCGCTACCTACGACGATCACCGGATGGCGATGTCGTTCGCTCCAGTGGCGATTTTCTGCCCTGGGCTGGTAATCGAGAATGCCGAGGTGGTGTCGAAATCGTATCCCGGATACTGGGAGGCACTCCAAGAGGCCGGTTTCCAACTGGTCGACCTGGACAAAGCCCAGCAACCAGAGCCCGAAGATGACGAAAAAAATGAGTAACTTCGCGTAATGGAATTTTCATTTGACATTTCGGCCCTGGTGTGGGCACTGATGGGCTTGTCGGTGTTGTGTGCCGTGTGGCTGCTAACGGTATATCGCGGGCGTGTGGTGGCGATAGCCAAGCGTCGCCGTCGCTGCGAGCGCGCGATTATGCCCGAGAAGGCCCCCGGGGTATCCATTATCGTGTACGCTATCGATAATCCCACGTCGCTTACCGCGTTGCTCGACAACCTGTTACAACAGGAATACGACGGCGAGACCGAGATAATTATCGTGAACGATGGAGCCTCGGAGGACGTGAAAGATGTGTACAACCTCTTGAGCCAAACCCACCGCAACCTTCACCAAACTTTTATCCCTAACGGGGCCCACAACTTGTCGCGGCGTAAATTGGCAATTACCCTAGGCGTGAAGGGAGCGCGCTATCCTTATGTGCTGATTTTGGATGCTTCGTCGTCAATCCATTCCCGCAGATGGCTGGCGTCGATGGCTCGACATTTCGCCAAGGGGCGTGAAGTGGTGCTGGGCTACGCGACCGTTGACAATCATCGAGACGAACGGTTGGGCAAACGACGCCGCTCGTTGTCATGGGCCTTGGATGCCCTCACCTATCTTCCCGCGGCCCTTTCGGGTCATCCCTACCGCGGCCATGCGGCCAATATGGGATTCCGACGTGATAAATTTCTGGGCATCAAGGGCTTCTCGCAGTCGTTAAACATCCACACAGGCGAGGACGATATACTGGTGTCGCAAATCGCTACGGGCGAGAATACGGCTGTAGAGCTGTCGCATGCCTCCCGGGTGACAATGGGAGGGGAGTCGCCGCGGGCAATGCATCGTCGCTGGAAATGGCATCACTTGTTCACCGGCCAATATGTGAGCAAGACGGCTCGTCGCATGATGGGCCTACACTCGGGGGCGATGTGGATAGGTTTCGGATCGGCTGTGGCGGCCTCGGTGATTGCGTTGCCCAATTTTTTGCCGCTGGCCGCAATGCTGGCTATAGGCTTGGGGTTGTGGATCGCTCTGGTGGTTATTTACCAGCCCACATTACGTGCGCTAGGGGCGCGCAAGCTACGGCTCACGCTCCCCTATTTGCTTCTTACACAGCCTATTTACAATGCTTATTACCACATAGTGGCGCGACGACACCGAGGGGAGAATTTCACGTGGTCGGCGCCAAAGCGGTAATAGATTATCGGGCGGCGATAGCTTCGATTTCCACGAGCACGCCTTTGGGCAGGTCGCGCACGGCCACTGCCGAGCGAGCCGGGAAGGGTGCCGTGAAATGCTGGGCGTACACGGCGTTCATGTCGCCAAAGTCGGCGATGTCGTGGAGGAACACGGTGGTTTTCACCACGTTGTCGAGCTTCAAGCCGGCTTGATCGAGGATGGCGGTGAGGTTGCGGAGCGATTGCTCGGTTTGCGGGGCGATACCCTGGGGGATCTCGCCGGTGACGGGGTTAACGGGGATTTGACCGGACACGAACACCAAGGCGCCCGTATCGATTGCTTGGCTGTAGGGGCCGATGGCTCCCGGAGCCTTCTGGGTAGAAATAGGATTCTTCATGATTGGAGATTATTTTCTTGGGTTAACATTTCGTAAAGAGCCACAGGCCCTAAATGCCACAATTTAGTTTCCTCTTTTTCCAATTGTTTATACAAGTGGGAAGCATAAATGGCCTTAACAGCGTCCACTATCGAACATTTATGGTCGTCGATATACATTTGAGCCATCCAGCCTATCTTACCAGGGAGAAATGCTTTGAGGTTGCTTTGATTTACATTCACATTCATGATATTCTGTGGCTTTGTAAAAAGGAAAGCTTTGTGAGTGCCTTTTCTGTATGAAATAGCACCTGATCAACTAATTTATAGGTTTTCAATGTCTTAATCAGCTCTTGCTTGTCAAAGACCCCACTCTCGTACAACGCAAAAGAAGCATATACTCGATCATTAGCCACAGGTCCAATTACAATGTCGTAATCATGGGTAAAACCTCGTTGGGTGCGATTGGCCATTACAAAATCAATCCATTCATCGTTTGGGGATTCGAATTTCAAAACTTTTAAATCTTCACCATATGATAGATCAAGCCAATATGCTGACACAAAACCTTCTTTAGTAGCTTCGTTAAGTTTTCGTTTTACCCAATTGGCTGCTTGTTCATAGGACGTAGTAGTATAGAACCCTTTGCCAAAATCGAGGGTTCGATTGGAATCTAATATCTTAGGATTCTCGACAACCACCAGGCTACCGTGGTACAATTTCATTGAGGGATGCGTTTTTGTAGTTCTTCACTAATTTCTTCCATTATCCATTGACGACCTTGGGTGTGGAGTGCTTCAAAATTATCACACAGATAGTTAAGCACGCCGCATGAGGAAAGCAAATTCATTGTATAAGAGCCATCACGACCTATCTCTTTGGAGTATTCTTCAATACACCAAGATAAAAACTGGGCAATATCTAAAATTGGTTGCTTCATTGGTCGAGGGGGATGTCGCGGAGGAGGATGGTGTCGGCTGAGGCGTATTCCTCTTTTTTGATTGAGTCGACGGTGTCGATGAGGGATGAGAAACGGTGACGGAACTGAGGGACGAAGCCCGACTTGCCACGGTGGGCGAGGCGGCTGAGCGTCAGGCCCAAAGTGATTTGTGAGGGGTCGATGGCGGGTTGGTATCCATATTCCTGGTCCTTGTCGTCCAATACGACGCGAATGAGCAAATTACAATCTTGCAGGACACCCGTGATGTCGCTCACGATACGCGAGGGGAGGCCGAATTTGGCCGCGAAGTCGTGGTCGGTGTAAGGCCGTCCTCCCTCCACGAAGCGCTTGACGACAACGACCAGCACGGCGAGCGTCAACTTGTTGCGATAGTCGAGGGAAATCTTGTCGATTTGGGAATTGAAGGAAAATTCGTAGATATTCTGCGACGAGTAGCAGACGACGGCTCCCGAGAGGCAGATTAGCCATGCCAATTGCGTCCAGATCAGCAACAACGGCAACAGCGAGAAGCTACCGTAGATGGCATTGTAGCGGGTGACGTACATCTGGCCAGTAACGAAAAGCCATTGGACGATTAGGAATGCCGAGCCGGCCAGGGCACCGGCGAGCAACGCGTTGGGGAACTTCACCTTGGCGTTGGGGATGAGCATATATGCCCCGGCGAAGAACAGCCAGGTAAAGATCAGCGAGGCCAGGTCGAGAATCCAGGTGATGGCCGTTGACATGAAATCGAACGGCAGCAGCGTGTGCAAAGCGGTTGACATCAGCAGTGACAAGCCGCTTGAGCATATCATCAGGATTGGGAGAATGAGGAAGATGGCGGTATAGTCGGTGATTTTACGCCAGAATGAGCGCCCTTGCTGCACGGCCCAGATGGTGTTGAACGAGTTCTCGACCGCTCCCAACAGCGATATCAACGTCCACAGCAAGAACAGGATACCCACTCCCACGAATATCCCCTCGGAGGACTGCTCCAGATAGGAGTCGACGAAACCGAAAGCCTGTTTCATCAATTGGCGTTGGGCCGGGAACGCCTCCACGAGCTCGCGCTGGATCACGTCCTGGAGGCCAAATCCGCGTCCGATGGCGAAAATCAGGGCCAAGGCTGGGACGATAGCCAGCATTGTCTGGTAGGTGAGTGCCATGGCGCGCATCTGGAGGCCCGAGTCGAGGAACGAACGTATCGACAGGCTGACGGTGCGCAGGAAATCGATGCGCCAGTTGCGGCGCGTGGTGGTCCATATGCCGTCGGTGAAGTAGGCATACAGGCGCTTGGCTTTGACGATAAGAGCCTTGACGGTTTTGGCTAATCGACCCGGCTTCTTGCCCATGGGCGGGGATGTGTTATTTGTTGATTATACCTTCATTCTGCAGGTAGCCGATCACCGAGTGGAGCATTCCGTTGATGAATTGGGGTGATCGCGAGGTGGAGTAGTAGCGAGCGATTTCGATGTACTCGTTGAATGTGACGGGGATGGGGATTTTTGGGAAACCCACCAGCTCGGCGATGGCAGCGATGAGGATGACGACATCCATGAAGGCCAGACGCTCGCTTTCCCATTGGTTGCGGTTGATGAAGCGGTCGACCAGCTCGCGGTACTCGTCGGCGTGGTCGATGGCGATGGTAAAGAGTTCGGGCCCGAACTTGGCGTCCTCCTCGTCCTTGAATTCGGGGAGGAGATTGGTGCGCAGGGGGTCGCCGGAGAGCTCCATGTGTCGCATAGTCTTGGTGACGAACGTGCCCATAATGTCGAGGTCGTCGTTCCAGTAAACCGAGGAGTTTTCGAGGGTTTCGGCCAGGTCGTCGCTGGGGAGGATAATTTGCTTCATCACCGCTCGCCAGAAGGCGATGTCGGCGTGAGGGTCGGTCATGGGAGCGGCCATGTACTCACGATAGAGGTCACTGGCGAGGATGTCGCGCAGGAGGCCCTTGATCAGTGGGTATTGGTCGTCCCAGGAGATTGGATGAGCCTTGAGGTAGGCCTGGATGTCGGGGTTCTCGACGATGAGGCGCGGGTAGAGGTTGTTGACGAAACGGAGGTTGGGGTTGAGGTCCTCAGCCGTGGGCATGTGCTTGTTGCGGTTCTCCTCGAGGCGTTGTTCCTGTTCCTTGGTGATGGCTACGGGGAGCAGCAGCAGGGCGTGGTAAAGCTCGTAAGCCTTGTCGAGCGAGGTCTGAAGGGCGTTGCGGGCGGCGCTGAGGGTAAGTCGGGTGTCGACGAATGAGTTGAGCGTGTCAAGCACCATCTGTACACCCTGCTCGAAACCTCGCTGGGTGTAGCCCTCGTCGGTGCGCAGCGTGGCGATGAAGTCGGGATTGTTGGCGATGACGGTGGGGATGACGGCACCCCATAGCTTTACCTCGTCAGCCAAGCCGGCTTTCTTGTTCTTTTTGAAGTCGAGGAACGCGGCTGAGTTGACGATCGTCTGCTGCAGGCGCAGGGCCAGGGGATCGAGGCTGTCGATCGAGGGACGCCCCGAGGCGATGATGTCGGCCACGGCGGGGATAGAGCTGATCGACTGGGCCATGCGAGTGCCGGCCAGTGGATTTTTACCGCGAAGGGAAGAGAGGGGGTGGAGCTTGTTGGGGCTTTGTACCTGTATCCCCGAGATTTCGAGGATAAATAGCAGTAGCCTCAGGTAAACGGAATAGGCGTACAAGGCGTCGCGGGTGGCGCCGGGTCCCGGGGCCTCTTTGAGATGGAACTCGCTGCGGGTGAGCAGATAAGAGTAGAGCAGCTGCACTACTTTGATTCTGATCAATATTCTGTTTACCATATTTCGAAGATCTACTTTTTGAGATTATGGCGCGAAGTTACTAAATTATTCTTTTTTGGCCAAAGGGTTCCATCCTTGGGCCCTGAGCTCCATCTCCGAGCCGTCGCGGGTGACCAGGGCGCAACCCAGGTCCTCCTTGGTGATGTGACCAATGACCTTGACGCCGGGGATTTTCTCGATTTTCTCGTGGGCATGGAGGGGCACGGTGAACAGCAGCTCGTAGTCCTCGCCTCCGTTGAGGGCGGCAGTGACGAGGTTCATATTGAGCTCCTCGGCCATGACGGCGGTTTGGTAGTCGATGGGGATACGCTCCTCGTAGACACGGCAACCGGTGTGGCTCTGCTTGCATATATGCATCAGCTCCGATGATAGGCCGTCGGAGATGTCAATCATGGCAGTGGGGAGGATGTCGGCTTTGGCCAAGGCGTCGATCACGTCGCGTCGGGCCTCGGGCTTTAGCTGGCGCTCAACGAGGTATTCCTTGCCTTGGAATGCGGGTTGGAAGTCCTTTTTGCCGGCCGAGGCCACTTTCTCGCGTTCGAGGAGCTGGAGGCCCATGTAAGCCGCGCCGAGGTCGCCGCTGACGCAGATGAGGTCGGTGTCCTTGGCACCGTCGCGGTAGACGGCTCGCCCCTTGGGAGCGTCGCCGATGCAGGTGATGGAGATTACCAGGCCTTGTCGCGAAGCGCAGGTGTCGCCCCCGATGAGGTCAACACCGTAGATCTCGCACGCCAGCCGGATGCCGCTGTAGAGGGCCTCGAGGTGCTCAACGGTGAAGCGGCTCGACACGCCCAGCGACACGGTGATTTGCCTCGGATGGCCGTTCATGGCGTAGATGTCGGAGAAGTTGACCACGGCCGACTTGTATCCCAGATGCTTCAGGGGCACATAGGTCAAATCGAAGTGGACACCCTCGAGGAGCATGTCGGTGGTGACGAGCACGTCGGTGTCCGGGGGGAACTGCAGCACGGCTCCGTCGTCGCCCACCCCCTTGAGGGTGGACGAGTTGACGTGCTTTATATCGGTGGTGAGGCGGTCGATGAGGCCGAACTCGCCTAATTCAGAGACTTCCATAGGGTGGATGTTTTTACAGGTTAAATCCTTAAATCTTTAAATCTTTAAAGCATTAAAACATTAAAGCATTAAGCATTAAATCCTTAAAGCATTAAAGGAGGAAAGGAGGAAAGGATTAAATGAGGTATTTAAAGCCCCCGTTTCGGGGGTTTGGGGGCCGATGCGTTTTCAGGGGCCGGTGGGCCAATTATTCGCGGGCGACGAGCTCTTTCATGATTTCCATCATGAAGGGCTGGGCCTTTTCGGCGGCGCGCTGCACCTCCTCGTGTGAGGGAACCTCGGTGACGTCCTTGCCTCCGAGGTCGGTGATAACTGATACTCCGAACACCTCCATGTCGCCGTGACGTGCCACGATAACCTCGGGGACGGTGGACATGCCCACAGCGTCGCCACCGATGATACGGAAGTATTCATACTCGGCGGGTGTCTCGAACGTCGGACCGGGGGTGCCGACGTAAACGCCGTGCATCACGCGGATTTTCTTTTCGGCGGCGATCTCGTCGGCCAGCTTGATCAGGCGGTGGCTATAAGCCTCGGTCATGGCCGGGAAGCGCGGGCCGAGCTCGTTGTAGTTTTTGCCACGCAGCGGGTTCTCGGGAAAGAGGTTGATGTGGTCGGTGATAATCATAATGTCGCCCACGCGGAACTCCTTGTTCATGCCGCCGGCGGCGTTGGAGACGAACAACGTCTTGACTCCCAGCTCCTTCATGACGCGCACGGGGAAGGTGACTTGCTTCATATCGTAGCCCTCATAGTAGTGGAAACGGCCCTGCATGGCGATGACGGGCTTGGTGCCGAGTTTGCCGAAGATGAGGTTGCCCGAATGACCCTCGACGGTGGAGACGGGGAAGTTGGGGATAGTGGTGTAAGGGAGGTATTTTTTGTCGTCGATGTGGTCGACCAATGCGCCCAGGCCGGTGCCCAGGATGATGGCGGTTTGGGGGATTTCAGCTACTTGCGAGCGGATGTAATCGGCCGTTTGGCGGATTTTCTCTAACATGTTCTCTGTTGACATAGTGTTCTTGGTTTTAGAGTTAACAATCGGGGGTTGACCCCTAAATATTGAAACGCTTTTGGGCTCCCAAAGGTTGTGAAGCGGGGGCCCGTGGAGTGAAAAGTTAGGTTCCTTTAAGAATTGGGGCGCCGATTCCCTGACCCTCGCGGATGAGTTTGACGAGCACGTTGGTGAACTCGGTGGAAGTGTTTGGGTCCATTTCTACCGTGATGGGGAGGTAGAAAATGAACGGCTTTAAGCGGTGAGGGAAGTAAGGGTTGGAAGCAAGCCTGACGGCATCCTTCTCGGTGGTGAGGATTATTTTGCGTTCGCCGTCGAGGGCGTCGAAGCGGCGCGAGATTTGGTCGATGTCACGGCGCGAGAAGTTGTGATGATCGGGGTACACTACCAGTTTCACCGGAGCTTTGTGGCTCTTGAGATATGCCAGCAGAGGCTTGGGGTTGGCGATACCCGATATAGCGAGGATGGCGTCGCGGCCCGAGAGCATTGACAGTTGTGGCACGATTTCAGCTTGATCGGGGTAGAGCGGCACCAGTTGACCGTAGTTGAACCGCGAGAAGTAAAGGCTTTGCCACGGCTTGAGATTCAGCTCCTTGCGGCACAGGGAGTACTCGATAGGGCGAATCTTGTCGGGACACTTGGTGACGACAATCATATCGGCTCGGCCCACGGCCGATTTGGGTTCGCGCAGGCGTCCCAGTGGGAGCAGCTCGTCCATATAGAATGGGCGGTTGAACTCGGTGAGAACAATAGCCACTGTAGGCTTCACGTATCGGTGCTGGAACGCGTCGTCGAGCACGATGAGGTTGATTTGCGGGTCGATTTTGAGCAGCTCGTCGATGCCGGCACAACGGTCCTCGCAGACAGCCAGCCTGATCGAGTTGCCGAATTTGTGGTACATCTGGTAAGGCTCGTCGCCGATATCCAATGGGGTGGAGCGTTGAGAGGCAAGCACGAAGCCCTTGGTTTTGCGCTTGTAGCCTCGGGAAATCACACCGATACGGTAGCGCGACCGCAGGGCCTGAATGACGTATTCGGTGTGGGGCGTTTTGCCGGTGCCTCCGGCGGCGATGTTGCCGATTACCACCACAGGCACGTCAAATTCGCGCTGATGGAGGATGCCCACGCGGAACAACAGATTGCGCAATCCCACTCCCAGCCCGTAAAGCTTGCTCAAGGGCAGGAGAATAAAGGTGGATACGAATCGGTTGGCCATTGGGGGGTTATAGTTTATGGTTTCTAGTTTCTAGTTTCTAGTTGATGGCTTGGTAGCTGTCTTAACAGTGGCATTAGGCTAAATGCTAAACGCTAAATGCTAAATGCTATACGCTAAACGCTAAACGCTAAATGCTAAACGCTAAACGCTAAATGCTTTATTATTCCAAGCGGATGTTTTCGGCGCGGGCTTGGAGAGGAGTCAGGCCAGCGAGCCAGCGTGAGGCCTCCCACAGGAGGTAGCTGTCGCCAAGGTGGTCGCTCACGATCTTGTACTCCATTTCGGCCTGAGCCGCGAGAATCATCTCCCACAGGGATTGGTTGAGCTCGGGGTAATATCCCACAGAATAGGATGAAAGCTTCAGTTGGTCGACCATGGCGGTGATGGCGTCGTCGAGGGTGCCGAGGTCGTCAACCAGGCCGTTCTCAAGGGCTTGCACGCCGTACCACACTCGGCCCTCGGCTATAGCCTTGACCGAGTCGATAGGCATTTCGCGTCCGGCGGCCACGCGTGATGTGAACAACTCGTATCCCTCTTCCACCATGCGTTGCATCGAGGCGCGCTGGAATGGCGTCATCGGGGCTGTGAGCGTGGGGAATGCGCCGTTAGCGTTGGATTCGACAGTGCTGATATTCAAGCCTAATTTGTCGTGTACGAGACCTTGGGCGCAAGGGATCATGCCAAAGATGCCTATGGAACCGGTGAGGGTTTGGGGCATGGCATAAATCTTGTCGGCGCCGCAGGAGATGTAATAACCGCCCGAAGCTGCGTAATCGCTCATCGACACGTAGAAAGGCTTGTCGCTCTTCTTGAATCGCTGGAGGGCTTCCCAAATCTGCTCGGAAGCGAACGCGCTGCCACCACCCGAATTGACGCGGAGGATCAGGCCTTTGACGTCATCGTCGTCGGCCAGGTCGTCAATAATGGGAATCAGCTGGTCGGGGACTATGCCCTTGGTGCCGGAGTCGTTAATGTCGCCCACGGCGTATAACACGGCAATTTCCGATTGGCTGTTATCGTCGGGGAGGATGGAGGTGCCTTGGGCGTATTCATTGGGGGTGAGCAGGCGCAGGTCGTCGATTTTCTTGCGCTTGGTGAGGTCGGCCAAGAGTTGGTCGACAGCGTGCTCGTAGGATGTACCGGTTACGATGCGTTCCTTGAGTAATCTTTTGGTAGGCCAGGTGAAAGCCAGCGAGTCGGCCCACATATTCACCTGTTCCTCGGTGACACCGCGACTCTCGGCAATCAGGGGTACGAGAGTGCTCCAGATGCCGTCAACGTAGCTGCGTTGCTGAAGGAGCGAAGCCTCGCTTGGTCCGGTGAGGATAAACGGCTCGACGGCGCTCTTGAATGATCCCACCTTGATTACTTGCATCTCCACGCCGAGCTTGTCCAACAGCCCTTTGAAGTAAATCGTCTGGGAGGCAAGTCCGTGGATATCGACGGCTCCTACAGGATTGACAATCAGCGAGTCGGCGGCTGTGGCGATGATATAGTCGCCTTGGGCGTAGTTGTCGCCATAAGCGATTACCCATTTGCCGGAGTCCTTGAAGTTAAGCACTGCGTCGCGTATCTCGATGCGTCCGGCCAAGCCCATTGAAGCGCCAGCACAGTAGAGGTAAAGGCCATCGATGCGTTTGTCGTCGGCAGCCGTGTTGATTGCGGCCACGATTTCGCTCACCGATGTAGAAGATTTGTCGCTTTGGGTTTGGTAGAGCTGGTCGAAGAGCGAGCCGCCGCCCTCGAGACGCTCGGGTATTGAGCCTGAGAGGTCGATTTTGAGGATGCTATGGTCGCGGATTTTCACCGATGAGCTTTGGGCGCTGTTGGCAATGGCAGCAGTGATGGCCACCAGGGTCATGATAAACAGCAGGATAATGGAAATCCAGATTGCCGCCAAACTGCCGGTAAGGGCTATGAAGAATTTCTTGAGCATTGCGATAAATTGCCTACTTTTATTGGACGCTACAAAATTAGGTAATTTTTTGTGAATTTAACGCTAAAATGGCGAATAATTTAGAAATTAGGGGTCAATCGTGTATTCGAGAATTCGTGTATTCGAGAATTCGAGATCTCGAATATACGAGTACACGATTGCACGAATACACGACAAAGGGAGATGGACCCTCTATCTTTTCCAGCGGGAGCGCTGGAGGTCGGCGGCACGGGCCTCGGCCGGGTTGTCGGCGGGGTTCCAGAAGCGGGCGCCCTGAAGGGCGTCGGGCAGGTACTGTTGCTCAACGAAATGGCCGGGATAGTTGTGGGCGTATTTGTAATCGTGACCATATCCCATGTCTTTCATCAGCGAGGTGGGAGCGTTGCGCAGGTGTAGCGGCACGGGGAGGTCGCCGGTCTTCTTCACGTGGTCGAGAGCCGCGTCGATAGCCAGGTAGGCCGAGTTGCTCTTGGCCGAAGTGGCCAGATACACAGCGCATTCCGACAGGGGAATCCGTCCCTCGGGCATGCCTATTTTCTGGATCACGTCGAATGTGGCGTTGGCAAGCAACAGGGCGTTTGGATTGGCCAGACCGATATCCTCGGCGGCCAAAATCACCATGCGTCGGGCGATAAACTCGGGGTCCTCGCCCCCGGCAATCATTCGGGCCATCCAGTAGACAGCCGCGTCGGGGTCGCTCCCGCGAATGCTCTTGATGAAGGCCGAAATGATGTCGTAGTGCATCTCGCCCTGCTTGTCGTAGGCCGCGGGGTTTTCCTGCAAGCGCTCGGTGACGACGAGGTCGTTGATCACCATCGGCTCGCCCGCAGGGGTGGATTGCTCCAATAAGTCGAGGATATTCAGCAACTTACGCGCGTCGCCGCCGGCGAAACGGAACAGAGCGTCGGTCGACTCCACCTTCACGTCGCGTCGACTCAAAATCTCGTCCTTGGTGATGGCGTGCTCGAGTAGCTGTTGCAACTCTTCGGCCTCGAGGGGACGCAATGTGTACACTTGGGCGCGCGACAGCAACGGGCGAATCACCTCAAACGAGGGGTTCTCGGTCGTGGCGCCTATCAACGTCACAATACCGCTTTCGACGGCACCTAACAGGCTGTCTTGCTGCGACTTGTTGAACCGGTGGATTTCATCGATGAACAGGATGGGACGGCCTTGGCTGAACATGCTTTGGGCGTCGGTGCGGCAACGGTCGAGCACCTCGCGCACCTCCTTCACGCCCGAGTGGACAGCGCTGAGGGTGTAGAACGGCGACTTGGTGGTGTTGGCTATGATTTTTGCGAGCGTGGTCTTGCCCACCCCGGGAGGTCCCCAGAGGATGAACGATGAGATTTTGCCCGAGTCGATCATGCGGCGCAGAATCGAGTCGGGACCAACAAGGTGGGTTTGCCCAATGTAATCGTCGAGCGTGCGGGGGCGCATACGCTCGGCCAACGGTGCCAATGTTGCCATAAATCTATAACAATCAGGCTTGTGATTTTGCTCGCTCGAGGGTGGTGAAACGGTAGGGGACACCCGAGCGAGGGTCGGTAAATGTCTCCGATTGCTCGACAACAGTCCACTCCTCAGGGTTGATTGCGGGGAAGAAAACGTCAGCGTCGGGGCGATCGGTGAGTATGTCGGTGAGGTATAGGCGGTGAGCCATTGGGAGGGCCTGCTCATAGACCTTGGCGCCTCCGATGATGAAAGCGTCGCGGGTGCCTACATGGGCCAGGGCTTCCTCGAGGGAAGGGAGGAAGGTAGGGTGATGGCCGTCCAAAGACGGCCCCCCCAGGGTGCTGGAGAGGACGATGTTTTCGCGGCCGGGGAGGGGGCCGTTGGGGAGTGACTCGTAGGTGTGGCGGCCCATCACTATGGGGTGTCCCATGGTCAATGCCTTGAATCGCTTGAGGTCGGCCGAGATGGGATAAAGCAATTGGCCAGCCTTGCCGATTGCCCGGTCGTTAGTGAGGGCTACTATAATACTAATCATACTGATACTGTGGCTTTTATATGGGGATGTGGGTCGTAGCCCTCAAGCTTGAAATCATCGTATTTAAAGGAGAAGATGTCCTTCACGTCGGGGTTGATCAGCATTTTGGGTAGCGGTCGGGGCTCGCGAGTGAGCTGCAGGCGCGCTTGGTCGAAATGGTTGTGATAGATGTGTGTATCGCCAAGGGTATGAACGAAATCGCCTGGTTGCAAGCCTGTTACCTGAGCCATCATCATCGTCAACAAGGCGTAGGAAGCGATGTTAAACGGTACGCCAAGGAAGGTGTCGGCCGAGCGCTGGTAGAGCTGGAGGGAAAGCTTTCCGTCGGCCACGTAGAATTGGAAAAACGCGTGGCAGGGAGGGAGATTCATGTTGGGGATGTCGGCCACGTTCCATGCCGAGACGATGTTTCGCCGGCAATTGGGGTCGCGCTTGATGGTTTCTACGGCCTGGGCGATTTGGTCGATGTGGCCGCCGTTATAGTCGGGCCACGAGCGCCACTGGTAGCCATAGATGTGGCCGAGGTTGCCGTCGGGGTCGGCCCATTCGTTCCATATCCTTACACCGTTGTCCTGCAGGTATTTGACGTTGGTGTCGCCGGCGAGAAACCATAGCAGTTCGTGGATGATCGACTTAAGGTGCAACTTCTTGGTGGTCAACAGGGGGAAACCCTCCTGGAGGTTGAAGCGCATTTGGTAGCCGAAGACCGACCGCGTGCCAGTGCCGGTGCGGTCACTGCGGTCCACGCCGTGATCTAAAATATGATTAAGTAGCTCAAGATATTGACGCATAGTGGCTTTTTGGTTTTTGGTGAATGGGGCTTATAGGGCTTATGGGGCTTATGGGGCTTATGGGAGGCCGTCCACTACTATTGCTTTAATTGGGGTGGCGGGGCAGATGTGCTGGCAGTAGCCACAACCGATGCAAAGGGAGGGGTCGATGGTTGGGATTTGGGCGTTGGCCGGGGCAGCGGCGCGAGCGGCGTTGTGGAAAGGCTTCATGGTGATAGCCTGCTTGGGGCAAACCTCGGCGCACATGCCGCAGTGCACTCCGTTGACGCTCAGGCAGTCGCTGGGAATCACGCGGGCCAAGCCAACGGAAATTTGCGCCTTTTCGGAGGGAGTGAGAGGCAACAAGGCGCCTGTGGGGCATAGCTCAGTGCAGCGCACGCATGAAAGGGTGCACTCGGCATCGTCGTAATGTTTCACAGGGTGGAGCATATTGAGCCACCCGAACTCCTTGGTGGATGGCTTGATGACCCCCGTGGGGCAGTGGGCGACGCACAGGCCGCAACCGGTGCACCGCTCCATGAACGACTTCCGGCTCTCGGCTCCCGGAGGAATCACGTAGAGCGAAGGCCGCGGGCTTTCCTGCTTGGGTAGAGCGGCGCGAATCGGCTCGCCGGCGGCCGCGGCAGCCATTATCAGTCCGGTGGCCATAAACTGGCGCCGGGAGATGGCTTTGGGCTCATTGGTGGATTTCCTGGGAGGTTCCATTGAGTTGGGGGCGCCGCTTCCCATGGCTGTGGCGGCTTTGCCGGGGGATGTGATACGTTGCATCATGGGAAGGGAGAGTTGCTTTCGGCGCGGGGTGTAACTGATGGCGTCATTGGGGCACACCGGCAGACAGTCGAAGCAGTTGACGCAACGGGAACCATCGATCACATGGTCTTGCAGGTCGATGCACGAGCTCTTGCAGGCATGCTCGCAACGGCGGCAGTTGATGCACAGGTCGGTGTCGATTTCGATGTGGAAAACCGAGTAGCGCGAGATAAACCCTAAGGCCGTGCCTACGGGACAAAAAGTGTTGCACCATGTGCGACCTCCGCGGAATGCCAGCGTGCCGATCAATCCCAAGGTAATCAATGCGATAATGAACGCCATAAGCGACGCGTAGCCTATGCGGGCGGGAGCGTTGGCGAGCCAGCCTATGGAAAACAGAGCCGATTCGCCTGCCTCCCATGCGGGACGTAGCACGTTGATGGCGATTCGCGAGTACGCGCTATAGGGGTCGATAAGAGATGTCACCACCGATATTCCCACTAAAATGCAGGCGATTACGGCGATAAGCGTGGCGTTGCGAATGGCTGTGCGCGCGGGAGCATAATGATATTCGTGGCCACGCTTGCCCTTACGGCCAAGACGTGAAAACGCGTCCTGCATGGCCCCCAGTGGACACACCGACGAGCAGTAAACGCGGCCAAAGATAAGCGTGAGCACCAGCCACACCGAGAACCATCCCATGGAAAAAGCCAACGTCAACGGCAACAATTGGATTTTCGCCACCCAGGCACCGAGGGCCGGGAAGAGCATTGACGTGCCGATCAGGGCCAAGGTCAACAGCACCCAGCAAATCAGCTGGATGGACAACCTGCCATATTTCAGCGCCTTCCTCATCGCCTCCTTTACTTTAAATCATTAACCATTAACCATTTACCATTAACCATTATTTCCTCCCGAAATCGGCGGGGATTTCGCCCCATTCCTCGGTTTTCCACTTGATGATGGGGTTGGTGATGGCGTGGGTTTGGAGCCAATAGTCGGCGCGAGCCAACAGCTCGTGGATCTTGGCGTTGCGCGGGGTGTGGGCGAGAGTTGACTTGTGCCCGCGGTTGCGCACCCACGACTGTGCCGTGCGCGAGTCGGAGTAAATCGGCACCGTGGGACGGCCACACTTTTGGAGCAGGGCCAAGCCGTGCACAAGCGCCAGATACTCCCCCACGTTGTTGGTGCCGTCGGGCACAGGGCCGAAACGGAAGAGCTCGGCGCCCGATTTAACGTCCACGCCGCGGTACTCCATCGTCCCGGGATTACCGGCACACGCCGCGTCGACGGCGATGGCATCCTGGTTGATCTCGGGGAAAGCGTCGTAGTTGACCGGCGCTTGCTGGAAGGTGGCGATGCTTTTGAGTAGGCCCATGTGGTCGCGGGGGTCGCCGCGGAAGGCCAAGGTGGCCGCCTCCTGGGTGTCAAAAGCCTTATATTTAGCTCCCTGGAATCCCTCCACCTGCAGCTTGCACTCCTCCCAGCTGTCGTAAATTCCGGGCGAGCGGCCTTCCCACACAACGTAGAATTTCTTACGGTAAGCCATTATGATAAATGTAAGAACAACGACAGGTCGACCTGACGCATGCCCAGCGCCGTGGCCAAGTCGGGGTTGATCACGCGGCCGAGGAAAGTCAACACGGCGCATTGCAGATTGGGCGACAACTTCAGGGCGTCGGTCACGCCCTGGGTGGTCACCAATTCGTCGAGCAGGGTTATCAGCGTGTTGCTCAAGGCCATGGCTGCAGTGCGGGGTACTGCCGAGGAGGCCTCGGTCAACACTGGGCGTATCCCCTCGGGGAACAACACGCCGGGATGCTCGGTGAGGTCAAAGATAATCACGCCGCGCTTGGTGGCGTCCATCATCTCGGAAGTGATTGTGATGGGCGACGGCATGGGAGTAACAACTATAATATCGGCCGAATGAAGCGCTCCCATCAGCACACGGGGATGGGGAGCCGAAGGGATTACGCCGGCACCCAGCTCGCGGGTGGAGCGGCGCAAGCGGTAGATGTCGGTGTCCATGATGCGCACGATGGCACCCAAGCCAACAGCCGAACGGGCCGCGGCCCTCCCGGCGATTCCCGAGCCAAGGATTACCACCTCGCATGGATTAACGCCCGCTACTCCGCCCAGCAGGATGCCCTTGCCATGCTCCGGGTCGGCCAAAAGTGAGGATGCCAAGGCGATGGAAGCCCGGCCGTCGATTTCGGCCAGAATGTCGTAGAATGGCAAGTGGCCTTCGGAATCCTTGATAAGGTCTAGAGCTACAGCGATGACATTGCGCTGAAGCAGTGCTGTAGCCATGGAGGGGGTGCGCAGCGTGGGACCTAGCATGGTGAAAAGCATTGCCCCTCGCCGCATCATGGCCACGTCGGTCGCGGATAGCGCCCCCATCGAGATGACGATGTCGCAACCCAACGCCTCGACGCGCGAGCCAACCTCGGCGCCACAGCGGGCGTAGGCAGCGTCGCTGTAATGAATAGGATGGGCGGCACCCTCCTCCACTACCACGCGGTAGCCGTCGAGCACGAGGATTTGCGCCCCCTCGGGGGTGAGGGGAAAACGCTTCTCCATGCCTGTGGCGTCAGCTGGAAGTCCGATCGTAAGTGACCGACGGGTGGTCGTGGTGGATATTTCTTGCAATTGGGTCTCTATCATCATTTTAATGGCTTGTACTTATGTCGTAATACCGTTATTACGTTATTACGTTATTACGTTATTACGAAATCTTCAGCTAGGGATAAATTGCTCGATGAAGGCCCGGGCCGAGGCGTCGATTTGGGATTTGTCCTCGAGATTGGCCCCACAGAATCGCGCTTGCGCCTGGGAGTAGAACGGCTCTCGGGCCTCAAGAGCGGTGTCGATGAACGCTCCCAACTCGTCATCGGTTTTCTGGGCTATCAGCGGTCGCTTGTGCTTGCCTCGGATCAGGCGGCTTAGCAGCACGTCGCGGGGCGTGTTGAGCCAAACCGTCAATCCGGCTTGGTTCATCACTTCCATGTTGCGGCCAAAACAGGGGGTACCCCCTCCGCAAGCCACAATCACGTCCTCGAACGCCGCCACCTCTTCCAACATCGCCGTCTCGATCTCGCGGAAACCGCTCTCGCCGCGCTCGGCGAACAGTTCGGTGACCGTGCGGTGAAAACGGCTCTCGATGTAGGTGTCGAGGTCGATGAGCGTGATGCCCGTCAATCGCGACAGGGCGCGGCCAAGCGTCGACTTGCCGCACCCCATATATCCGATCAAGAAGATAGGCCGCATTTAGCGTTACTTAGCATTTAGCGTTTAGCATTTAGCATTTAGCCAAATAGTGAAGCTATTGACTGAAAACTGAACACTGAACACTGAAAACCGAAAAACTGTATTACTTCTTGGCCAGCAGGTCGCGGATCTCGGTGAGTAGCACCTCTTCCTTGGATGGCTCGGGGGGAGCGGCGGGCTTCTCCTCCTCTTTCTTCTTGAATTTCATGATCACTCGCAGGGCCACGAAGATGCTCAAGGCGATGATCAGGAAGTCGACAATGTTCTGGATGAAGAGGCCGTAGTTGATGGCCACCTCCTCGATCGCCGCTTGCCCCTCGGCAGTGGCCTCCTGGGCCGGGGTAATCACATATTTAAGATTCTTGTATCCGTCACCTCCGGTGATGATAGAGATTACCGGCATAATAATGTCGTTTACCAGGGAGGAAACGATTTTGCCGAACGCGCCGCCGATGATTACACCTACGGCCATGTCGACGATGTTGCCCTTCATGGCAAACTCCTTGAAATCATTTAAAAACTTTCCCATTTTTGAATGTAGATTGGATTAATTTGTGCAAAAATAAAGAAAATTTTCCACAATTAAATCTTTGGTGGTATAATATTTGGAAAAAGTTAGTAACTTTGCATCGCTTTTAGCCCGTGTCGACAATATCGGCTCCAAGGGTATTAAGGTGAAAGAGAATATCATAACCCAATATTTTTCAACTATGACAAAAATAGGTATTAATGGTTTTGGCCGCATCGGACGTTTCGTGTTCCGTGCCTCCACCAAGCGTGATGACATCGAAGTGGTTGCTATCAACGACCTTCTTCCCGTTGACTACATGGCTTACATGCTGAAGTATGACACAATGCACGGTCGTTTCGACGGCACTGTAGACTACGACATGGACAAGAGCCTGTTGATCGTGAACGGCAAGCCCATCCGCGTTACCGCCTGCAAGAACCCCGCTGAGATTGGTTGGGGCGCTGTTGACGCTGAGTACGTTGTTGAGTCGACCGGCTTGTTCCTCACCAAGGAGAAAGCTCAGGGCCACATCGATGGCGGCGCAAAGTACGTGGTAATGTCGGCTCCCTCGAAGGACGACACCCCCATGTTCGTGTGCGGCGTGAACGAGAACACCTACGTTAAGGGCACACAGTTCGTTTCCAACGCTTCCTGCACCACCAACTGCTTGGCACCTCTCACCAAGGTCCTCAACGACAAGTTCGGCGTTAAGGAAGGCCTCATGACCACCGTTCACTCCACCACCGCTACCCAGAAGACCGTTGACGGCCCCTCGATGAAGGACTGGCGCGGCGGCCGTGCCGCTTCGGGCAACATCATCCCCTCCTCCACTGGCGCTGCCAAGGCTGTGGGCAAAGTGATCCCCGAGCTCAACGGCAAGTTGACCGGTATGTCGATGCGTGTCCCCACCCTCGACGTTTCTGTAGTTGACCTCACCGTCAACCTGGAGAAGCCCGCTACCTACGAGGAGATCTGCGCCGCCATGAAGGAGGCCAGCGAGGGCGAGCTCAAGGGTATTCTCGGCTACACTGAGGACGCTGTCGTTTCGAGCGACTTCCTCGGCTGCCCCCTCA
>CAZLSW010000021.1:0-47768 GCA_964562375.1 uncultured Muribaculaceae bacterium | reverse complement strand
CGCCGTCTTCTCCCCCGAGACACGCACCCTCGCCTCCTGGAAGATCATCAGCTAACCACGAAGAACACTAAAAACACGAAAGCGAAGTGTAATGAGAGAAAAAGATTAGTGTTCTGCGTGTTTATAGTGGTTAAAAGAATATGCGGCGAGTAGTCACGAGTTATAAGTTGCTAGTTAAAAATAGTTAAAACAAGGGAGGTGGTCGGGAAAAATGGTTATCTTTGCACGCTAATATATAGCGCCTCGGGGCTGACTGGCTTTGACAGCGTGTAGAGGTGGTACGCAAGCATGCCGAGCAATGATGGCTACGCTCGTTAAACAGAGACATCAGCAATTTTAAATGGCGAAAACAACTACGCTCTTGCTGCGTAACCGAAGTACAGTAGGTTAGCTTAATCGCCGCGACAGTCGCGGTGACAAGACATCACCCGGAAGTTACATGTCCCGAGACAGTCCGATCAGGTGGTGCTAGCAAATCGGGAATAGGCTCCGCTCCGCTCCGTGGCGAGGCCGAAACTTTAGGAGATAAGCCCAGGGCATAGGCTGCCGATCGCCTACCCCGGGACCAAAACCAACGAACGGATAAGCATGTAGAAACCGTATTGTTTCCACGTTTGGACGAGGGTTCAAACCCCTCCAGCTCCACCAACGGCTTGATTTTCAGGCCGACACAACGATTGCTCATGGATGGGAGGCCCAGGGTGGCTCCATCTGTGGGTGATTTTGTAAAACATATCAAACGCTTACAAACAAATAACCACTTTAAAAACATTTAAAACGCTTATAAACACACCCTCTCCTCTTGTCTTAAAATATCTCTCTCCCAATCCCCACTCCACTGAGTACTCCCTCTCCCTCCCATGTTGTAGGCCCGCTTAAAGGCCCATAGCTTACGCAAAAACTCATATCAATTAACTAATTCATATATCTATGAAGAAAACATTACATCTACTAACCTTACTGCTCTTGACGCTCCTCCCCATCGGAGCCAAGGCAGCAACCACCACCAAAGATTTCGTAGTCGATGGTGTCACTTATCAATATTATTACGACAAACCATGGATAGGTTCGGCCACCGAGTACGTTTGGGTTCCTTCTCAATCTGGATATTCCACTAATGTTTTTGGAACGATCAATAGTGTTAACACCAACACCTCGCTTTCTGGAGAGATTGAGGTAAAGAGCCAAGTGGAATACAATGGCAAAACTTGGGATGTTACCAAGATTGACGCATACGCTTTCGGCGGTTGCGTTAACATCACCAAGATTACGCTCCCTGCTTCAATCACCGAGATCACCACCAAGAAAATCTCCGGTGGACTGATTTTGGATGAACTGGACAACATTCTGTATTCAATTACAGGTTCAGGCTTGTTCATGGGTTGTACCAGCTTGAAAGAAGCCGTTATCAACTGTAACGTAACCACCTTAGGCGGTGGTGCGTTCGTTGGTTGTACGGCACTTACTAATGTTACCCTTCCTGCCTCTCTTACAACAATTGATTTTGGTGAATTCTGCGAGTGTCCCAATCTTACGTCTATTGATAACCTCGCTCAGTTGACCAACCTTACCACTTTGGGTCACTATTCTTTCTACCAATACACCACCCCCAATACCAAGCTTAAAACGTTAAACTTTCCGGGCAACACCATTACTGACATGGGCTATGGCGTGTTTCGCAACTGCCAAGGTTTGACTACTATTACGGGCTTGGAGAATGTATGCAACTTTAACACTTACTCTCTTTTGTTTAGTGGTTATCAGTTCTCCAACTGCTTTGCCTTGAAAGAGTTGAAGATTACCAATCGTTCCTTGACCTCGATTCCTACTTTCTGTTTCTCTAATTGCCAGAACCTCACATCATTGACTCTCCCCAACTCGATTACTTCGGTTGCCGAGTATGGGTTTAATGCTACTTGGCGTCTGCGTCACATCACTTGGCTGGACGCCAGCGGCAATTCGTTAAACGACGAGGAGGATCTGTTATATATCCCATCCACTTGGACCAAAGCAACTGATTATGTGTGCCGTAGCATGGGCTCCAACTCCACTGGTGTGCGTCTTTACGTGCCCTCCAACTTCTCTTCGGCCGCTGAATATGCTTTTGCGAATATTAAGTGGATTGATGGCTCTATTAGCGAGGCCACCACACCTCCTTCAATTGATGATAATGCATTCTCAACCGTATCCGATGCCAATAAGACCTTGATGTACGTTCCTGAGGGAGCCGTTGAGGCTTATGAAGCGTCTACATGGGCCAATACCTTCCGTTTTGAGGTCAATCCTGAATATCTTGACAAGTCGTGGACCGATGAGCAGGGAGTGGTGTACTCGCTCGACCCGCAGACCGCTGAGGCTTGGGTGGAGGTGCAGGGTACTATCATTTACGATTCCAATGGCAAGGTGGACGACATCACCGGCTCGACCACGCTAGCTGAGAATATCGTCATCCCTGAGACTTTCTCCCACGACAACATCACTTACACCGTTGTCGGCATCAAGGCTATGGCTTTCGCTCGCTGCAACACAGTGAAGAGCGTAACCTTCCCCTCCACCATCCGCGCTATCACTACCGGCGTAACTACCGGCGCTAAGCTGGGCGTGGATATCACCGGTATATCCTCCATGGATATCGAGGGATCGGCAATGTTCCTCGACAACACCTCGATCGAGACTGTCATCTTCCAGGACCAGAACCTCACCACCGTAGGCGGGGGCGCGTTCGCCAACTGCTCGGCTCTGAAATCAGTCACTCTCCCGGCTTCCGTCACCGAGATCGCTCTTGGCCAGTTCGCCCAGTGTAAGTCGCTCACTACCGTCAATAATCTCAACAATGTGACCACCGTAGGCGACTATGCTTTCTATCATCCCTCCGACAACCAGAACACGGCGCTTGGCTCGATCGCGTTCAACGCCGAGAAGTTGACCCGCCTTGGCACCTCGGCCTTCTACAACTGCACCAAGCTGTCGTCGGTTACGGGTATCGAGAATGTGTCGGATTTCGGCTCGGATGTCACCGTAAGCACATCGCTGCTGAAGAACCCCGGCTATGTGTTTGCCAACTGCTATGAGCTTAACAACGTAGTGCTCAAGAATCAGGCAATCACTTCGATTCCCCAGTCGTCGTTCTCGCAGTGCACCAAGATGACCTCGTTGACCCTGCCGGCCTCAGTAACCACCCTGAAGGCATCGGCGTTCAACAACTGCTACGTGTTGAAGCACATCACCTGGGTTGACGCCAGCGGTAATTCGGTGAACGATGACGCCGAGATGTTGTACCTCCCCGAGGGGATCACCTCGATCGGTTCCAACGCATTTAAGAACGTGGCTGTAAACGGCACCAACACTGGCTTGCTGATGTCGTTCCCGGCTTCTATCTCGGATTACAACATCCTAACTGGTGCAGGTATCGCCGCTACGGCATTCACTTACACCGACGGCACAACCACCTACAAGTTTATCGACGGTTGCGTGTCCTACGCTTCCCCCGCTCCCTCGGTTGCCTCAACGGCTTTCCCCACCTACGAGGATAACGAGAAGGCGCTGCTGTACATTCCCGTCGGCTCGCTTTCAAGCTACAAGTCGTCCAACTGGGCCAACGCTTTCCGATTTGAGGAGATTGGCACCGTTAACGGCATCAAATACGAGCTCAACTCCACCACAGCCGAGGCTTGGGTAGAGGTACAGGGCGAGGCCGAGTACTACCCACTCTCCGGCTATGTCAAGGACTTCATCGGCAACCTCGACCTTACGGGCGAGATCGAGATCCCCGAGACTTTCACTCTTGGCGACATCACCTACACCGTGGTGGGCATCAAGGCTATGGCCTTCCGCCAGTGTAACAACATCACCAAGGTGACCTTCCCCAAGACCATCAAGAAGATCTCCACCGGCAAGACCACCATCGCTGACATTAAGGGCACATCGGATGAGCTTACCATCGACCAGCTGGCCGTGGTTGAGGGCTCGGCAATGTTCTTCAACAACACTGGCGTGAAGGAGGTAGTGTTCCAGGACGCAAACCTTACTACCCTGGGCAACGGCGCGTTCGCTGGCTGTACCTCGCTTGAGAAAGTCACTCTCCCTGTATCGCTGACCGAGATCGGTCTTGGCGAGTTTGCCGGCTGCGTGAAGCTTTCAACCCTCAACACCGAGGAACTCACCCAGCTCGAGTCGATTGGCGCTTACGCTTTCCACTGCAAGATGAACGATGGCAACACCGGGTTGAAGTCGCTCACCTTCAAGAGCGACAAGCTGAAGACCATCGGCGTGTCGGCCTTCTATGCCAACAACTGGTTGACATCGATCACCGGCTTGGAGAACGTTGAGGAAATCGGCGTGGCTACCGTTAGCGGTGACTACAACTCGGGTTACGTGTTCGCCAACTGCTGGAACTTGAACAACATCTCGCTCCCGTCGTTGACCCAAACCGCACTGCCCCAGTACACCTTCTCGATGTGCAACTACTTGACCAACGTGGAGATTCCCGCCACCATCACCGAAATTGGCGAGCGTGCCTTCAACTGCACCTATCGCCTTAGCCACATCAAGTGGGTTGACGCTAATGGCGACGACACCACCGATCCTCGCTTCCTGACGTTCCCCGAGGGGTTGACCTACATCGGTAAGTATGCCTTCCACCTCAATGGCAATGGCAACAGCCGCGCCCTCAACTTCCCCTCGACCTTGACCCCCAAGATCGCCGCTTCGTCTACCGACGGCATGATGCGCGCTTCGTCGACCTACGCTATCGACGAATACGCCTTCGACCAGGTGGAGATCGACTCAAGCACCGAGCTGCCTAACCGCTCGTTCTCTACGTTGGCTCCCGCTATCGCCGAGACGGCTTTCAAGCAGTACACGGCCGAGAACCGTCGTCCCCTGGACATCCCCGAAAGATCTCTTGCCAATTACGCCGGCACCGCCTGGGCCAACACCTTCAAGCTCGAGGAGTCGACCATGACTGGCGTTGAGAACGTTGTGGCCGAGGCCGACAGCAAGATCGAAATCAAGGACGGCAAGGCCATCGCTGAGGGCAAAATCTCGGTATACACGTTCGACGGACGCTTGGTAGCTACCGGCGAGGGTTCGGTTAAGCTCCCATCCTACCCCTGCATCGTCACCAACGGCATTACCACTATCAAAGTGAAGTAATCGACCCTACATATTTTAAGATTAGGCCCGGGAATCTCTTCTCGGGCCTTTCTTGTGCTTTCTTCATTCCTAAGTGTGGCTCGTGGGTAACGGTGCAAAAGTGTCGACTTGCTTTCAATTTTGCTAATTTAGAATGATTCTAAATTAGTGAGGAAATTTATAAGTTGCTTGACATTGGACCTTATTTGCCCTAATTCTAAGCGTTATAGAGGGGAAAAGGAGGGTGAAAAATTAGTGTTACGTTGAGGTTACACCCTCTAAATGGCTGAAATTGGCGGTGTTTAACAGAATTTCTCAGGGGTTGTGCCACAATGATTTCTTAGGTTGGGATAAGGTGTTGTTTTTCAGCATAGTTGCGTAAAGTTTATAATTTCCAAATAAAAAACGAGTTGTGGGGGAAGAAAAATTTTCGGAATTTTGTGATGCGAAAAAGCCAACAGTATATAAGCTGACAGCCCAACACATCCGCAAAATTAATCAATGGAAGTAAATCATCAAAACGGATGGGAGCAGTGTCTCGCGATAATACGAGACAACATCTCCCCAGAGCAGTACGACGCTTGGTTCAAGCCCGTCACCGCCTTCAGCTTTGAGGACGGAGCCTTGACCTTGTGCGTGCCGTCGCCATACTTCCTTGAGCATCTTGAGGCGCATTACCTACCTATATTGGTGCCTGCGTTGCGACGTGTGTTTGGTGACAACGTCAAGCTCTTCTACAACTACGACCAGGTGAGCCACCAACCTGACACCAAGGTGACTGTTGGCGGGGCTATGCCATCGACGGCTATCCCAGTGACCCCTCCCCCGGCTGCCAATCCGTTCAAGCCTCAGGTGGAGGAGGTAATTGACTCGCAGTTGAATCCCCGTTACACATTCGAGACCTATTGCTTGAGCCACAGCAACCAGATCGCGCGCTCGATTGGTGAAGCTATCGCCAACGATACCAAGGTGCAGACGTTCAACCCGTTAGTCATCTTCGGTCCCACGGGTGTGGGCAAGACCCACTTGATTCAAGCCATTGGTATTCGCATCAAGGAACGCAATCCGCGTGCCCGCGTGCTATACGTTACCGCGCGCCTCTTTGAGAGCCAATACACGGCAGCGGTGCGCCAAAACCGCATCAACGACTTCATCAACTTCTATCAGAGCATCGATACCCTGATACTGGACGATATACAGGACTTGATCGGCAACAAGCCTGGCACGCAGAACACGTTCTTCCACATCTTCAACCATCTGCATCAAAATTCACGGCAGATTATCTTGTCGTCCGACGTTTGCCCTTCACATATGGAAGGGATGGAGGAACGCTTGTTGTCGCGATTCAAGTGGGGAATGATCGCTGAATTGGAGCGCCCCGATTTGGCTTTACGCAAGGATGTGCTTATCCAGAAAGCCCAGCAGGATGGCTTGCAGATTCCCGATGAGGTATTGGATTATATCGCCACCAAGGTTACCGACTCGGTGCGTGAATTGGAGGGTATAGTGGTGTCGCTGATGGCCCATGCCACCGTGCTGGGATGCGATGTGACGCTCGACCTTGCCCGCGCGGTGCTTGCCAACGCCGTGAAGATCAACAAGCCTGTAATCAACTTTGAGATGGTAACCGAGCAGGTATGCTCCCACTTCAAGGTGGATGTCGACCAGATTTTCACCTCGTCGCGCAAGCGAGAGATTTCCGATGCCCGCCAGGTGGTGATGTATTTGGCCAAGAAGTGGATGAAAATGCCACTCACGGCTATCGGCACACGCCTGTCACGCGGCCATGCCACGGTGCTACACGGCTGCAAGAACATCGAGGATCGCCTGATGGTGGAGAAGCCGCTCCAAGAGGCTATCGCCGAGATCGAAAAGCACCTCGCGTAGGAGAGGCAAGAGGCAAGAGTTTAAAGTTTATACCGTACAGAAAGCGGGGCGTGACCTTGGCAGGCCGCGCCCCGTGATTTTGTGGATGTGGGAGATATTGTGTTATTTGTCCTTGTCAATCTTTACGTGGGCCGAGGCGAACACGCTAATCTGCAATTTGTTGACGATGTACTTCAGAGCTTGTGCGCCCTTGAGGGTAAAGCCTGTGGGCGAAAGGCCGGGAGCGTAAGCGGCGATGCCGAATACCCCAGGCACTACACCGATGATGCCACCTCCGAAACCAGTCTTGACAGGCAGACCCGTGGCTACCAACCAGGGCTTGTTGCTCTTGTGGGGACCGTGTCCGGCGAGGGAGCCAACGATGTTCTGCGACAGTGCGCCGTCGTAAACGATCTTGCCTGTCAACGGGTTCACGCCGTCGGCAGCGATGGTTGCGCCCATGATGGCGAGCTGACGCGCTGTTACCTTCATGGCCAACTGACGTGTCCACAAGTCTACGGCAAGTCCGGCGTCGTCGTAGAGGTAATAGCCGGCCTTGGCGATTTTGTCGATCACGCCCACCTTCTCGTTGTCCTCGGTGAGGCGCTTGTACAGGGTGTCGTCCAATTCGGGAGCCGACCCCATAAGGTCGATCATGTTGTTCTCAAGGAGATTCCACTTCGACACGGCATCGCCTGTGGGCTGCACGGCGCTGGTGGCGCGGATACCGTGAGGGCTCAGGCCGATTTCAGGCTTCAGCTCGGGACCGTGGCAGCATGTGCACTTGCCGCTACGCTTGATCAACTCGTCAACGCCGTATTGGCTCAACAACAACTCGATCATAGGCACCTTGGCGATGTTGGCCAAGGCGAATTTCTTATCGGCATCGGCCTTGGTAATCTCGGTGCCGTCGGTTAATACGACGGCGATACCAAAGTCCTTGGGATCAACCTCGCCCAAGCGGGGGTCGATCTCACCTACATGTTCACTTTTGAATTTCTCATAAGCCTCGTCGACAGCAGCCTTGAGGTCGGAAATTGGGATGATGCGTTCCATAATGCATTTTAGGGTTTTATGGTTCTATAGATATTTTCTATTTATAGATACAACAAGCGAAAGCCGCCCGAGGTTGTGTCCAGGGGCGACTTTTTTAGTTGTTAGTTGTTAGTTGTTAGTTGTTAGTTGTTAGTTGTTAGTTGTTGGGGAATCTTTTATCCTTAATTCCTAAAAGGAGGAAAGGAGGAAAGGAGGAAAGAGGCTCCGTTAACCATTAACCATTAACCATTAACCATTAACCATTAACCATTAACCGTTAACCGTTGCTTAGAAGTTGTATTGGACTGAGGCGGCGATACGGTTGGCGTGGCCTGAGCGACCCGAGAAGTCGGTGCGGATGCCGTGGAGGTATTCAATGCCCACTTGCATGTCCTCGAGAACGTTGTAGAAGCAGTTGGCCACGATGTATTGACCATAGCGATATGTGTCGTTGCCGAGCGAGCCGCGGTCGTAAAGGTGAGCCTGGCTATAGCTGGCCGACACGAAACAGTTGGGGTTGATCTGATACTGCAAGCCACCGAGTACGCCAAGCACCTTGGGAGCCTCCATCTTGCCGGGCGTGGTAGAAGGGAGGAGATCCATGTCGTTGCCGCTGAGGTCGTTGATAAACTGGGAGTAGCCTTGTCCGTAAGCTCCCTGATAGTAGAATGTGAATGCTCCGCCGAAGTACCACATACCGCTCAGTTGGGCGCCCCACCCTGTCTTCCATTCATTCTTCTCCTTGATGAGGTTACGGTAGCTGAGGTTGCGAATCAAGCCCGATACACGCACGTGGCTCTGACCTCCGTCCCAAGCGTATTGGAGGTATATGGGGAAGTCGGGGCAACGCTGAGCGATTTCGCCTACGCTGGAGTTGTAGGTATAGCTTGTTTTGGGATACTCAAGTGAGATGGCACCCGAGAGGCCGTTTTTCCACTTTTTCTGGTAGCGCACGAGGACGGTCTTGGTGCAAGTGGCACCCGAGGGGCCTTCGTCGTCGATTGTCGGGGGTTGAGCGGCCGCGTCAACGAATGAGCTGCGGGCCAAGCCGGCGGTAACGTTACCCAAGCTTACGTAGGCTTGCTTGATGTCCCAGCCGTAGTTGTCGTCATCGCCAGTGAAGTTGGTTTGGACATAGACGTTCAACCATCCGAGCTTGGTTTTGCCCACCAATTTAAAAAAGATGGTGGAGTGGGAGGCGTCGGCGCCGAAGCGGTTGCGCTCTGCTGGGTCGAGAGGCACGGGGATGTTGTAGGTGACGAAACCCTCATTGTCGATGGCACCGTCGAAGTCGTATTGCATCTGACCCTTCACGTAGCCACCAATACCGAAGGCCAATTTGCCCTCGCGGTCAAGGAATAGGAACCGGGGAGCGCCTGGATCCTGGAAGTGGAGGTCCTCACGTGAGTAAAGCACAGCGATGAGTTCCTTGTCGGCATTCTGTTTGTCGCCAGTGAGCACAATCGACCGTTCGGGGATGTCCAGGGTGGAGCCGTTGGTCGCGTCCTGGGCTTTCACGCCCAGTAAGCTGGCCAGAAGGGCGGCGCTTACAACGAGCGAAATGCGGTAGAAGTTCTTTGTCATGATTGATACAGTTAAAACGTGCTTAAATAGTGAAATTTATAAAATGTAAACAATTAGGGTACAGAATAGTTTGACGCATTGCGAGGAAATATGATGATTGGCAAAGATGTTATAACAATCAGGAAGCCCCGCCCGAGGGCGAGGCTTCCATCGTCTGTATTTGGGTACCTAACCATTGTTTAGATCCTGTACGGACGGACAGGCTCTTCTGGTCCGGTGTCGGACTGGTCGTCGGTTGAGGCCGGTCGCCAGGTCAGCAGCTTAGTAGTTCCACTGGCAAGCGATCTGGTTCAAGTTGGGGCAAGCCATTGTGCGAAGGTCGACGATCATGTTGTAACGGCAGTTGATGTAAACCAATTGCTGGTCGAAGGAAACGTCGAGGGTCGTCAGCTGGTTGTTGTTGCAAAGCAGGCGCTGCAGGAAGGTCTGGTTGGAGAGGTTCAACGTGGTCAGGTCGTTGTAGGAGCAGTCGACGAAGATCAAGTTGGGGCAACCGGTCACCGAGAGCTCGGTAAGGTTGTTGTAGGAGCAGACGAGGTCGAGCAGAGCGTTGCAGTCGCGTACGCCCAGGGTGGTCATGTTGTTGTCGGAGCAGATGAAGGTGCTCAACGTGGGCAGCCCTGAGATGATCATCGTGGTGATCTGGTTGTCGTCGATGTTGAGGTTGGTAAGGTTCTCTACGCCGAAGAGGTTGAGCGATGTCAACTTGTTGTAGCCGCAGTAGAGGTTCTTCAGGGCTGTGCAACCGTCGACACGGAGGCTCTCGAGGTGGCAACCCTGGCAGTTGAGGGTCTCGAGGGTGGTGGAGCTGGAGACATCAAGCTCTACAAAGAGGTTGTTGGAGCAATTGAGGTTCTTCAGGAAAGTGGTGCCGGTAAGCTCCAGCTCGGTAAGGCGATTGTGGTAAATCGACACCTTTTGGAGGGCGGAGCATCCGGTAAGGTTGGCTTGCGTAAGCTTGTTGCGCGAAGCATTCAGGGAGGTGAGAGCGGCGTCGCCGGCAACCGACAGCGAGGTCAGCGCGTTACGCGACACATTGAGATCGGTAAGGGCGGTGAATCCCGAGAGGTCGAGAGCACCGGCAAGGTGTTTGTCCTTCCAGTCGATGGCGGTGATGTGGCCATTGGCGATGGTCACGCCTTCCCAGGTGGCAGGGTTGTTAACATCGGTAATCTTCAACGCTTGCGCATTGGTCCCGTCCTTTTCAGCGTTAAGCGACAAGAACGTCTGGAGCGAGCGAAGCTCCTTCTTGTCGACTTTCTGTGCGAAAGCTACCACGCTACCCAGCATGATGGCAATCAGTAATAATGCTTTTTTCATAAACAATAGTTGGTTTTAGGTTTTCTTAGTTTTGTTTATCTTTACAACACAATGAGGGCAAAAAAGTTTAACATTTTTGATTAACTTCGCGCTTATGATTAACAAAGTAACTCCTCAACAAGCCCCGGAGGTGGCTCCCGCGATAGCCGAGATCTACCGATGGTACGTTGAGAACACGGCAATATCATTTGAACTCACGGCTCCCTCAGTCCAGGAGATGAAGCGACGCATTGAAGAGATTTCGCGCCGTTGGACTTATTACGTTTATCGCGACGAACAAGGCCAGGTACTTGGCTGGGCCTGCGCTCACCCTTGGAAAGAACGTGAGGCGTATAACCCGACGTTCGAGGACACGATTTACCTTCATCCCGACATTAAGGGCCTCGGCATAGGCTCCCGGTTGCTACGACACGTGATTGACGATTGCCGCGAGATGGGGGTCCATTCCTTGATTGCATGTATCACGGCCAGCAACATGGCCAGTATAGAGTTTCACCGCCGATTCGGGTTCAAGGAGGCTTCGTTTTTCAAGGAAGTGGGCTACAAGTTGGGCGCCTACCATGATGTTATCGATATGCAACTGATGTTATGAGTAAGACGTTATGTTTATTGGGAATTAGTTTGGCACTGGTCTCCTGCACGGGTGGTCACAGCTCGGCTACACTCCCTACGGCAGGGGATACTCTCACCCATGAGGCCAATCTGCTGACGTTGGTTGATTACAACGCTTTTATAGTAGCCGATATCGCCAGCCCATGGGATTCCACGGCCAAGCTTCAGCGATTGGTGTTGTATCCCCGTGACCATCGTCCAGATTCGCTCCCCGATGGAGTACAGATCCCCTACCCCGTCACAAGCTCTATTGTCTACTCATCGGTGCACGCCGGAGCGATTGAGGAGCTGGGAGCCACAGAGGCCGTCACTGCTGTCGCCGACGCTGAGTATTACAAGCTGCCCTTCGTGGTTGAGGGACTTAACAGTGGCAAAATCGTGGATGTAGGCTCGTCGATGTCACCCTCACAAGAGAAAGTGCTGATGGCCAATCCCGACGCAATCCTTGCCTCTCCCTTCCAAGGCGCCACTCACCCCGTAATTGACAAAATGGGCATACCAATCGTGGAAATGGCCGACTATCTCGAGACCTCCCCCCTAGGACGCGCCGAATGGATCAAGTTGCTTGGATATCTCTACGGAAAACCCGAGGACGCGACAAGGATATTTGACAAGGTGAAATCCGACTATGTTAATATTAAGGAGCAAGCCTCAGGTGCTTCCAATAGGCCTCGGGTGTTGACCGAAACTCCTCAAAGCGGAATTTGGTACGTACCGGGCGGCCAAAGCTATATGGCACGTCTGCTTGCCGACGCTGGCTTCGATTATCCTTGGAAGGATGACCGTTCAACTGGCTCAATTCCTCTCGATCCCTCGGCCGTGCTTGACAAAGCCCACGACGCAACCGTATGGCTGATTAAGTCGTTCGGCACTGCTCCCTCACGGGTTGACCTTATCAAGATGTCGCCAGTAATAAGTCATATAGAGGCCCTGAAGGATGGTAGGGTCTATTATTGCGACACCGAGGCAACCCTGCTTTTTGAGGATTTTCCCTTTCATCCCGAGCGATTATTGCTTGATTTCCAATGCATAGCGAGTGGAAATCTCAACCAATCCTTAAAGTATTATCGACCGATAGAGAGATGAGATATTGGTTGCTGACATTGGCCTGCTTACTCCTTGCCGCGGCGTGCCTGTTGTGGGGTAGCGTGGATATTCCCGCGGGGGATGTATGGGCGTCGCTTACGGGTGGCGAGCAAAGCAACCCTCGCTATGGGGTGATTGTCACCGAGATGCGCTTGCCAATGGTAATTACGGCAGCTATGGCCGGAGCGGCGTTGGCTGTGGCTGGTTTATTGCTCCAAACGACATTTGCCAACCCTTTGGCTGGCCCTTCCATCCTTGGTATCTCCACTGGAGCCTCGCTTGGCGTGGCCGTGGTAACGCTCGGGCTAGGAGGAGCCATAGGAGCATGGGGATACTACACGGGTGCCATTGTAGGTGCCATTGTTGGAGCGGCATTCGTGATGATGTTGTTGCTGGCGTTCTCAGCCATGGTCAAAAACGGGGTTATGTTGCTGATTATCGGTATTATGATTGGCTACTTGGCATCGTCGGCCATCGCGTTGCTCAACTTCTTCTCGACCCAGGAGGGGGTACATAGCTATATGGTGTGGGGACTTGGCACGTTCTCGTCGCTCACGCTTGGTGTGTCAATCTCTCTGGCTGTGATTTCGCTAATCCTTATCGGGTGGGCTTACTTGATGACCAAGACGTTGAACGCCATGCTGTTGGGAGAAAATTACGCTCGATCGCTGGGCGTTGACACCGGCAAGGCTCGTATGTGGTTGCTAGTAATTTCAGGCACCTTAACGGCCGCAGTTACAGCGTTTTGCGGTCCAATCGGGTTCTTAGGGCTGATTGTCCCCCATATTGCGAGGCTGATTATGCACACGTCCAATCATCGCTCTCTCCTGCCTGCCACAGCCCTTACGGGAGCCGCCACAGGCTTGCTGTGCGCCGCCCTTAGCGTTATAGGCACCAGCGGCTCCATCATCCCCATCAACGCCATCACCCCGCTGATAGGCGCTCCTGTGATCATCTACATTATAATCTACCGCAACAAAATCGCCTACTTCAATTGAATACCTTGCTCGACATCCGCGATTTGACCATAGGTTACCGTCATCACACTGTACTTCAGGGAATTAACCTCACCCTTGAGTCAGACCGACTTACATCCCTCCTTGGAAGCAATGGAGCCGGGAAGTCTACCTTGTTGCGCACAATAGCCGGGACACTGCCCCCCGTCTCGGGTAAAATATTTGTGAATGGGGAACCTCTACCCTCGCTGTCGGCATCTTCCTTGGCCAAAATAATCGCTATCGTCAACACCGAGAGGACGATGGCTGGAGGCCTGACAGTTAGGGAGTTGGTGGGCCTGGGAAGGCATCCCTTCACCGGCTTCTTGGGGAGATTGAGCAATGAGGACAAGAAACGAGTTGAGCAAGCCATGCAACATGTGGGAATCGCCCATAAGGCTAGCTCCACGGTAGCCTCCCTTAGCGATGGTGAGCGTCAAAAAGCGATGATAGCCAAAGCCTTGGCGCAGGACACGCCCTTGATTCTAATGGACGAGCCTACGGCCTTCTTGGACGCCGCCAGCCGTATAGAGATGATGTCGCTACTGGCTCAGCTCGCCCACGATCAAGGGAAATCCATACTGCTATCCACCCACGACATTGCTCCCGCCGTGACGCTGAGCGACCAATTGTGGCTGATGATGCCCGACGGCGCAGTCACGCAAGGCTCCCCCGCAGAACTCTCCACCACCTCCCTACCCTCAATCTTCACTGGCCGCGCGGTGACATGGGACACCGCGGCAAATGACTTCCGCCCAAAATCCCAGGGGGGTAATCCCCTCTAACGCCTCGCAATAGCTCGATGAGGCTATCCCCCTCTAGAGCCTCGTAATAACTCGATATATAATAGCATAGAGGCTATTTCCCTCTTGCGCCTCGTAATAACGTTATCACGTAATAACGTTATAACGATTTCCTTCACCCTTTATCCTTCATCCTTAGGCTGCGCCTTTATCCTTCATCCTTTATCCTTTGCGCGTTGCGCAAAACAATCCCCCGGCAAGCGCTTGCCAGGGGACTGCATAATTCTTAGGATAATGACGCTGTTACTTGTCCTCGTACTTCTTCACGATCACGGTAGCATTATGGCCACCGAAACCGAACGAGTTGCTCAACGCGGCGCGCACGGGGCGCTCCTGAGCCTTGTTGAAGGTGAAGTTGAGCGAGTAATCGATCTGCTCGTCCTCGTCGCCCTCCTCGTGGTTGATCGTAGGGGGAACGATATCGTTCTGCACAGCCTTGACGCTGAACATCGCCTCCAAAGCGCCTGTCGCGCCAAGCAAGTGGCCTGTCATCGACTTGGTCGAGGAGATATTCAGGTCGTAAGCGTGGTCGCCGAAGACGGCCTTGATGGCCTTGATCTCGGAGATATCGCCAACGGGAGTTGACGTGCCGTGAACGTTGATGTAATCGATGTCCTCGGGCTTCATGCCTGCGTCCTCAAGGGCGTTGTTCATCGAAAGGATGGCTCCCAGTCCCTCGGGATGGGTGGCAGTAAGGTGGTAAGCGTCACCCGACATGCCGCCGCCGGCTACCTCGGCGTAAATCTTCGCGCCGCGAGCCTTGGCGTGCTCCAGTTCCTCGAGAATCAACACTACCGAACCCTCGCCCATCACAAAGCCGTCGCGGCTCTTGGAGAATGGACGTGAGGCTGTCTCAGGCGACTCGTTGCGGGTCGACAGGGCGTGCATGGCGTTGAAACCGCCCACACCAGCCGGGAAGATACCAGCTTCGGCACCACCGGCAACGATCACATCAGCCTTGCCCAAGCGAATCAGGTCGAAAGCCGAGATGATGGCGTTGTTGGAAGTGGCGCAAGCCGACACCATGCCGTAGTTGGGACCGTGGTACCCGTACTCCATCGAGATGTGGCCCGAAGCGATGTCGGCAATCATCTTGGGGATAAAGAATGGATTGTACTTGGGACCCTTGTCGGCGTTAATGGCGTAATAGCCGGCCTCTTGCTCAAAGGTGTGCAGGCCGCCGATACCGGCAGCCACAATCACGCCCACGCGATCCTTATTCAGGGTCTCGTCCTCCTCAAGGCCAGCGTCCTTGACGGCCTGACGGGCGGCAACCATGGCGAACTGCGCATACAGGTCCAAGGTGCGCTCCTTCTTGCGGTCGAAGTGCTCCGAGGGGTTGAACCCTTTCACCTCGCAGGCGAATTGGGTTTTAAACAGGGAAGCGTCAAAACGGGTAATAGGGGCGGCTCCGCTCACGCCAGCCAAGGCGTTCTGCCACGTGGTCTCCACGTCGTTGCCTATGGGCGTAAGGGCTCCAAGCCCGGTCACTACTACTCTTTTAAGTTCCATTATCGGTATAAATGGTTATTTCTTTCGCTGTAAGCGCTTTATCGGTGCTTAAGCCTCGGGGTTCTCGATGTAAGCGATAGCGTCGCCCACGGTCTTGATCTCCTCAGCCTTGTTGTCGGGGATGCACATGTCGAACTCCTTCTCAAACTCCATGATCAACTCTACGGTGTCGAGGGAATCAGCTCCGAGGTCGGTGGTGAACGATGCGTTCTCAGTTACCTGGTTTTCGTCTACGCCGAGCTTGTCAACGATTATAGCTTTAACACGCGATGCAATTTCTGACATGATAAATTGTGGTTTAAACGTTAGTAAATTCGAATTTGCAGTGCAAAGGTAAGGGATTTTTGTCGAATTTTTATAATTTTTGGGAAAGAGGCAACCCTCCTTAACACTTGTAAACACTTTACTCCCTTGATTGTAAGCTACTTAACACAGTTCCGCCCATATGTTAATGTTACAAAACTGTTACAGCACAATTGTTCTAAAACACCGATTTATTAGCGATTTTCGGAAACGGCAACAGGCTGTGGTTGTGGATTTGCGTGTGTCGGAAAAATTTGTTATCTTCGCGGCGTCAAACACGACGGATCGGGGCGTAGCGCAGTCCGGTAGCGCACCTGGTTTGGGACCAGGTGGTCGCAGGTTCGAATCCTGTCACCCCGACTTGATTAGATGGAAGTCGCTTGCGGGTCAATGGCTTGCAGGCGATTTTTTATCGGGGGGTAGGTGGATGGACATGGGGGCGGCCTAAGCGGCCTACGGCTTTGGGGATAACTCGCTGGGAAATAGGGCTTTGGAGCTTAGGCCGCAGGCCGTTTAGGCCGCAAGGTCGATAATGGGGAGAGAGAGGAACCCCGAGGGGCACCGTGGCGAGGCGGTGAGAACCACTCGGGGAGGGGGCTATTTCAGGAGGGTGGCTTTGCAGTATTTCCCGCGCTCTACTTTGGCCAGGGCTGAGGCTTCGACCATTTCGTGGAGCTTGTCCTTGACCCATGTTTTGCGTTTGCCGATTTTTTGGGCTGCCTGCAGGGCGTCGTTGTAGGTGAAGGTGTCGGGGAGCTGGGCCACGAACGCCCAGGATTCCATCTGCCGTTGTGAGGGTCCCGAGGGGCGTCCGGTGCTTTCGAGGGCGGCTCGGCGCGCGCGGCGGTAGCTCCATTCGAGCCATTCGTTGATGGCCACGGCTCCCATGATGGCTTCAAGGGAGATGGAGACGTGGATTTGTTGCTCTCCGGCGGCCACTTTGCCCACTTGTAGCAGGAGGGCGATTTTGGAGATGATTGCCACGCGTTTCATCACGCGGGATTCGGCTTCATTTTCGTCGGTGTCGTCGACGCCTTCCATCAGGTCGTCGCGCCAGTTGTAGAACCATCGCTGGGCGTCGGGTGAGAGTCGCAGGCACAGGGGGTCGCCTTTGGTTAGGTTTTCGGCTGTGGAGTGGATTTTCTCCCAGAGGATTGTGGCTGCGTCGGCGTGGCGGGTAGATGAGCTCCAGCGCTCAAACGCGGGGTTGAGCGGTGATTGGGGTTTCACTTTGTCGTGTCCGTCGGCGTATCCGGGGTGGTCGCTCCATCGGCTTGTGGAGTTGCACTGCGGGTAGACGAAGCACATGCGGTCGAGGAATCCGTTGCCTTCGAGCGGGCGGAATAGCACCGAGTGGAGCAGGGAGGGCTGGATCGTGCCGATTAGGTTAATGGATGGGTTCATCACCGACACGATTTGTCCTTGACCGTCGGGGCCTTTGCGTGTCACCTTGATTGGGTCGCCTGAGAATGCCGAGAGGAGGGTCTCGATCATGTTGGAGGCGTTGTAACGGTTGACGGTGTTGAAGAAACCAGCGATTTCGTCGACAACGATAGCCACTCCCGTGGGGTTTGACTCAAGCTGCGACACCATAGCTTCTTGGGTGAAGTCGGAGAGCACTGTCTGCTGGCACACGGGGCGTTTCGAGCCGGTGCCACCGTCGGAGGGAGAAGGTGAGCTTTGCTTGGCGTTGTAGTCGTGCATTGCTTGTCGCCATTGCTGGTAGCGGCGGTGGTCGCTGCGGCGCAGGGCTTCGTAGGCGGCCATCAAGGGGGGTGTTTTGCCTGCGCCCGGCTTGCCTACGAAGGTGATCATCAGGGCTGGGTTGACGCGGAATCCGTCGCGTATCTCAAGCGAGATGGTGTTGCCGATGGTGGCTGCCAGGGCCGAGAGCATGGCCATGGCTACATACTCGGTGCGAAATTCTCCCCGACGTGTCATGTTGCTTACGGCTGTGCGGAATGAGCCGGGGAAGGCGTTGAGGGGAAATTGTCCGTCACGCGCTTGTTCGATGAGGGCAGTGTAGGCCTCGTTGGTGTTGTTAAATTCCATAGTCTAATTTATTAATGGTTAGTGGTTAATGGTTAATGGTTAATGGTTAATGGTTAATGGTTAGTGGTTAATGGTTAATTTTAAAGGAGAAGAGGAGGAAAGGAGGGGTGATTACTGGTATTCTTTGAGCAGGTGGTCGGCGAGGTCGAAGCCTTGGGAGCGTTGCTCGCAGGTGGCTCTCACCGCGAGCATGGGAGAGATTTCGATAGAGAGCGGGGCGTTGAGGCCTTTTTTGATCTCCATCATTTTCTCGGCCCAGCGGTCCTCGGCCCCCATATCGGGGATAAGTATCACGTTGCGTCCACGCAGGGCTTTTGACGGACGGAGGTTGGAGATGCCCCCGGTGGCAATCCACACGGCCTTGGGGTAGGTCACCGAGGCGACTATCGCTGTTTTCTCGCTTTCCACTATCGCTATATCCTTATGGGTATAACGGCCGACGAGGTGCTCGCCAAAGTAGCATTGACGCAAGTGGAAGTCGGCCCCCAAACCCCCGTTAAGGGGGCTTTCCACCGGGATGGCATCCCCCCGCTGCTGAGGGGTAGGCGGGAGCGATTTCTGGGGGACTGGGACAAGGCAGTGGGCCCAGTGCATTTGTGGGTGGGGTTGCTTGACGCGGTGACCGTTGTCGGGGTTGTAACCCATGATTTTGCCTGTGCGTACGGCTCCGTCATGGTCTCGCTGCCAGAAGATGGTGGAGCCTCCCCACATCTTGGAGGTCCCTACCCCGTATTCCTTGAACAACACCTCGGTACCTACCTCTCCGTAAATCTTTGACAGGTATCGGTACAGGGGGTTGATCTCGTAATGTCCCATCGACTGTTGTACCATCTGCTCGGGTATGGTCGAGAAGCTGTCGGGGTCAACCTCGGTAATCGTCGGTTTACAGGGAGTCGGGGTGATTTTGCGCAGCGGCTCCATTTTGAGCAACAGGGATGGTGGCGCCTTAAACGGGTCGGGGAACATCTTGGACAGAAACTCTCGGGGAGGACGGTGGTAACCACATGATACCTCGTGGTCGCAACGTCCACATTCCTTCGGTAACTCAATCTCGCCTTGGCTATCGACGTATCGCGTATAGCAACGGGGGCGGCCACACGCTGGGCAGGTATATCTGCGTGCGCGCTTGTACTTTTCTAAATGGAATCTCATAGTGGGGGGTTAAAGGTTAAAAGTCAAAAGTTAAAAGTCAAAAGTTTAAAGTTTCTAGTTTCTAGTTTTTAGTTTCTAGTTTTTAGTTTCTAGTTTTAAGTTTTAAGTTAACGCGAAGTTAGGGCGCATTGGTCGTGTCGGTATGTCATTTTCACCATTGGTGCTGATTCAAATACCTGATTTTCCCTTCCTCCGTTAGCGACCTTGCGGCCTAAGCGGCCTACGGCTTTGGAGGTAATATGTTGTGGAATAACGGGTTAGGGCTTAGGTCGGAGGCCGCTTAGGCCGCTCGACCCAGCCAAACGTTTGGTGGTGGGAGAAATAATGTGTAATTTTGGGGGCTTAGAAAATCAATGCCGATGAAAAAGGAGATTTCGCTCAATACCCCCATCGAGGAGATGGTGATGCCCGACAAGCTGCGCCGTCGTCTTCAGATGCTACGTTGCTTCACTTTCGGTGAGGCGATGCGACAGGATTACCGCACGTGGGACGACGTGAATGTGAAGGTTGTCAACGCCATGAAGCGGTTCAAGCAGGAGTATGCCAACGTGTACACGTCATTGCTTGGGTCGTCGGCCGAGGCTCCCCAGCAGGGTGTGGCGTGGGAGGAACGGCGTTTTTACGTGGCCAACAATATCCTGAACGCGTGCATAGCTTCCGGGCAGCTGGAGATCCCCACCGACGATTCTTCCGAGTTGCTGGCGCTGGCGATGAACGATGTGATCCGGGCGGCCGACGTGTTCCTCGATGCGTTCGCCAAGGCTTCCAAGCCAGCCGCTCTGGAAGATATGCCCGTTGAGGGGCTCCCGAATGATAGCGAAGATGAGGATTCAGAAAACGCGTCGGAAGAGGAGGAAGAACTCCCCCCTACCCCTTCGTTGAAGAAAGGCGATTGGATAGAGATCACCCGACGCATAGCAAAAGACCATCGTGGCCATCAAAGCTACAAGGCAGGCGACAGGATGCGGGTACTGAAAGTGATACCCGAGGAGGGCGGACAATTGCTTCTGCATTGCTCGCTTGGGGGAAAGACGGTGAAGGTGCGCTCGACCCGTTTTGAGTGGAGGCGCATAGAGGGGTCGGAGCAGTGAGTTTCGGTCAGTTCCATAGCCTGTATATCGGTTGGCGGTTGTCCATTCCCGACGATCGCCCAGCGGTAACTCGCTCCACGATGCAGATTATCCATCCGTTGTCCGAGGGGCTGGAGGGGAGCCGATTGCTACGTCGCAAATATAAATTGTGGGAGGAAACTCACGGGTGTTGTATCTACTGCGGGCGTGAGATAACGGCCGAGGATTTCGTATACGGGGCACATTCCGACATTGAGCATATCATCCCCCAAGCGATGGGCGGACCGTCAACTCTCGACAATCTGGCCTGCTCATGCCGAGAGTGCAATCACGCTAAGGGCGACCTGACAGCGATGGATTTTATGCTTACGCGGGAGCCTGCCGAAGTGGCGGGTTATCTGCATCGGCTGCGCTCGCTGGCCACCGAGGGGAATATCTCGGCTATCAAATACCGAAGGTTGACTACCCCTTTCGCGGCTCTGTAAGAGCGATTAACTCAGGTTTCGCAAGTTATCCAAGAAACCACGAATTAACACTAATATTCACTAATTCAGCGATTAAACTTATAATATCATTCAAGAATTAAGCTTTGCTGCGCAAAGAATTAACACCAATTTCCATAACGCAACACTATCAGCATTAGTGTTAATTAAAGAGCGTAAGCTCTATAAAATTTATTATAATCGCAGTTAACTTGTTTGTGTTCATTAGTGTGAATTCGTGGTTTCCAAACTTGAGAAAGTTGAATAATTAATCGGCGAGCTTGATTTGGCAGTTGTCGAGGCTGTCAATCACGGCAAGCGAGAAATGAGGGATACCTAAACGGTCGAGCATCCTGCCACCCTCCTGAAAAGCCTTTTCAATCACGAATCCCATCGCCTCCACCTTGGCTCCAGCCTGTTGGCACAAGTCGAGAACACCAGCGGCGGCGTTGCCGTTGGCGAGGAAATCGTCAATGAACAACAGCCTATCCTCGGGACCCAGATACTCCTTGGACACGCACACTTGATAGTCGCGGTTCTTAGTGAAGGAATGTACTGTCGAAGTGTATTGGGCATCCATCGTGCTCGGCGCTTTCTTCTTCACGAACACCACCGGGACGTTCAACAGAAACCCCACCATTATGGCCGGGGCGATTCCGCTAGCCTCGATCGTGATCACCTTGTTGATGTCGAGAGGGGCAAACCTGACGACAAACTCACGCCCGATGTGGAACATCAAGTTGGGGTCCATCTGATGGTTGACAAAGCTGTCCACTTTGAGTATGCCGCCTGGGAAGCAGCGGCCCTCCTTGAGGATACGTTCGCGCAGTTCCTGCACGCAGTTGCGATAATACATGCTATTGGGTTTTTGCTTGCAAAGTTAACAACAATTGATAAAATGAGAAAGTGATAAGGCTATTCAAGCGCGTAACACGGCCCCGACGGCTACGGCATCTTACCTTTTTGACAGCGGGAATTTGTTAAATAAGTGTTAAAGGCGGCGTAATGGCTGTTTATCTAAGCAAAAAGGGCTACATTTGTGGAAATTAAATCACCCTATTACTCACCTTTAAACTGTACTATCACATGCAAGAACCTCCTGTAATGGCCGCTCCCCCACAAGGCGCCCCCGTAATCGTCAACAACATAGTGGAGAAGAAATCCAACAGCCTCGGCACCGCCGGCTTCGTGCTCGCTATACTGGCTGTGGTGTTCTGCTGGGCCCCGGTTTTGAACTGGATCCTTTGGTTCCTCGGCGCGCTGTTCTCGGTTATCGGCCTGTTCAAGCAGCCTCGCGGCTTGGCTATCGCCGGCACCGTTATCTCCTTCATCGGCGTTATCATCATGATAGCCCTGGTAGGTGCAATCATGGCGGCCATGTAATCCATCATTTGAGGAAGAAACAACAAGTGGCGCAGTTTCCCTGGGGACTGCGCCACTGTCATCACATAAAACTGTTATAGTTTAATCACATCTTAATTCTTGAATTGGAGATCGCCGTCGACGTAGTCGATGATGATCGGGCGCGAGCGGTCGACACGTTGGGCAAGGATGTCCTTTGACAGCTGGTTCAATACCATGCGGTGGATAACACGCTTCACGGGACGTGCGCCAAACTCGGGGTCGTATCCCTCGTCGGCAAGGAACTTCAACGCGGCCGGGGTTACCTCCAAGGTCACGCCGTTCTTGGCAAGCATCTTCTTGATCGAGTTGACCTGCAGGCCCACAATCTCCTCGATCTCGTCGCGGTTCAACGGGGTGAACATGATGATCTCGTCGATACGGTTGAGGAACTCGGGGCGTATCGTCTGCTTCAGCATCTCCAGTACCTCCTCCTTGGTCTTGCCGATGGTCTCGGCACGATTCTCGTCGGTCATCTTGGCGAAATTGTCGCGAATCAGGTGAGAACCCATGTTGGAGGTCATGATGATGATAGTGTTCTTGAAGTTGACGTTGCGGCCCTTGTTGTCGGTAAGGCGGCCGTCATCAAGCACTTGCAGCAGGATATTGAACACGTCGGGGTGAGCCTTCTCGATCTCGTCGAACAACACAACCGAGTAAGGCTTGCGGCGCACAGCCTCGGTCAGCTGACCGCCCTCGTCATAGCCCACATATCCCGGAGGCGCTCCCACCAATCGGCTCACGGTGTGCTTCTCCTGATACTCGCTCATGTCGATACGGGTCATCATATTCTCGTCGTCGAACAGGTACTCGGCCAAAGCCTTTGCCAGCTCGGTCTTGCCCACGCCAGTGGTGCCAAGGAAGATAAACGAGCCGATAGGACGACGCGGGTCGTTCAAGCCGGCACGAGAGCGGCGCACAGCGTCGGCGATAGCGGCAATAGCCTCATCCTGACCGATCACGCGGTTGTGAAGCTCGGCCTCGAGGTGAAGCAACTTGTCCTTCTCGCTCTGTACCATCTTGTTGACGGGGATACCGGTCCAGCGCGATACCACATCTGCGATATCCTCGGCGTCCACCTCCTCCTTGATCAAGGCTTTCTCGCCCTGCATCATCTTGAGTTGCTCCTGGATAGTCTCGTTCTCCTTAACCTTCTGCTGCACCTTGGAGTAGCGGATTTCTGCCACTTTGGCATAATCCCCCTCATGCTCGGCGCGCTCGGCCTCGAAGTTGAGTTGCTCGATGTCAATCTTGTTCTGCTGAATCTTGTTGATAAGGTCCTTTTCGGCCTGCCATTTGGCCATGTATTCCTTTTCCTCGTCGCGCAGGGAGGCGAGATCCTTTTCAATCTCACGCACCTTCTCCTTGTCGCCCTCACGCTTGATGGCCTCACGCTCGATCTCCTTTTGGGCGATCATGCGCTGAATCTCGTCAAGGGCTTGGGGCACGGAGTCGATTTCAAGACGCAGCTTGGAAGCGGCCTCGTCAACAAGGTCGATAGCCTTGTCGGGGAGGAAACGGTCGGTGATGTAACGCTCCGAGAGCTGCACGGCGGCGATAATCGCCTCGTCGCGGATTCTTACCTTGTGGTGGTTCTCGTAACGCTCCTTCAGGCCACGCAGGATGGCGATAGCGCTCATCTCGTCAGGCTCGTCGACCATCACCTTCTGGAAACGGCGCTCAAGAGCCTTGTCCTTTTCGAAATATTTCTGATACTCGTCAAGGGTGGTGGCACCGATTGAGCGAAGCTCGCCACGGGCCAACGCTGGCTTAAGGATGTTGGCAGCGTCCATGGCGCCCTCGCCCTTGCCCGCGCCCACCAGCGTGTGAATCTCGTCGATAAACAGGATGATCTCGCCGTCGCTCTGGGTTACCTCGTTGACGATAGCTTTCAATCGCTCCTCAAACTCGCCCTTGTACTTGGCACCTGCCACCAAGGCTCCCATATCGAGGGAGAAAATCTGCTTGGTGCGCAGGTTCTCGGGCACGTCGCCACGCACAATACGCATGGCCAAGCCCTCGGCGATGGCTGTCTTGCCCGTGCCTGGCTCGCCCACAAGCATAGGGTTGTTCTTGGTACGACGTGACAAAATCTGAAGCACGCGGCGAATCTCGTCGTCACGCCCGATCACAGGATCAAGCTTGCCGGCACGGGCTCGCTCGTTAAGATTAATGGCGTATTTGCTCAGGGAATTGTAGGTCTCCTCGGCGCTCTGGTCGGTGGCTTTCTTGCCCTTGCGCAGCTCGTCGATGGCGCTTTGCAACTCTTTCTCACTCAATCCCACGTCCTTGAGGATGGTGGATGCGGGTGATGGGATCAGGAAGATAGCGGTGAGCAAAGCCTCCAAGGTCACATACTCGTCGCCCTGCTTCTTGGCCACATCCAAGGCTTTCTGCAGCACGTCGTTGGATGTGCGGCTCAGGTAAGGCTCCCCTCCCGACACCTTGGGCTGGGCGGCTATCTCTTTATCTACCATTGTGGACAGTTGCACCAAGTTGGCCCCTATCTTCTGGAAGATAAACTTCACAAGCGATTCACCCTCGCTCATCACGCCCTTCAGCAGGTGTACCGGCTCGATGGCCTGGCTCCCAGCGGCTCGGGTAAGCTCCACAGCCTTCTGGATAGCCTCCTGCGACTTGATGGTAAAATTGTTGAAGTTCATAATATGGATGGATGTTTGATTATATTTCCTTTATTTAAGTTAACAATCGGCACGCAATAATGTTTTTCTTTATCGCAATGCGGGCGCGACTCCGAAATAATTTATATCTTTGCGTTGCAAAATATGTGCCAATCTCCTCCGGGGGAATGGCGCGAAATGTCGACTATAGCAATTTGAGAGCATGAAACGGCTGTTTTACACCATACTGATTTTGGCCTCGGCACTCCTCGCCGCCAAGGCCGAGAACTATTTCCCCTACCCTGAGCCGCCTGCCCACTTGGTGACACTGGGCGAGCGCACCAACTATCTCGTGGAGCATTTCTGGGACCGTTGCGACCTGAAATCGGCTTTCTCGGCGCGCGCCAAATTGGAAGGCGCTTTCCGCGACTATGTGTCGTTTATGCCTTATGCTCAGGCTGATACCGTTCATATGTCGATCAACGCACTGCTGGAGCGAATGAAGAAGGATCCCAAGCATCTGCTTATCCTTGGAGAGATTGCCGAGAAAACCCTCTACAGCGACTCGGCCGAGGTGCTAAGCGACGAAATCTATCTCCCTTTCGCCCGTGCCGTCGCCTCCAATAAAAAGATACCCGCCGCCTCACGCGCCCGTTTCGAGCACCAAGCCAAGGTGTTGGAAAATACGCAAGTGGGTGCCACAATGGCCGATTTTGTCTATGAGACCCCCTCGGGTGACAAGCAATCGTTCTACTCCAACGCCACCACCCCCTACACCTTGCTCTTTATCAACGACCCCGAATGTGACGACTGCGCCCTCACCCGCGTACGCCTCGCCGCCGACTATTACACTCAGCAACTTATCAACGACGGTCGCCTCACCATCCTCTCAATTTATCCCGACGAGGCAACCGACGAGTGGCGCGCACAGGCTTCGAGCTATCCCGCCAATTGGAAAGTGGGCGCTTGGCCCGACACCGACGACTGGATTGACATGCGATTCCCACCAGTGTTGTATTTCCTTGACAAAGACCACAAGATAGTGGGCAAAAACCTGCAATTGGAGAACGTTCTCTACACATTCTCGCTGTTGCAACAAGGCCTCGCACAATGAAAATAGCAGCGCTCATATCAGGAGGCGTCGACTCGGCAGTGGCTATCCACCGTTTGCGTGAGCAAGGCCATGACCTACACCTATTTTATATACGTATAGGCATGGACGACGGCCGTGGCGACTGCTCAGCCGAGGAGGACATCGAAATGTGCCAGTTGATAGCGTCCCGCTACGGATTGCCATTCGACGTGGTGTCCCTTCACCAGGAATACTGGGACTCGGTGATGGAATACGCCTTACGCACTGTCAAGGCCGGTCTTACGCCCAACCCCGATATCATGTGCAACCGCATGATTAAATTCGGATACTTCGAGCAACGCTGGGGGCACGAGTTTGACCGCACCGCCACAGGTCACTATGCCACTATCCTTGAGCGCGACGGCAAAATATATCTTGGCACCGCTGTTGATCCCGTGAAGGACCAAACCGACTTCCTCGCCCGTATCGACTACTCCCAATTGTGCCACCTCTGTTTCCCTATCGGCGATCTCCCCAAAGCCCAGGTCAGGGAAATCGCCATCAAGCATAATCTCCCCAACGCCTATCGCAAGGACTCCCAAGGCATCTGCTTCCTTGGCAAAATCAACTATAACGACTTCATCCGCGACCATCTTGGCGAGAAAAAAGGTCCTATAATCGAAATCGAGACCGGCAAAAAAATCGGCGAACACCGCGGCTACTGGTTCCACACCATCGGCCAGCGAAAAGGCCTCGGGTTGAGCGGTGGACCTTGGTACGTAGTCAAAAAGAATGTGCGCGACAACGTGATTTACGTCTCCAACGGCTACGACACCGAAAAGCAATACGGCCGCTCTCTTCACCTCGACGAGATGCACTTCATCTCGGACGACCCCTGGAACGCCTCCGATCCCGTAAAAATCACTTTCAAAAATCGCCATACCCCCGAATTCATTTCCGGCACCCTTCAAAAACTGGAAGGCGAAGGCGAATACTTGATTCAGGCCGACGAGAAAGTGCAAGGCATCGCCCCAGGACAGTTCGCCGCCATATACGACCAAGATCGCTCGATATGCTACGGTAGCGGCATCATCACCGGGCGTCCCCTACCCTCTTTAAAACATTGACCATGAGCAACAAAAACCGAATAAGGCTAAAAGTGATGGGCATCAGCTACTCCACCGTACAATCAGGCGCCAACGCCCTGATTATGGCCCAAGTAGACGGACCAATACGCATCCCCATCGTCATCGGCAACGCCGAGGCGCAATCAATAGCCATCAAAATGGAAGGGATTACACCTACCCGCCCCCTTACCCACGACCTCTTTGTTAGCTTTACCCACGCTTTCGGTGTTACCCTCAAGGAGGTGATGATCTACAAATTTGAGAACGGTGTGTTCTACTCGGAATTGACTTTCACCGACGGCGAACGCGAGGTGAAACTCGACTCCCGCACCTCCGACGCAATAGGCATAGCCCTCCGTACCGGTGCCCCCATCTTCACTACCCAAGAAATACTCGAGGAGACAGGCTTCGTTATGGATATCGAATCGGCCGACACCCATGAGGATGACGAGCCCCAAGAAAATCCCCGTGGCAATATCGAGCCTAAGCTTGAGAATTACACCCTCGACGAGCTTGAGCGTACACTTCAAGAGGCGATCGACCGGGAGGACTACGAGCAAGCCGAGCGTGTACAATCCATCATCGAGAAAAAGAAACAAGATAACGATAACCAAAATGATAAAACAATATGAAAAGCATTAAGACGCGCCTAGCCGCATTGAGCTTCTTAGAATTCGCCGTATGGGGTTCCTATCTGGTATCTCTGGGCATGTACCTCAACTCCGTGGGCTTGGGCCAATACATCTTCTGGTTCTACACCGTGCAAGGCCTGGTGTCGCTGTTCATGCCAGGGTTGGTGGGTATGATCGCCGACCGCTTCGTCCCCGCGCAAAAGATGTTGAGCCTCTGCCACCTACTGGCTGGCTCGTTTATGCTTGCCGCCTTCGTCTATTGCGCCTCCACCGGCTCCAACGTGGAATTCGGGCCGCTCTTCACCTTATATACCCTCTCGGTGGCGTTCTTTATGCCTACCATCGGATTGAACAACTCGGTGGCGTTCAACGCCCTCGACAAGGCTGGATTGGACACCGTGAAGGACTTCCCTCCAATCCGCGTTTGGGGTACCGTCGGCTTCATCGTCGCTGAATGGCTCGTCAACTTCGTGCCCATCGCTGGTCAGCCCATCATGAAAACCTATTGGCAGCTCATGACCTGTGGAGCGTTCAGCATCGTCATGGCCGCCTATGCTCTTACAATGCCCAAATGCCCTGTCGACAAAGGTAAATCAGCCTCCATCTCCGACGCTTTGGGCCTCTCGGCGTTCAAGCTGTTCAGGGACAAGAAGATGGCCATTTTCTTCATCTTCTCAATGCTCCTTGGCGTCTCGCTCCAAATCACCAACAGCTACGGCACAACCTTCATCGAGCACTTCGCTTCGGTTAAGGAATACGCTCAGGATTTCTTCGCCCAAAACCCCACATTCCTCATCTCCCTCTCGCAATGCTCCGAGGCCCTGTGCATCCTTTTGATCCCCTACTGCTTGAAGCGATTCGGAATCAAGGGAGTGATGCTCATCGCCATGACAGCTTGGGTGTTCCGTTTCGGTTTCTTCGGCTTGGGCAACACAAGCTGGTCGGGAGTATGGCTGCTGATGCTCTCGTGCGTGGTTTACGGCGTGGCTTTCGACTTCTTCAACGTCTCCGGCGGCTTGTATGTCGACCAAAAGACAACCCCCGACTTGCGCTCCTCTGCTCAAGGCCTATTCATGATAATGACCAATGGTATCGGTGCCTCTCTGGGTACATGGGTTGCCGGCACATTCGTGGTAAACAAATTTGTCTACGCCACCTGCCTTGATCCCGAGCAAGTACTCGAGGGCTGGCGAGTGTCGTGGTATATCTTCGCCGCTTACGCCCTGGTAGTGGCCGTGCTCTTCTTCTTCATCTTCAAGGACAACGACCGTAACCCATCGGAGTCGCAAGTGCGCCGCGACGAAGAGCTCCCCTCGGCTGGCGACATGGTAGAGATCTAATTAAGTCAAGAGTCAAGAGTCAAGAGTCAAAAGTTTAAAGTTTAAAGTTTAAAGTTTAAGTAATGGCCCAATGGAATCCAAACAGGAGGCTATCATACTTAATCACTGACACTTAACCCGTATTACTTTGATACAGTTTTTTGCCCCGGATATAAACGTCACACCGGTGTTGCCCGAAAGCGACTCCAAGCACGCTGTGCGCGTCCTGCGCATGATCGAGGGCGACGAAATGGAGATCGTCGACGGCAAGGGCTACCGATATCGCTGCAAACTCATCGAAGCCCATCCCAAACGCGCCATGGTGGAAATCCTGGAGCGCGTTGCCGAGCCCCTCGTATGGCCCAACCGTATCTCCCTCGCTGTGGCTCCCACTAAGCTCATGGACCGCATGGAATGGCTCGTGGAGAAAGCTACCGAGATTGGCGTTAACGACATCGTGCCAGTACTATGCCACCGCAGCGAGCGTCGGGAATTGAAACCCGACCGGCTCGAGAAAATCGCTGTCTCGGCCATGAAGCAATCGCTCAAATCCACCCTCCCCGTAATCTATCCTCTCACCCCCCTACCCCGTTTCCTCAACTCAGTCACTGCGCCCCAGCGCTACGTGGGCTACTGCTCCGACGAGGTAGACCGACGCCTTTTGGCCAAAACCTATGTGCCCCGACAGGATGTGGCCCTGTTAATCGGTCCCGAAGGCGACTTCACTCAGCAAGAGGTGGAAATGTGTCTCGCTTCGGGATTCACCCCCGTAACCATGGGCGACAACCGCCTGCGCACCGAGACAGCCGCCCTGGTAGCCATCGACACCTGCCATATTATCAACCAATTCACCCAAGAATAATGGACAACCTGAATATGATACATTACCTGCAAGGCTCACCCAACGGCAACTTCTTCCTGCTGGCCGGTCCTTGCGTAATCGAAGGCCGCGAAATGGCCCTCGACATAGCCGGCAAATGCGTGGAAATAACCCGTGAGCTAGGAATACCATATGTGTTCAAGGGAAGCTACCGCAAAGCCAATCGCTCCCGTATCGACTCCTTCACCGGCATCGGTGACGAAAAAGCCCTCGAGATTCTCGCTGAGGTGCGTTCTACCTACAACATTCCCGTCGTTACCGACATCCATGCCGCCGAGGAAGCCGAGATGGCTGCGAAATACGTCGACATCCTCCAAATACCCGCGTTCCTATGCCGACAAACCGACCTTCTCATCGCCGCCGCCCGCACTGGCAAGATGGTCAACATCAAAAAAGGCCAATTCCTCTCCCCCGAGGCTATGCGCCATGCCGTGCAGAAAGTGCGTGACGCAGGCAACGACCAAGTGGCTATCACCGAGCGTGGCACCACTTTCGGCTACCAAGACCTCATCGTCGACTATCGCGGAATCCCCGAGATGCGCAAAAACGGCTGTCCCGTGATCCTTGACGTAACCCATTCCCTCCAGCAGCCCAACCAATCGGCCGGTGTAACTGGCGGACGTCCCGACCTCATAGAGACTGTAGCCCGCTGCGGTATCGCCGCCGGTGCCGATGGCCTGTTCATGGAAACCCATCACAACCCCGCGGTAGCCAAGAGCGACGGCGCAAATATGCTTCGCCTCGATCTCCTACCGGCCCTGCTTCGCCGATTAACTATCATCCGACAAGCTGTCAACCAAGCCAATAACGTACAATAAAGATAATGAAACCAATCAAATTCCTGGCCGCCGCGGCCCTCCTCACATTTTGCTCCTCTCCTTCATTCGCCCAGATTCAGGGTCAAAGCGCTATCACCGAGGCCACGATGAAAGCCTACCAAAAGCTCCTCGATGAGAATCCGCAAGATTACGAGACCCTATACCGTCGCGCTACGGAATACTACCGATTCGACCAATACCTCCGCGCCCTCAACGATGTAAACGAGGCTCTGAAATACACCCCCGTTTCCGACACCGATATGCGCTTCCAAGAGCTGTCGTTACGTGCCAACATCTACGAGATGACCGGCAAACCCGAATTGGCCCTTATCGACCTTACCCAAGCCTGCGAGCTCGTCCCCGACAACTACGTGGCAATCTATCAGAAAGCCAACGTTGAATTCGAGCTGGGTAAATACGACGCCGCTAAAGCCGACTACCAGAAGCTAAAACGGCTTTCCACACGATCGGTGGAGGCCCTATTCGGTCTCGCTCGCGTTGCTGTAAAAGAGCAAAACCTTGGCTTGGCCAACGAATACATCGACGAGGCGGTCAACGCCTATCCTTCCAATGCCGACGTGTACGTGCGCCGCGCGGCAGTGCGTGAAGCCATGGGCAACAACGTGGGCGCCGTTGACGACTACCTCATGGCCCTGAGCATCGACAACTCCTACTCCAAAGCCCTCCGCGGATTGGTCAACATGTCCAACACCGACTACTCAGCCGTCATGACCGGCCTCAGCAACGCCATACGCCAGGCACCCAAGGTGGGCATGTTCTACTACCTGCGCGCTGCAATCGCCCAAAACCACAACCGATTCAAAGCCGCCTTGGCCGATTACAAATACATCATTGACGAGGGCCTTTACGACCACCACGGCATCTATGCCTCCATGGCCGAATGCCAATATGCCCTCGGCAACTATCCCCAAGCCGCTATGGACATTGAATACGCCATCGGTGCCACCACCGACAATGCAGCCTACTACGTAACCCTTGCTCAAATCCGACGTGCCCAATGGCGCTCAGAGGATGCCCTCGCTTCCGCTGAAAAAGCCCTCGAGAAAGCCCCCGACTACGCTCCAGCTCAAGCCCAAAAAGCCCTCGCCATGGTTGACCTCCAAAAATATCAAGACGCCTCCGACGCTATTGGCGCTGCTATCCTCAACGACGGCGAAAACGCTTATTACCAGTTAATTCGCGCATGGATTCTCGAGCAATACTTGAATAAGCCCACTAACGCCGCCACCATCTATGAGCGAGTGGCCAACTGGCCTATCGAGGAGGGCGCACTCCCCTCCAGCGACTACCGTGGCTTCGGAATGCTCTTCTCCGGTCAAAAAGAGAAAGCCTACCAATGGGCAACCGACCTTGTCGCAAATGACACGACCCACGACGGCACAGCCCAATACCGAGCAGCCTGTCTCTATGCCCAAGCCGGTGACAACGACAAGGCCCTCGACCTCATGGCCCAAGCCCTCGAATTGGGTTACGCCAACCGTCACGACTGGAACCGAGCCGACGACGCCCGCGTCAACGTCGCCCCCCTCCGCGATCTCCCCCGCTTCACCACCCTCCTCACCCAATACTCCTCAATATTCTAAACCAAACGTCCCGTACGGCGTTAAAATTATATGGTAAAGATTGGAGACTACAACCGCTTAGCGGTAACGAAAATCGTCGACTTCGGGGTATACCTCGACGGAGGCAACGGCGTGGAGATCCTGCTCCCCGCAAAATATATTGACGGCTCACCCGAGATCGGTCAGGAACTTGACGTGTTTGTCTACACCGACTCCGAGGACCGCCTCATAGCCACCACCGAGCACCCCTTCGCCCGGGTGGGCCAATTCGCCTTCCTGGAAGTCGATGACGTTAACAAAGTAGGAGCATTCCTCGACTGGGGATTGGCCAAAAACATCCTCGTCCCCTACAGCGAGCAAAAATCACGCATGAAACAAGGTGGTGTCTACCTCGTGTACGTATACCTCGACAACACCACCAAGCGCGTCGTCGCCACCGCCAAAATCGAGAAATACCTCGGCAACGTGCCCCCCGAGTACAAGCGAGGCCAAGAAGTCGACGCCCTCGTCTGGCAGCACACCCCCATCGGATACCGCGTGATTGTAGACAACCTCCACAACGGCATGATCTACGAAAACGAGCTCTTCCGCCCATTAGAAATAGGTCAAACAGTCAAAGCCTACGTCAAGCAAGTGCGCCAAGACGGCAAAATCGACCTTACCCTCAGCGGCAACACCTCCGAGCGGGTAGCTACCCTTGCCGACCGCATCCTCCACTACCTCGAGATTAACCACGGCAACACCCCTATCAACGACCACTCCGACCCAGCCGAAATCGAAGCCCGATTCCAATGCTCAAAAAAAGACTTCAAGAAAGCTGTCGGCTCCCTTTACAAGCAACACCGCATCATTATCACCCCTGAAGGAATCACCCTCGCCAAGCCCGAATAACCACATGACATATACCATCTATAAAGGACGTCCCCTCGACTACGCATCACGCGCCCCGAGGGAACGTCGTGTTTATGACCTCCTCGACTCCCTAGGCATCACCTACGACCGCATTGACCACCTCCCTGCCAACACCATGGAAGTGTGCGCAACCATCGACGAAACATTCGGCCGAATGAACCTCGACGAATTCCAAAAATCCGACACCGATGCTAAAACACATCCTATCATCTGCAAAAACCTCTTCCTCTGCAACCGTCCCCGCACCCACTTCTTCCTCCTGATGATGCCCGGGTCTAAACCATTCCACACCAAGGACATCACCTCCCAAATCGAATGCGGCCGCCTCTCCTTCGCCACGGCCGACGACATGCTCCAAATGCTCGACATCACCCCTGGATCAGTCTCCGTGATGGGACTAATGAACGACCACGACCTTCGCGTCCAGCTCCTCATCGACCGCGACGTCACCCTTAGCGACTACTTCGGCTGCCACCCATGCGTCAACACATCCTCCCTCCGCCTTCGCCTCAGCGACCTCACCGACACCATCCTCCCGGCCATCCACCACTCCCCCCAATACGTCACCCTCTGATCCCCATCTCCCCCATCAAGCCCCCATTCCCCGCGGTTCGCGGCTGCTCCCCCTTCCCTTCCCTCCCATCCAAGCCACCATCCCCCTCCATCAATCCCCCCCCGAGCCCGGTCGCGTGCCCCGAGGGTCACCGCAGGGCTCCGCATCCAAGCCACCGTCCCCCCTCCGTCAATCCCCCCCGAGCCCGCTCGCGTGCCCCGCGGGTCACCGCAGAGCTCCCCATCCAAGCCACAGTGCCCTCCATCAATCACCCCCCTGAGCCCTGTCGCGTGTCCCGCGGGTCACCGCCGGCTCCCCATCCAAGCCACCATCCCCCTCCATCAATCCCCCCGAGCCCGCTCGCGTGCCCCGCGGGTCACCGCCGGCTCCCCATCCAAGCCACCGTGCCCCGCGGTTCGCCGCGGCGGTCCCTCTTCACCGATTTGAGCCATTCTCCATCAAAACAGTGAAACTTGGTTCTCAACTCCTGTAACTTGTCCGCAACTTTTTCCCGCGACTTTATCCACAAACCACAATAAAAAATAAAAAACTGGGAAAAACCTTTTGCCATTCCCGAAAAAAAACGTAACTTCGCGACGCAAACATCGGAAATGACCCCCGACTTGCCAAACGAGAGCGGATGATTTTCCGCAATAACAACAATGGAGAGATGCTCGAGTGGCTGAAGAGACACGCCTGGAAAGCGTGTATAGGCCAAAAGCCTATCCCGGGTTCGAATCCCGGTCTCTCCGCTTGATAATCAGAGAGTTAGATTCTACAACTCTCTGTTTTTTTTGCTTATACAGAATATAGCGGGTGGTCAAAAAGGTTGTATTTGTGGTCAAATTGGAGTATTTTGGTTGAAAAATTCCGCGCATTTTACGCGTAGAAATCCCCCAAAAAGCCGTTTTTTCGCGCAAACTTCGCGCAGAAATCCCCCCAAAAGCCGTTGTTTCGCGCAAATTTCGCGCAGGAATTCGCGCGGATATCGCCCAAAAGAGCCTAAGACCCCCTTCTTCACGGTTTTTTACTTATCGGATGACCCCAAAGTTCTCGCGTGAGTGTTTAAAGCAATAGATTTGGCAAGAGAATTAACGCGGAGAGACAACCCTTCGCAAGTATCTAACGCCAAAATCTCTTATTATGGCTAAATCTTATTTAAAACTAGACACTCGCCGTCCAGTTAAGGATGGCACATTCCCAATCCGTATCGCCGTTGGATACGGCACGAAACTGTTGATCTTCACAGGCGTAACTGCCACAAAGGAGGAATGGAACGCCGAGGTTCAACGCTGCATTGGACCAAATTCCAAAACCAAGAACGAAGCATTAACAACCGCAATGTCCAAGGCTGTAGCAAGAGTGCTACAGTTAAGAGCCGATGGAATTTTCTCATCTCTGTCGGATGCCCAGATCAAGTATTACATCGACCATGGGGAGTTGCCAAAAGAGAAGGAACCGTCCAAGCCCTCTTTCGGCCAGTTGTTCCAGCAGGTGATGGTCGTAAAATCCCCCGGCAATCGTCGCCTGTATGATGACACTTGGCGTAAACTCTTAGCTTACACCGATGTGTTCAAGGTTCAGCTTGACGACATCAACAAGCTGTGGCTCGACGGCTTCTGTGCCACAATGTCCTCTTTGGCCGTCAACACCCGCTCTATCCATCTACGCAACGTGCGCACGGTCATTAACTACGCCATCGACTGCGGCATCACTACCAATTACCCCTTCCTGCGCTATCGGGTGCCACATGCCCGCACTCGCAAACGCTCGCTTTCAGTCGACACGCTACGGAAAATCGCCGCGCTCGACCTTCCCGAATGGCTCGCCAAGTACCGCGACCTGTTCATGCTGTCGTTCTACCTTATCGGCATCAATGTGGTAGACCTGTGCAACCTTAAATCCATTAAGGAGGGTCGCATCGAGTACACACGCGCCAAGACCCACAAGCCCTACTCCATCAAGGTGGAACCCGAAGCCATGGAGATCATCGAGCGGTTGCGAGGGGAGAAATACCTGCTCTACATGCTCGACTCCAACGCTCATTACCGGCTCTTCTACAACCAGTGGAGTCAAGCCTTGAAGAAAATCAAGGAGATACTCGGCCTACCCGAACTGTCCACCTACTGGGCACGCCACTCCTGGGCCACGATCGCCTCACATCTCGACATCCCCAAGGACACGATCGCACACGCCTTAGGTCATGGCGGCAACTCCGTTACCGACATCTACATCGACTTCGACATGACCAAGGTTGACGTTGCCAACCGCCGCGTCATCGACTACGTCCTCTACGACAAGTAGCCACCTACCCACACTTGTATATGCGCCGGAAGCATCCATCTCCAGGGACTTTCGGCGCTTTTTCCATCCCACACACTCAGAATTTCCGCAACTTCTACCAGCAATACGGTCAGGCATTGCGACAAATAGCCAAAATCCTTGACATCCCCGAATTGACAAGCTACTACGCCCGCCACACCTGGGCCACAATCGCTGCCTCGTTAGACATACCAAAGGAAACCATCGCCGCAGCACTCGGCTACGAGCTAGGCAACTCCACCACATCAATCTACATCGACTACGACCTCCGCAAAGTCGACACCGCCAGCCGCCTCGTCATCGACTCCATCCTCCTTCCACCCACAGCCAATAAATAGAATGCCTCTGCGTCGATACAGCGTTAATACGATTCAGCGTTAATGCGGTACAGCGTTAATTAGATACACCTATCTCAACCTGTTATCGGCCTCGTTTTAAGATCTTTATCTGAAAGGGTCAATTTAGCATCCCTCCCAGGTTGAGGAGCTTGGCGTAGTAGCGGGCGCCGCTGACGGTGAGATGGAGGCAGTCCTGGGAAATGTAGCGGCGGTCGTCGGTGAAGACGGGGACAGTGCCGTCGCTGTCGAGCAACGGAGCCATCATGTCCACGTAGTGTTCGCCCCAATACTCCCGCTGCGATTGGCGACATCCCAAAACCCAACCGGGGACAGTGACGCGCATTTGGTAATAGCCAGGGCTGAATCGGCGTGAGTAAATATAGCCGTTGGATTCGCCGAAATATTTTACGCCCACGCCATAAAGTCGCTCATGGTCGCGTATGGCCTTGGCCACGTTCTTGGAGAAGTCCTCGGGTCTGTCGACCATGAAGATGATGTCGGCCTCATTGATTATGCCTAAGTAGTCGTCGTGACTGGCCCACAGGTACTCGCTGTAGATATAGTGGATGTCAAGCGAGTCGGCATACGCCGATTCCAGCAACACGTTCAGGAAATCGCGCATGTGGCTGTTGCCTATCCCCAGAACTTTGGTCTTGCCGCTGCCGATGAAGTCGGCTCCCAAATCGTACACGCGGTCGCAATACTCGCCGTGCATCCCGCGATGGGCTTCAGCGGTGGTTATTCCCAATTCCGACACGTCGCGCATCACCCCTGCCCGGGCATAAACATAGAATCCGCAGCCGAACACAGCCATAGCTCCCACGCAAGTCATGACAACTGTGCGTCCCGTAATCACCCGCTTGTTTATTGTCATCGGATGTTCCACCCAACGATATGACCCATATGAAATTACTGCTATTATCGCAAGCAAAACTAGGATGTCCCAAGCAACGAAATCAGGGTGATAAAGGTGCCGATAGAATGCTATAACGACCTGATGCCAGATGAAAATCGAGAAACTCATCACCCCCATTGCAGCCAACGCTTTATACTTCCTGTGTCGACCCTGACGATTGGCCTTTACAATCAACCAAATGGCGACAACCGTGACAAGGCACACGGTCAACGTCATCCATCCGAAGGAGAGGTATTGCCCGAATCCGCAGAGAAAGATTAGGGCCAGAATGCATAACCAAAAAGGCCACCGCACTGTAATTTTGACACTTTCAGTCCAATCCACTGCGAATGCCACGACCGACCCGAGTAGAAACTCATACAGCCTGCACGGAAGCATATAGAAGCAATAATTCGGCCCCAGCCTGTCGGCTAACGGACCGCTCAACGACCAAAAGATCAAGACACTCAAAACCGCCATCGTGCCCCATCTTAACCGCTTTCCCGCCTTGACAGCCAGCCACACGATCGCGGGGAAAATGACATAGCACTGCATCAGCAAGCTCACGTACCACAAATGCATCAGCGGCTTGTGACCCGTGCGGATATCCCAATAATTGGTGTTGACCGTCGACAGCACGTTCTGCCCGAACACGCTGTTGGCCACCACCGCCTGACCCAGATTTTCGTAGTTGTCGGGCAACATCGTGAAATAACCCACAACCAGCGCCGCCACACAAGCCGCTAACGTAAGCGGCCACAACCTCCAAGCCTTATCCCGCAAAAACGCCCCGTAAGAAAACTCCCCCTCCGACAGCCCCCGCTTAATCGTCTTGGCAATCAAAAAACCGTTGACTACCAAGAAGATATCCACTCCCAAATACCCCATCGGCATCACCCCCAGATGAAACAGCACAATCCCCACGATCGCCAACCCCTTCACCGCATCCAAATCCACCAAGCGACCGTGTTCTATATCTGGAGAAAATTCATCTGATAACATTGCGTTTTTTAAATTTCCCGCAAATTTACCCTAATTCTCCTAAACGGCCAACCCCCTCAATCAAAATTCTTCAAATTATCTCATCCAACGAATAAATTTTATGACCGAGACGCATTGTAACCCTCTGTAACTACTCAGTGCAAATAAAAAACTTCCTGCCGCCAAAAAATAAAGCCAAGCGCAAGCCTGACTTTTCAAAATGCGAGAGTCTAAACAGATTTTCTTAAGTCTACACGATGTTGTCCTTGATGATCTGGACGATGCGGCGGGCGTGGTCAAGGGTGACGTAGGGTCCCGAGGGGAGGCAGAGGCCACGGGCGAATAAACTCTCTGAAATTGACCCCCGAAGCCCCCCAGAGCGAGGGGGAGTGCCATTCGGTTGGTAAGCCCCCGTTTCGGGGGTTTGGGGGCCGACAGTTTGGGGGCCGTGTCCGTAGAACGGTGCGTCCTTGTAAACGGGTTGTTTGTGCATAGGCTTCCAGAGGGGGCGAGACTCGACGCCCTCACGATCCAACGCCAGGCGAAGGGCCTCCACATTGCGATTGGGCTCGCAATCGGTGTGGGATGATTTGGGGACGTGAGTGACGCCAGCGGCACCACCAACAGCGCCGATGATAATCTCCTTGTAGGCTTCCTCCTCCCCTTTCACCTTGATCGAGGTGTCGATAAGGATTGTGTTGAGCCAGAAATTGGAATCGTATGGCCCCCCAAGCCCCCCGTAGCGGGGGGTGTTGCCATCCGGATGGGAAGCCCCCGTTTCGGGGGTTTGGGGGCCGGGATTCCCGTGGAAGGTGATGCCAGGGATTTCCGCGAAAGCTTCCTCGTAAAATTTTGCGAGCATTTGGTGGTGGCGAATGTGGTCGTCGAGGATGGTCATCTGGCCGCGACCGATGCCCGCGCAGATGTTCGACATACGGTAGTTGTAGCCAATCTCCTCGTGCTGATAATAGGGGTAGGACTCGCGCGCTTGAGTGGCATAGAACATAATCTTTTGTTTGGCCTCCTTGTCGGGACAAATCAACGCCCCGCCACCCGAGGTGGTGATCATCTTGTTGCCGTTGAACGAAAGTACGCCGTACCTGCCGAAAGTGCCGCACACCTGTCCTTTATACCTCGAGCCAAGCCCCTCGGCGGCGTCCTCAATCACCGGAATGTCGTAATTGTTGGCCACCGCCATTATCTCGTCAATCTTTGCGGGCATGCCATAAAGATACACCACCACAATTGCCTTCGGCTTCTTGCCCGTCTTCTCAATCCTGTCTTTGATGGCCACCTCAAGCAACTCGGGATCCATGTTCCACGTCTCCTCCTCGCTATCCACCAGCACCGGCTTCGCCCCAAGATAAGTTATAGGATGACAGCTCGCGCAAAACGTGAAGCTCTGGCAAATCACCTCATCCCCCGGCTTCACTCCGCACCCCACCAAAGCGAGGTGCATAGCGGCGGTACCGGTGACGAGGGCGGCCACCTGTTTGTCAGCTAATTTGTCGTTCACTCGTGTATTCGTGCATTCGTTCACTCGATTTTCGAATACACGATTACACGAATCCACGAATGCACGACCTGAGGTCGAAGTCACGAACTGCCGCAAATCTTCCTCGAAGCCATCCACAGCGGGTCCCAGCGGCACCACCCAATTGGTCTCGAAAGCCTCGTGTATAAAGTCGAGCTCGCGACCCGACATATGATTCAAGCAGAGCAACACCCGCTCTTTCTTTTCCATCGTTTTTGCGATTTAGTCTAACGTATCCTCTGGCGAGAGCGGCGTGTAAGGGCCGTCCTTCACCTCAAAAATCACCGACGGTTGCAGCACCTCGATCGTGTGCCACTGACCTTTCGGAATCTGCACACCGTAGTTACCAATGGTCGGGTCTAGCTGGTACCTAGCCGTACGCTTTCCCATATCGTCGTAGAAGCACACGTCGATTCGCCCCTTCAGTAGAATGTATGTTTCAGCTGTATGTTGATGCCTGTGAATCGGAAGCACGGTTCCTGGCAACAACGCGTTGAGCAATCTCTGCGCCGACGCCTCCAGGGACTCATGAAAATTCCGGTTCATCCTCAACCTCGGCGACCGTTCCGCCTCGGCCAACACGCCATCCAGCATTTCGTTATCAATGATCATTATGTCGTGTGTTTAGAAAGTAAATATTCGGCGTGGAGGTGGTAGAAGCGGCGCATGAAGAGGATGTAGGTGAGGGCCAAGAGGAGGATGACGGCTGCGAAGTACCACCATTGGTAAGTGGCGTGGAGGGAGATGAGACCGAAAGAGATTGCCAATTGGAGCGCCATGTAGATGGCCGAGACGACGGTGTGGCGCATCCTCAACTCGTTGGACATCAGTTGGTAGGCGTGCTTGCGATGGGCCTCGCCAAGGTTCTCGTGGAGCATGATGCGGTGGACGATGGTCAGGATGCTGTCTGCTCCATAAACCGCCAAGAACAGCAGGTATACGGGATTGCCAGTTGCCATTATCAACCTTCCCAAGGCGAACAGCACGATAAAGGCTATGGACACCGAGCCGACATCGCCAGCGAAACATTTCGCCCTCTTGCGGAAGTTGTAAAAGAGGAATACCAGCACGCTGATAACGCTCACAATCAAAAACGATTGATCGATGAAATTCAAGCGATGGTTCAACCAAAGCAAGGGAATCAAAACAGCCAGTGAGTAGCACCCCGTGATACCGTTGATGCCATCCATGAAATTGTAGGCGTTGATGATACCCACGCAGACAATCAGCGCAGGCACAATCACCCACCAAGTCTCGGCCTCGTACAATCCCAAATCCACGAACATCAGCATCATGCTTGCGAACTGCACCAAGAGCCTCAATGAGTTGGGCGTGGAATGCACGTCATCCACGAAGCTCACCAGCCCTATCGCGGTCAATCCCGCCATAAAGCACGTGTACTGCAGTCCGAAAAACGCAGCCCCCACCCACGCCCCGATCAGAAAGATGACCCCTCCCCCGCGCAGCGTAATATGCGTGTGCGAACTCCTCAGATTTGGCTTGTCAATGATATTAAACCTGTCAGCAACCCGGAAGTACCCCACCTCCGCCACCAGCAGTATCATAGCTATAACTAAGTATTCCCAAATCATTACTGGAACGATTTTATGGTTTCACGGATGCCGTCGGCGGCGTCGACGGGCATTTCAGCAATTCCAATCGCCGATTTGATCTTGGAGTTGTCGACGATATAATTTTCAGTCAATTTGCGGAGACGCTCGTTGTTAAGCGGCAAGTGGAGGACAGTACCGATTTTGGCCATACCCGAGACAATACCCTTGGGCAGATGCCAAATGCTGTTGCGCTTGCCTGTCACCTCTCCGATCAGGCGTATCAACTCGTTGGTCGACAAGGGCCGATCGTCGCCCATGTTGTAGATGCCGGTGGGTATGTTTGTAGCCAGGATGCGGGAGATAACCTCTTGGAGATTGCCGATTGAGGTAAAGGAACGCAGATTATCGAACGAGCCAAGAGGCCAGGGAATCCCTTTCTTCACCACCGAGTAAAGAAGGTTGAGATTGCCTTTATTACCTGGTCCGTGAATCATGCAAGGCCGTAAGATAACGGTCGTTTTGCCAGGTGCCGACCAACGTTTTTGAATGTAATCCTCGGCTTTTATCTTGCTCTCGCCGTAAGGCCCGACCGGCTTGGGTACGATGTCCTCTGTGAGTGGCGAAACCTCCACGGAGTCAGCGGCGGCCTTAACCGAACTGAAGAAAATGAACTTCTTGGCCGAAGATTTCAGGAACCAGTCGTAAATCCTCTCCGTGAGGCCAGTGTTGACCTTGAAATACACCTCGGTCTGGGTTTGATTCTTGGTGTCGTGAGCCATACCCGCGAGGTGTATGAGGGCGTCAACCTCAGGCACCTTGTCGAGATCGTCCCACAATAAAGTTTGGACAACGCCGGCCTTGAACGGCGTGACGATGTCCAACCCGTAAATCTCATGCTCGCAATGCAAATTCCGCACAAGATTGGAGCCCACGAATCCGTGCACTCCTGTAATCAATATTTTCATACGATTATTCGTTATAGAGCTTTTCAATATCCCGCCACACCAGTTCCTCGGCGAAATTCTCCTTCACCCATTTTCGCCCGGCCGCCCCCATTCGCTTTCTCAAGGACTCGTCATCCAATAATCGGCAGATTTTCTCTGCCATATCGGCAGGCTCACGGTTAGTGAAGAAACCTGTAACATTCTCTTCTATGGCATTGATACAACCTGTGACTTTGGTGGTAATGACAGGAATTTCCATTGAGGAAGCCTCTGCTAAAGACATACCGAAGCCCTCTCGATAACTAGGAAGTACCAAGCAATCCATTAGGGCATAATAATTTTGAATTTGCCGATTGTCCACATATCCAGTCATGATTATGGCAGGATTTTGTTCCAATATACTTACAGTTTCCTCTGGAAGAGCATCCCTTTGCTCCAGCATCCCCACCAACAATAATTTGACATTGGGATTTGAGTCTTGTATTATTTTAAAGGAGTCGACAAGTTCAATTATGCCCTTGTCACGAACGAGACGTCCCACGTAACCTATGACTTGATTGGCCTCCTTAATATGAAGATCTCGCTGCAATTTTGCCACAAAGTTTTGGTCGATGTTCTCTCGTGAAAATCTGTGTACATCCATACCATTGCAGGTCCCTTTATGAAGAATTCTCTGTTTTGAAGGAGGATTAAGGTGGTCTTTAATGCTCAGGTCCAGCAATGAAGGACTTACACAAACTACATGCGTTGCCATTTTTGAAGCCAGTTTATCAACCGTCATCAATAGCTTACGTTTAAAGCCGCTGGCTGTTTCGTAAACTAACCCATGACGGAAATAAATGCGCTTGGGCACTCTAGCCAACCAAGCCGCCGTCATCGCGATGATGGCGCCTTTAGGCGTATGGCCGGTTACAATGCCGATGTGATGGTCTCTAATATACTTAGCGGTCTTTACGACCGCTTTCAAATCCTTCCACGGGGCAATCTTGCGTAATACTTCCACCTCTTGGACCTCGAAACACATATCTTGGGCGTATGGCAACAGCTCGGACGACGGGCTGCAGATGATATGCTCCTTCCATCCCCTCTCCCTGAAATACCTCAATTGATTCCCCAAGAAATAAGGCACCACAAAAAAGATATTCACCACATGCAGAATATTCTTATTTCGTTCCATATCAAGATAAGGATGTCATAATGATAGTGAAACCTTTATTTATCGTCAAAAATATCACATCGAGGACAAGAATAATCAGTCCCATCAGGACGGTCAGGATGATAATTATTATAAAGGCTCACACGCCCTCCGAAATCATGGAAGTTTTTGCACTCCTTTTCGAAAGCTTCTTTAGGATTGCTTGCATAACTAAACTTAAAAAAATCGTATTGGCCAATGCCATGAGAAATACGCGCATGTAGATTTGTATCCGAACGACCAACATATTGGACCTTGAAATTCCCCAGATAGTTGAAACCATAAGCATAATTACCAGGCCTGCCTGGTATTATCCTTTTATCGATTTCTTCTTGAGTCAATGGGAATGGACCAGTCATATTTAAAGTAGCCATAGGAGATTAATATTGAATTGAAAAAATTACTCAATTGAACCATGAAATTCAAAGGGTCCCATAAGAATTTATTTGAGCGTGAATATGAAGAGCTATTAGGATTTGCGTCGAAAAAAATAAGTATATAATTTTCTAGGCAATAAATACTTTATGATTGGCTCTAAGGCAAATATTTGATAATAAAAAGGAAGACCAATTATATTGAAACCTATATGCTTTACATAAGCCTCATTTTTACGATTGCGCCAGTTACGGCGTCCAATACTAGCTGCATCAGAACGCACCATATACAAACTATTGGGCATCATATACATCCGGAACCCGGCAGCAAATATTTTAAACCATAAATGGTAATCTTCAACTCGCAACAAACGATCAGATTCAGTATATCCTCCTACAGCCTTGAACACCTCAGTCCGGGCCATGCATTCCGCATGGCCCACAGGGCTTGAACGAATGAAATGTTTTTTCTTGACTTCCCCTCTTCCGTGACCTACTCTGAAAATTCCATTCTCATCAAAATAAGTTCCAGGAGTACTTACCACTCCATACTCAGGATGGGCATCTAAAAAAGCCACTTGCGTTGCAAAACGTTCCGGTTTTGATATATCATCTCCGTCCATTCTAGCAATTAGTTCAGTGTCAGCTAAAGCTAAACATCGGTTTAAAGTCGCATTAAGTCCCATGTTATATGGATTTCGAATCAATATTATATTGTTATGAGAGTTTGCATGCTTTTTTGCAACCTCATATGTGTTGTCAGATGATCCGTCCTCACATAGGATTATTTGAAAATCTTGAAATGTTTGATTATAAAGGGACTCTAGGGCCTCATCTAAAGTAGATGCGCAATTATATATCCCCATTAATACAGATATTCTAGGCATAGGATATTACTTTATAGCAGATACTTCCCGCATTGTCAAGGATTTCATTCCATATTTGCAATTTAAATGGTGGTAGCAAGCGAGAATTTTGGTCAAGCCCTTGAAATTCTCATCCATATTCGCACCCATGTTATGAGGATGCCACCAAAGATGATAAAGACACCCTCGTTGAGCTGCTGCTTCCATTTCAGAACAAATTCGCTTAATTTTAAGGCCCTCTAATAATGACAGCTTAGAATTATATGGTCTCAAAAATCTACTAGCTGGAATATTTATTGGTAAAGAGGAAAAATTAAGTTGCCCAATTGGAGTAATAGAAGGTGATGCGTAAAGATTGTATGTATCTAGGAATCTAAACAATCTTTGTCGATAACTAGCTAACTTATTGGATGGATGATTAAAATATTTTGGAGGGTTCCCCCGATAACTACGGATCCCAAATTTGCGACAAATGTTGAGATAATCTGTTGCGACTTCGTTACGCGGGAAAATAATGCTATCTAATGTTATTCCCTTCTCTTTTGCTGTTTCAATGGCTTTTTTTAAATCCTCTTCAAACTCAATTCTGGATTGTCCTGGTGCCCAACAAAAATAGTGAGAAAAAGTATGGGACGCAATTTCAATTAAAGGATGTTTTTTGAGTTTCTCAATAATATAAGGAGCAAAATAAAGTGATTGCTCAGAAGAACAGATTTGCTCAATATACCCACATTTATACGGAGATAGATTCTTGTTTAGATACTTTGGCAGGATTTCTGGAATATGATTTATTAATTCATTTTTGTTGGCAAAATATAACATCCCAACAATTGCGATAGTCGCTTTTGCCTCATAGCATTCTAACAGAGATAACAAGCGATCAATAACTTCCGGGACCTGTCGAATATTACTTTCCCCATATTCTTCACAAGTTGTCCAGTCATGGCATCCCCACATCATCTCAAAATCTAACGATATGGTAAATATACCAGATGTTCTCATTACCGTGGAGCAATTTCTTTTATTACTTTACATGGAGAACCTGCAGCTACAGTCCAAGCCGGAATGTCCTTTGTTACCACCGACCGCGCTCCTACAATAGCACCTTCGCCTATGGTAACTCCAGGCATTATTATGGTGCCCATTCCAATTTGGCATTCCCTCTTTAAAGTAACCGGTTTATAAAGGTAATGAAGTTTATGTGCCTCATCTCCTTTATGATAATCCGAAACATCCCGTCGGTGACATAGAACTGTGCAACCATTCGTTAAGATGACATGATCTTCTATAGTGATCAAATTGGTGTTTCCAATGTCAATCGAAACTGAATGACCAATGCAAACATGTTTTCCTACGGTTGCTCCCATTTTCCTCCATAGCCAAGCTCTAAAAGAATTAAAGTAAATAGTTTCTACAAATCCTGGTTTGTAGGCGATTTTAAAGCAGCATGCAATTTTAAGTGTCTTACAAGCATGTTTAAATATCCCCCAAGGAGATAATTTTCCAAATCTTTCCTCGTTATGGATGATTCCAAGTTTTTGAAACGAACGAAAGGTTAAACTTGTATCAGTTTTCATCTTGATCTTAATAAGTACATCAATAATGTAAAGGCAAGCATAGCTGTAAGGATAGCTGCTAGCCATTTGTTTTGCTTTCTAGAAAAATAATGCGTTAAATAAGGATAACAGAGAAGCAAGGGGTATAAGGTCCACGACAAGGCTGCGAACCTATTGGAATAATTAGCCCTAATAACCAAAACCCAAAAAGAATTTGCTAGGATGTAGGTATTGAGAAGTACCGTGTAATACTTATCACGCATCTTCTTGACGTTAATTAACCACCAACCAAAGGCAATAGGCCACAAACTATATAGTAGGAAGTCCCATCTAAATCCTATATGGGCAAAGTTTTCTGCTTTAGCTTCTGCAGATAAATATTTGGTAAGCTTATCATCCGCCCCCATTCCAATAAGGTATTTCTCAAAAAAATCATCAAACAGTAAGCTCGCTAATATACAACAGCACCATATGGCGATTGCGAAAGAAAGATTACGAAGGACTAAATACGATAGTGCGAAGCTACCCACTACCAAAGTTATAGACTTATGAAAGGATGCCGCTATAATCAAACACACTACACACCACAAGATATTTCGTTTAGGAGGATAGGCGAATGATAAGGCTAATATAATAAATGCCATTGCTACTCCAATCCTTAACCCATTGTAAAGATGGGCGGTAAACCCAAATGATGCAAGAAAAAAGATAATGCTTATATTAGCCTGTTCCTTAAACATTCTTTGGCATCCAATGAGTACTGGGATTAATGCCAGGACATCTTGTCCTAAAAGGAACATTTGAGGAGACAGTTTAAAATATAAACAAAAATGAATGTATAATTGCCATCCCGGGTCATATTGATCCCAATCCCAAGGTTGAATAGGTGATTTCAATAAACTCCTATAGTACATATAATATCCGCTAGAGTCAGCGAACATAATGGTAGGATTTATGGGCCTCAATCCCCAAAAAACAATAACCAACACGCATAGCAACCATGCCATAACAGGGAACTCCCCTTTTTGCCGTAAGAGCTTATCCCCATTAGTGGAATTTAAGTATACTATGCCACCTAATCCTATAATTAGTAGGAAAGTATAATATATTGGATAGTAGAGGAAATCTAAATGATGTGGAACCATGCCTTAATTCTTTGATATTCCAAGTACAATCTTACGGAATGGAGTTTTAGAAATTAACCAACAAAAAAACCACGCTCCACAAAAAGATAATAGACTCACCAAAATAATTTCATACAGAATATTTAACTCCCGAATCCAGTGA
>CAZLSW010000020.1:0-49129 GCA_964562375.1 uncultured Muribaculaceae bacterium | reverse complement strand
TCCCCGGACTGCGCTACTTGCGCGGGGTCGGCAAGCCGACCACCATCCATCTCCCCTGCCAAACACATGGTTTTGCAGCTGTCCCGAGATTCTCACACACAAAAACATAGTTTGCAAGCAGACCTTTTTCGTGTCTTTTTGTGACCTTTCGTGGTCAAGTTAATGGTTTGCGGTTGAGGAGGATCGAGGGCTGGGAGGCCAGGAGGTTGGGGGTGCCGTCAGGCGCCGGCGTGTAGGCGGAGCGCATGCGACGATAGTCGCGGTGAGCCCGCAGGATGGCGTTGGCGTTGGCGAAATCGAGTGTGGCCAAAAACCGAAACCAGGCGAGAGTGTCGAGCAACCGCCGCTTCAGCAGCAACCGCCGACCGTCGCGCCGCGACAGATTCTTATAAATCAGCAACAGGTTGTTGCGGAAATTGAGGTAGGTTTTGCGCGGATTGCCGGCGGGCAAACTCCCCCCGCCGAGGTGGTACACGGCGCCTTGCGGCACGGCCATCACCTTGCGCCCGCGACGCAACAGCCGCCAGCAGAGGTCGATCTCCTCCATGTGGGCGAAAAACTTGGGGTCAAGTCCCCCGGCGGCGAGGTACTCGTCGCTGCGTACCATCAGCGCGGCGCCCGAGGCCCAGTGAATCTCGGCGACGGTGTCATACTGCCCATGGTCCTCCTCCACGGTGGAGAGCACGCGTCCGCGGCAGTAGGGGAACCCGTGGCGGTCGAGGTAGCCGCCAGCGGCTCCGGCGTACTCAAATTTTCCGCGTTCCTTCCAGGACAGGATCTTGGGCTGGCAAGCGGCCACGTCGGGGTGCGCCTCCATGTAGTCGTACAGCGGCCGCAGCCACCCGGGAGGGGTCTCAACGTCGGAGTTGAGCAGCACGGTGTAGCGGTAGCGCGTTTGGTCGATGGCCACGTTGTAGCCCTGCGCGTAGCCGTAGTTTTCGGAGAACGGCAGCACTTTCACCCCGGGGAACTCCTCGGCGAGGACGCGCAGCGACTCGTCGGTGGAACCGTTGTCGGCGACGATCACCTCGGCGATGTCCCTAGGGGTGTTGGCGACCACCGAGGGTAGATATTGGCGCAGCAGCTCGGCGCCATTCCAATTCAATATTATGACAGCTATATCAGCCATTTTTGAGCCAAGAATTATTTTTCCTTTAATTTAAGTTTCGCTTGTGGTAAGAGAAACCACGAATTAACACTAATTTTCACTAATTCAGCGCTTTAACTTATATTTTAATCATAAATTAAGCTTTGCTACGCAAAGAATTAACACGAATTTCGATACTAAACTCCTACCGAGATTAGTGTTAATTAAAGAGCGTAAGCTCTCTAAAATTTATTGGATTTCAAGTTAACTCATTGGTGTCCATTAGTGTTAGTGGAATTAGTGGCTTAATGGTGATGGCCGTCCAAGGCCGCCCCCCCCTAACACCACCGGTTTTTTCCATCGCTTGTGGGTCCAGAGCCAGATGGGAGGGTTGCGGCGGATGGTGCGCTCGAGCAGCTGGCCGTATTGGGCGGTGAGGGCCATTGGCTCGGTGGTGGAGGCGTCCTCGGTCATCAGGGTGATGTCGACGCGGTAGTGGCCGCGCGAGGTCTTGTTCATGTCCATGTACACGCAGGCGGCCTTCAGTTTGCGCGCCAGCGTCTCGGTGCCGGTGATGAGAGCCGTGGGGTGGTTAAGGAACGTGGTGACGTAGGTGGGATCGCCGTGGCTGGGCTTTTGGTCGCTCATGAAGCCGGTGATCCACGGCATGTTAGCACGGCGCAGGGTGATGAGGTCGCGCAGTACGGTGGACTTGGCGAACGACCTTGGGCCGAATCGCCCGCGCAATTTGAGCATATACTGGTCCATCCACTTGTTGCGCAGGGGGCGGTACACCTGGGCAAACTCACAGTCGACGCGGCACTGATGGCGCGTCCACAGTGTGATTGACGGCACCCATTCCCAGTTGCCAGTGTGGGAGAAATAGGCCACGATGGGCGTCCCCTGGTCGAACAGTCGGTCGACAACGTCCATGCCCGAGAAAATCATCCTCTTGCGCAACTCCTTCTCGGAGATCGACTCCACCTTGATGGTCTCGACCACCAGGTCGGCGAAGTTGCGGTAAAACTGCCGCTCGACGCGCTTCAGCTCCTTGGGCGACATCTCGGGGAAGGAGTCGCGCAAGTGCTTACGCACGACCTTGCGACGGTACCGCCACACATAATATATAATAAAGAACAGCGCGTCGGCCACCCCGTAGAGCATCCACAGGGGCAGGCGGGAGATGGCTGACAGCAACCATTCAAGAGGCTTATATTTTAGCATTTCAGTTTTCAGCTTCAGTTTTCAGTTTTCAGTGGCTCCTTTCCTCCTTTAATCCTTTATTCCTTTAAAGGATGAAAGGGGGGAAGGATGGCACCCTTAATCTGTCCCGCCGGCACGGCGGGACTTCCTTTCTATCGTTGCAATTACCGTTTCATCGGGGCCGAGGGAGGAGAGCAGGACCGGGACGATGGTGTTGTCGAGCTCGGGAGGGGCTTGAACGCTGACGCGCAGGTAGTTGTCGGTGAAGCCGCCTAAGGGTTCGCCTGGGGCCGCGTGCTCGAGCAAAGCAGGGCGCACGGTGCCGATAAACTGGCGTGTAAACTCCGCCAACTTCCTGTCGCTGAGGCGAATCATCTCGCGGGTGCGGCGGTGCTTCTCCTCCTGAGGCACGACATGGCCGATAGTGAGGGCGCGCGTGCCGGGGCGCTCGCTGTAGGTGAACACATGCAGGCGGGAGATCGGGAGCGAGTCGACAAAGTCGCGGCTGCGCTCGTATTCCTCCTGGGTCTCGCCGCGGGCGCCCACAATCAAGTCCACGCCTATGAACGCGTGGGGCATCGCCTCGCGTATCGCCTCCATCTTGTGGCGAAACAACGCCGTGTCGTAGTGGCGGCGCATCAGCCCAAGCACCTCGTCGCTGCCGCTTTGCAACGGCACGTGGAAGTGGGGCATAAATCGCTGGGAATGAGCTACAAAGTCGATAATTTCATCAGTCAGCAAGTTAGGCTCGATCGAGGATATACGGTAACGCTCGATGCCGTCAACTTGGTCGAGGGCTCGGATCAGATCGATGAATCGGTCATCGCGCCCCTTGCCGAAATCGCCGATGTTGACTCCGGTGAGCACGATCTCCTTGCCCCCCTGGGCCGCGGCGTCGGCGGCTTGGGCTACAAGCTGGCCGATCGAGCCCGAGCGGGAGCGGCCGCGCGCCATGGGGATTGTGCAGTAGGTGCAAAAATAGTCGCATCCGTCCTGCACCTTGAGGAAAAAGCGCGTGCGCTCGCCACGGGAGCAGGAAGGGATAAAGCGGCGGATATCTTTGGTGGGGGTGACATCAACGATCGTCCCGGGAACTGGATCCAATCGACTTCCCTCGATTTCTCTCGATTTCAGTCGATCCTCGGCCAAAATCCCATCGATAAATGCCGCTATCAGGTCTTTTTGGTCCTGGCCGGCGACGATGGCTACGCCAGGAAGCGCAGCCACCTCCTGGGATTTCAGCTGCGCGTAACAACCGGTGACGATGATCGGGGCCTCGGGGTAACGCTTGTGAAGCGAGCGGATCGTCTGGCGACTCTTTTTGTCGGCCATCTCGGTCACCGAGCAGGTGTTGACCACGATCACGTCGGGCGTCTCCCCCTTTGCTATACGCCGAAAACCGCGCTCGGCCAAGGCCTGGGCGACGGTCGACGTTTCGGCGAAATTAAGCTTGCAGCCGAGGGTGTGGTAAAGCGCAATGCGCTCCTGTGACAGCGTTTGAGGGTCAATCATAGCGCGAAGTTAGCTTTTTTTGCCGAAAAATTTGCAGATTCGGGAATTATGGGTAACTTTGCGTCACTTTTCAACTACAACTATTCCCGCGAAGCCGGGGAAACGCCCCTGAGGGCGACGCAGTTCCCAGCAAGAAACCTCTCCTCCACTCCCTAATTTATTAGAACATTATTTATCAAAGCGTTGTTAGCGTTTTAGGAGCCCGCGTAACGTGGTCACCCTTGCATAAGCGCATAAATGCAACCTTAAGTTTCCATTCAACAATATAATGGCCTGATTCAGGCCAGATTACGGTTTACTATGTACAATATCGATGAATTGACTGCCATGAGCGGCGAGCAACTCGCGGCCATCGCGCAATCAATGGGATTGAAAAAACCTGATCCCTCACAAAAAGACAAATTGGTTTACGATATCCTTGACCAGCAGGCGATTGCCCACGCGTCGGCCCAGGCCGAGAAGCGCGCGGCCACGCCCAAGCAGCCCAAGCAGCGCAAGGCCAAAACCGAGGGCGCAAAAAAAGCCGAACCCAAGGCGAAAGCCGCTGACGCTCAGGCCCCTGCGACAGAGGGCGAAGCCCCGGCCAAGCCCGCGGCGCGTCGCGGCCGTCCACCTAAAAACGCCCAAAACGCCGCCGCTAAGGCCGATAACGCCCTGCCCCAAGAACCCGGTTCGGTGCCCGAGGCGTCAGCCGAGGGTCAAGAGGCGCCCGTTCCCAAGGAGGAGGGCAAGCCCGCCGCTCGTCGTGGCCGCAAGAAAGCCGCCCAGCAAGAGGCTCCCGCCGCTCAGCCCCAAGAGGGCGGTCCCGTGCCCGAGGCGTCAGCCGAGGGTCAAGACGACTCCCATCCCGGCGACGAGCTGACGATGCTCGCCCCGCTGCCCGTTTCCGAGCCGGTGGAGCATCCCGCCGCCGAGCAGGAGACGCCAGCCCCTGCGGCCGAGAACGCCCAACCTCAGCAGCAACTAAACCAAGGCCAACAGCCTCAGCAACAGCCGAAAACATCCTCTCTCGGCTCCTTCTTCCACGGGGGTGGACAGAAATTTGTGCCACGCTCCCAGCGCGAGCGCAAGGAGGCAGCCGCCGCAGCCGCTTTGGCTGCCGCAACGGCTCCCATCACCCTGCGCGAGCCTGGTGCCGAAAAGCAGCAACAGCAACCCCAGCAACAGCAGCAGGGCCAGGGCAAAAAGAAAAAGAAAAATAAAGGCAACCAGCAACAGCAGCAACAACAGCAACAGGCTCAGCCACAGGAGCCTCAGTACAATTTCGACGGATTCCTGGAGGCTTGCGGCGTGCTGGAAATCATGCCCGAGGGGTACGGATTCCTGCGCTCCAGCGACTACAACTACCTGGCGTCGCCCGACGACGTGTACGTCACTCAGTCGCAAATCAAGAACATCGGTCTCAAGACCGGCGACGTCGTGGAGTGCACCATCAAGCCCCCGAAAGAGGGCGACAAATACTTCCCCCTGAGCGAAGTGACGCGCGTCAACGGCCGCACACCCGAGTTTATCCGCGACCGTGTGCCGTTCGAGCACCTCACGCCGCTCTTCCCCGAGGAGAAATTCGACCTCACCTCGGGCAAAACGTGCAACATATCCACCCGCGTGGTCGACATGTTCTCCCCCATCGGCAAGGGTCAGCGCGGATTGATCGTGGCTCCGCCCAAGACCGGTAAAACCATCTTGCTCAAGGACATAGCCAACGCCATCGCCGAGAACCACCCCGAGACCTACATCATGATCCTGCTGATCGACGAGCGCCCCGAGGAGGTTACCGACATGAGCCGCTCGGTCAACGCCGAGGTGATCGCGTCGACCTTCGACGAACCCGCCGACCGCCACGTGAAAATCGCCTCGATTGTCCTCGAGAAAGCCAAGCGCATGGTGGAGTGCGGCCACGACGTGGTAATCCTGCTCGACTCCATCACCCGCCTCGCCCGCGCTTACAACACCAACCAGCCAGCGTCGGGCAAGATCCTATCGGGTGGTGTCGACGCCAACGCCCTGCAGAAACCCAAACGCTTCTTCGGCGCCGCCCGCAACATCGAGGGTGGAGGCTCCCTCACCATCATCGCCACGGCCCTGACCGAGACATCGTCGAAGATGGACGAGGTGATTTTCGAGGAATTCAAGGGCACCGGCAACATGGAGCTCCAGCTCGACCGCAAGCTCTCCAACAAGCGCGTGTTCCCCGCCGTCGACATCATGGCCTCGTCGACACGCCGCGACGACCTGCTGTTGCGCGACGAGACCCTCAACCGCATGTGGATCCTGCGCCGATTCCTCTCCGACCGCAACTCGATCGAGGCCATGGAGTTCATCAAGGACCGCATGGAGCGCACCCGCGACAACGACGAGCTGCTCCGCACGATGAACGATTAGTCCCCTCGCAGGGTATACTCAATTTTGGGTATTTCGCGCGTGTACAATATTGAATAAATTCGCGCAGATTTTAACCAAACCGCCACGCAAGGTTAATTTCTGCGCATTTTTTATTTAAAGAGATATTCACTAAACGGTATAATTTATGAAAAAAGTTTTACTCCTTGCAGCCGCTGCCGTGGCCATGAACGCACAGGCCAGCGACATCGCTCTTACCTTCCAATGGCATCGCCAAGTGGCCAACGCCACCGTCACCCCCTACTGCATCCAGCCTACCCAAGACGGAGGCCACTACGTGGGCTTCAACATGTCGTCGGCCCAAAAGACCATGCAATGGGGAGCCACCTCGGTCGACATCACCGAGCAGGTCAACGCATCCTCGGTCAACGGCATCCTCATCGCCAAGGTTGACGACGAGGGCAACCTCGTGTGGGAGATCAACAACCGCTTTGGCCAGATTTCACTGTCGCAGAACAACCTCGTGACTACCCCCGACGGCGGTTTTGTGGCCGCTTTCACCTCCTCCAACTCGTCGACGGGCCGCGAGAATCCCAACGTATTCGAGATGGCCGGCACCAACGACATCCTCTCGGAGGTAGCTTACTCATGCCCCGATAACGTTAGCCCCTACGTAGGCATTATCGTAAAGGTTGACGCTCAGGGCGTTATCGAGTGGATTCAAAAGATCGAACCCGACATTTACGGCACAATCGGCTCTTCGCTCAACCTGCGCGCTGTCACTGTCGACACCGAGGGCAACATCTACGTGGGTGGCTACTCGATCCTCGGCTACACCGTATACAGCGCTGACGGTCACACCTACCACTTTGACACTGTCAATCAAGTGATTGAGAGCGAGTCGAAGGCATCGGGCAAGGATCTCTTCGTGCTGAAATACGACTCGGAGGGAAACTATGTGGGCCGCTTGGCAGTTGACGCCACCGCCGCTTACGCCACCGAGGCCCAAATCGACGTGCTCAACGTGGTTGACGGCTCGCTCTACATGGCCGGATTGGTTAAATCCTCGGCAGCCTTCACCTTGGGTGGCAAGGAGATAGCCTCGACCGACGGCCTCTCGTCGTTCTACGCCGCCAAGGCCGACCTCGCCCTGAGCGCACTCGCCTGGGCTACCACGGCCACTCCCGAGGCCAACTCCAAGGGCTCTGCCGTACAGCAAATTTACGGTCTTGACGCTTACGGTGACAACGTGTACGTGGCCGGCGCAGTCAACGGTTCGCTCTCGTGGGGCGACACCAAGATCACCTGCGAGTCGACCAACCTCAACGCCTTCGCCGCCGCCTTCGCCCAGAACGACGGCAACCTCGAGGGTGCCTATATCCGCAACAAGGAGGGCATCTCCGTGGCCTACCACGCTTACGCCGACAACAACACCGTGGCAATCTACACCTACAACATGCAGATGTCGGGCGCCGGCGACCTTGGCGTAATCTATCAAATTTTCGACATCGCCACTGGCGAAAGCGTTGAACAGCTGATGCTTATCGACGGCACCAACTCTTGCTTCAACTCGTGTCTCAACCGCGAGCGAGACACCCTGCTCATCGGCGCCCGCACCAACAAGGATTGCGCCATCTACGGCACCTCCGAGACCACCGGCGCCAAAGTAGGCACCTGGGACGGCCAGCTCGCCCAATTCAAGGTTTCGGGCATGACTGGCGTGGAGAGTGTAGCCGTAACCACGGTTGACACCGACGCACCCGTCGTTTACTACAACCTTCAGGGCCAACGCGTTGCCAACCCCGCAGCCGGCCAGTTGCTGATCCGCCAGCAAGGCGCCACCGCCACCAAGATTATCTACTAAGCCAAGTAGGAAGTCCCGCCTGGTTAGGCAGGAAGTCCCGCCGTGTCGGCGGGACAAGAGTCGGGCCGACACGGCCCGACCTCCTGCCTAACAAGCCACTGTGCCCCGCGGTTCGCCGCGGGGTTTTATTTCTGTCGAGCCGACACGGCTCGACATCCTGTCTATTTTGCGTGGTCGCGGATTTTTGCTATATTCGCGGTAAGAAGTACAACAAGCACAGTGAGCGACGAAAAATGGACCGAAATTGAGCACTTGCCCCAATGGGACGAGGAGTTCTACCATGTATATACCGCCAAAAAGCACGGCAAGTGGGTGATGCTCAAGACGTTGCGCCCCGAGCTAAAGGACAATCCCGAGGCACAGGCCATGATCGAGAAGGAGTTTGACGTGCGTTACAACTTGGCCCATCCCAACATCGTGATGATCAACGACTTGGAGGACGTGCCCGGCGTGGGCTTGAGCATCATCACCGACGACGTTTACGGCGACTCGCTGGCCAAACTCATCGCCGACGGAAAGGTCGACGAGGATATCCTCCACAAAATCACCACGGGACTCGTCGAGGCCCTGGAGTATATCCAGGCCAACCATATCGTCCACCACCCAATCCGTCCCGAGACTGTGATTTTCACCGAAAACATCCACAACTTGAAGGTGATTGACGTGGGCTTTGACCAGCGCGCCCATCTCACCCCGGCCGACGCCTCGGAGGATATCTACCAGTACGGCAAGGTGTTACAAGCCACGCTCGACGCACTGCCCCAAAAACATCCTCACCTGCGCAAAGTGGCCGAGCGGTGTCTCAACCCCGACCCTCACAAGCGCTACACCGACATCCAGTCGCTCAAGCTGGCCCTGGCCAACCGCTCACCCAACACGCTTTACATCCTCATTATCGCGTTTTTGGCCGTTATGGTGGTCCTGTTGGCTTGGCTCAACGCCCATCCCCTCCTGCGGTGAACCTATCGCCCCCTCACCACGTTTCAATTATCCCGACTCTAATCCCCATTACCCCATGGCAATCGAGATCAAAGCCATCAACAACAGAAATAAAAGCGAACTGAAGAAGTTCATTAAATTCGGCATCGACCTGTACAAGGACAACGATTACTACGTGCCACCGTTGGTAATCGACGAGTTGCACACGCTCAACGCCGACCACAACCCGGCATTCGATTTCTGCGACGCGCAACCGTTCATGGCCTACAAGGACGGCAAGCCCGCCGGCACTATAATGGCCATAATCAACCACACCTACAACAAGCGTAGCGGCGCGCTCGACTTGCGCTTCTCCAACTTTGAAACCATCGACGACCCGGAGGTGGTCGACGCCCTTTTCCAGGCCGCAACCGACTGGGGAAAAGCCCGGGGCATGACCTCCATCGTCGGCCCAATGGGCTTCACCGACATGGATCACGAGGGAATGCTCATCGAGGGTTTCCACGAGCTCGGCACCATCGCCACCATCTACAACCACGACTATTACCCACGCCACATGGAGCGCTTGGGCTTCCAGAAGGACACCGACTGGATCGAGTTCAAAATGACTGTGCCCGACCGCGTGCCCGAAAAATACCTGCGCATCGCCGACATCGTGTCCAAGAAATACAACCTGCGCGTGCTCAAGTACACCTCGCGCAAGAAAATCAAGGCCGATTACGGCCAAGCCGTGTTCCAGGTAATCAACGCCGCTTACGACGGTCTTTACGGTTACTGCCCGTTGACACCCAAGCAGATCGACTACTATGTGGATGAGTATCTGTCGATTATCCGTCTCGACCATATCTCGATTATCGTCGACGAGAACGACGAGCTCGTGGGAGTGGGAATCTCCATGCCATCTTTCTCGAGGGCGTTGCAAAAAGGCCGCGGCAAAATCTTCCCCGGCGGCTGGTGGCATCTGCTCAAGGCGTTCCGCGGCAAGGTCGACACGGTCGACTTGATGCTGGTGGCCGTCAAGCCCGAGTACCAGAGCAAGGGAGTCAACGCACTGCTCTTCGCCGACCTGCTGCCCATGTACATCAGCAACGGCTATAAATGGGCCGAAACCAACCTCGAGCTGGAGGACAACCACAACGTCCAGGCCCAGTGGCAATACTTCGAGCGGAGGCAACACAGAAGAAGAAGGGCCTGGCGTAAGCCACTGTGATTAATGTGTCGATTTCGGTCGATTTTTATTGATTTCGCTCGATTTAAGTCGACTGAAATCGATAGACATCGAAAGAAATCGAAAGAAATCGAAAACCGATGGGAAAAAATAAGCTGAAAAAGTTTAGCGAGATGGACGCGATGGAATGCGTCTACCAGTATCCTTTTGGGGTGCTGCAGCGCGAGGGTTGCCCGCTGAAGGGGCGCTGGCGCCAAGACGTGTTCCATAACGACAACCCGATTATACTCGAGCTGGGTTGCGGCAAGGGGGAATACACCGTGGGCCTTGCTCGTCGCTTCCCCGACCGCAACTATATAGGCATTGACATCAAGGGCGCCCGCATGTGGACCGGCGCCAAGCAAGCCACTCAAGAGGGCCTTGGCAACGCCGCTTTCCTGCGCACCGACATCGAGCTTCTCGACCACTTCTTCGCCCCCGGCGAGGTCAACGAGATATGGATCACTTTCCCCGACCCACAGATGAAGAAGGCAAGGAAACGCCTCACCGGCACCCGATTTATGGAGCTATATCGCAAGGTGTTGGCTCCCAACGGGGCAATCAACCTCAAGACCGACTCCCCCTTCCTCTACACCTACACCCGCGCGATGGTAGCCGAGAACCGCCTTCCCCTGGAGGCTGATACCGATGATCTTTATTCCCAGACTGACAGCGCCACGCCCCCGGTGGCACAGCTCGACGCCCTACGCAAAATCAAAACGTATTACGAACAGCAATGGCTCGACCGCGGCTTGACAATCAAGTACTTACGCTGGCTCCTTCCCCCCGAAGGCCCTCTCCAAGAGCCCGACATCGAAATCGAGCCTGATACCTACCGCAGTTTCTCCCGCGGCCAGCTCCAGATGGGCCTGTAAACCCGTATAACTCGTTCATCGTGCACTCGTCTATTCGTGTATTCGATTAAAAATCATAAAATTATGTCTCAAGATCCCTTATATCCCGCAAAAATACTCGACGCCCTGCGCACGGTACGCTACCCCGGCAACGGCCAAAACATCGTCGATCTGGGAATGGTGGAGGATGATATACGCATCGACGGCCGCCATGTGTCGTTCTCGCTGATTTTCGACCGTCCCACCGACCCGTTCATCAAGTCGCTGGTCAAGTCGGCCGAGGCAGCTATTCATCGCGACTGCGGCAAAGACGTCGAGGTTACCGTCAACGTGAAATCCAAGCAACAATTGCCCCCGCCCCCGGCCAAACTCCTCCCCGGGGTCAAAAACATCATCGGCATATCATCGGGCAAAGGGGGCGTGGGTAAATCCACCGTGGCCTCCAACCTCGCCGTGGCACTGGCCCGCGAGGGATACAAAGTGGGGTTGCTCGACGCCGATATATTCGGCCCGTCGGTACCCAAAATGTTTGGCGTGGAGGACGAAACGCTCTACATGCACAATGTCGACGGTCGCGATTTGATCATTCCCCTGGAGCGTTACGGCGTTAAATTGCTGTCAATCGGCTTCTTGGTCGACAAGGACAAACCCGTGCTTTGGCGCGGATCCATGGCCTCGACTGCTCTTAAGCAACTCATCGGCGACGTAGATTGGGGCGACCTCGACTACTTCCTCATCGACATGCCTCCAGGCACAAGCGACATCCACCTGACGCTGGTCCAAACTCTTGGCATCACGGGAGTTATCATCGTGAGCACTCCTCAAGAGGTGGCTTTGGCCGACGCGCGCAAGGGCATCGCCATGTTCCTGGGCGACAAGGTGAACGTGCCCATCCTAGGGCTGGTGGAGAACATGGCCTACTTTACGCCCGAGAAGCACCCCGACGAGCGCTATTATATCTTCGGCCGGGAGGGAGCCGTGAAAGTGGCTGAAGAATTGGGTGTCAAGCTGTTGGCGCAGATTCCCATCGTGGGATCCATTTGCGAGCACGGTGACGCCGGGCGCCCCATCGCCACCGAGGATTCCATCACCGGCCACGCCTTCATGCACCTTGCCCACGAGGTGATCGACGCCGTCGACAAGCGCAACGCTTCCCTTCCCCCCACCTCCCCCGTCGCCATGCACCACTAATGTTAAAAAAGAGCAAATTATTGCTCCCCTTCTTGCTTTTATCTCAATAAAAGCGTTATCTTTGCAGAAGCAATTTCGGTCATTAATAGACCCCCTTTCTGGTGGACTGGCATCCACCAATACCTCTTCCGAATGGAACAAGCAGCCCGACGCCCGCACGCCGGGCTGTTTTGCGCGTGCCAGCGCGCTTTAATGCCCGATTAACCAATGGCTCTTCGGGCGAGCCGGAAAGGAGGTGTTAACATGTCCGAGTTTGGGTTGAAACCAAAAGGGTAAGATAACCTTTGCCTGGGGACGCTGGCGGGAGCGTCCCTTTTTGCTAAATCAGGCGGCCGCTCCGGATGGGGCGGCCGCCTGATTTATAGGGGGTTAAGGGGATAGGATGCTATTCCTCTTTGTTGCGGTTCTTGGCTTTGGTTTTGGTTTTGGTCGACGAGGAGCCGAGGTCTTTTTCCTCCTTGAGGTCGATTTCGTTTTTGTCCTTGTCGATGACACGATACTGCAGGTAGGCCAGCGACTGGTCGGGCAACACCTTGAATGAGCCTCCGATGTCCAATTTCCAGCGACGGTAAGGCGAAATCAGGCCTTTCTTGAGGAACGCGTCGACAAACGGGTGGACATACATCGTGAAACCTTTCATTTTCAGGTCGTTGACCAAGTATTCGATCTTCTCGCGCAAGGTGTCGGTGAACAGCAGCGAGGGCTGCACGCGACCTTTTCCGAAGCAGGAGGGGCAGGCTTCCGACGTCTCGATATCCAGGGCCGGGCGCACGCGTTGACGGGTGATCTGCATCAGCCCGAACTTGCTCAGGGGCAGTATGTTGTGACGTGCTCGGTCGGTGGCCATCACCTCGCGCATGTGGTCGTAGAGACGCTGGCGATGTTCCTGTGTGCCCATGTCGATGAAGTCGATGACGATGATGCCTCCCATGTCGCGCAGGCGTAGCTGGCGTGCGATTTCGTCGGCGGCGCGCAGGTTCACCTCCAGGGCGTTGCTCTCCTGGTCGTTGGCGGCTTTCGAGCGGTTGCCCGAGTTGACGTCGATCACATGCAACGCCTCGGTGTGCTCGATGATAATGTAAGCGCCTGATTTGAAGGAGACTGTCTTGCCGAACGACGATTTGATTTGCTTCGTGATGTTGAAGTGGTCGAAGATCGGTGTGTCGTCGCCGTAATATTTCACGATGTCGTGGCGCTCGGGAGCGATAAGGTCGACGTACTTGGAGATCTGCGCCATCACTTCCTTGTCGTTGACGTAGATGCTTTCGAACGAGGGGCTGAACAGGTCGCGAAGCACGCTTACGATGCGGCTTTCTTCCTCAAAGATGAGCGCGGGAGCGGTTACTTTTTGCGCCTTCTCGATTGTGTCCTCCCAGCATTTGAGCAGGGTTTTGAGCTCGTGGTTGAGTTCGGCCACGCGTTTGCCCTCGGCCGACGTGCGTATAATGACGCCGAAGTTTTTGGGCTTGATGCTCTCGATGAGCTGGCGTAGGCGTAATTTTTCCTCGGTGGTGCGTATCTTTTGCGACACAGAAATCTTGTCGCTGAAGGGGATAAGCACCATGTATCGTCCGGTGAACGAAATTTCGGTGGTCAATCGGGGCCCTTTTGACGATATGGGCTCTTTAACGATCTGCACCATAAGCTCTTGTCCGGGATGGAGCACGTCGGAGATTGCTCCGTGCTTGTCGATGTCGGGCAGGAGTTTCATGCGTTGCACCGAGGGGAGTTTCTTTTTGTCCTCGAGCAGGGCGTTGACGAATTTCTCGTAGGAGGCGAATTGAGAGCCAAGATCCAAGTAGTGGAGGAAAGCGTCCTTTTCGTAGCCCACGTTGACGAAAGCGGCATTCAATCCCGGCATAAGTTTCTTGACCTTGGCCAGGTAGATGTCGCCCACGGCGTAGGAAATGTTTCGCGCCTCTTTCTGGAGTGAAACCAGGCGTGAATCCTCGAGCAAGGCGATTGACACCTCGCGCGGCTGGACGTCTACAATAAGTTCACTTTTCATTTTCTCTTGGATGTGTAGGAATCATGGGTTGTTTTCCCATGGCTTAGGGGAAGGAGAAAAACGCAAGAACAAACATCAATGGGGCCGTACTTACGACGGTTAATCGCTCCCCATCAAGGTTTGTTCTTTTTATCGTTTTTCTGAGGTCTTAGTCACAGAAGGTGAAAATTATTTCTTCTTATGACGATTTTTTCTCAGACGTTTTTTGCGCTTGTGCGTAGCCATCTTGTGGCCTTTTCTTTTCTTTCCGCTGGGCATTTTACGCTAATTTTATGGTTAATAAATTGGTGAATTCGTAGAGGGGATGTTGGCTAAAGCTCTGGGCTTATTTCACGTCCTCCATGAACACCTTAGCGGGCTTGAAAGCGGGGATTTTGTGCTCGGGGATTACGATAGTGGTGTTCTTGGAGATGTTGCGGGCAACTTTCTCGGAGCGGGTCTTCACGATGAAGCTGCCGAAGCCGCGGAGGTAAACGTTCTCGCCGTTGGCAAGAGAGTCCTTCACTACTTCCATGAATTTTTCGATGGTGTCGAGCACGTTGGCTTTCTCGATGCCGGTAGTGCGGGCGATTTCGTTGACAATGTCAGCTTTAGTCATTTTAGTGATGGTTTATAAAGTTGATAAATTAAAAAAATCATTGATACGCAGTGATTTACCTCGTTCCGTGGGAAGCGGGGGAAATTTGCAACTGCAAATATCGTAACTTTTTTTCAATCGCGAGCAATTTTTACCCTTAAATTTTCAATAAATCGCTTTTTATATAGGTTTAGCTACATCATTAGCCTTATCCACATTGACTACGAATCCTACGAATTAAACGAATTTTGGATACTGACAAATCACGCTTACGCCTTACAAATATCGATGAATGCCATCCGGATGGATTCGTCGACATTCGTCAAGCGTAAGCGTATATTCGTTTGCGAAAAAATGGGATTCGTAATTCAAGTTTCTCAAGTTATCCAAGAAACCACGAATTAACACTAATATTCTCTAATTCAGCGATTAAGATTATATTAATTAAGCTTTGCTGCGCAAAGAATTAACACGAATTTCCATAATGAAACGATATCAGCATTAGTGTAAATTATAGAGCGTAAGCTCTTTAAATATTATTAGAATCGCAGTTAACTTATTGTTGTTCATTAGTGTTAATTCGTGGTTTCATAACTTGAGAAGATGGGATTCGTAAAATTAGTTGGATTCGTAGTCAATGTTATACCATTGGATTTACTATGTGTAGTTAGCTCGCGATTCGAGGCGCAGGAGCGCCGCGACGACAGTGCGAGTCAACGGCAACGCCAGCACCTCGTAAAGGGTCTTGATCACCGCCTGCGTCACCACCAAGGTGGCTATCATCCCCCACGGGAGGGTCCCGGCGAAGGCTATCGGAAAGAAAATCACCGAGTCGACACCCTCACCCCACAGGGTAGACACGATCGCGCGCACCGAGAAGCCCTTCATCCCCGGCTTTTTCATCCTGGCCATTACCCAGGCGTTAACCATCGAGCCGCAGATGAACGCCACAAAACTGGCCGCAAGAATCCTGGGCACCGAGGTGAACACGCGCTCCATCGCCTCCTGGCCGTCCCACTCGCTCGACCCGGGCAGCAACATCCCCAAGTGGATAAGAATCACCGTCAACAGGCTCAGGCCGAAGCCGAGCCATATCACAAGCCGGGCCTTGCGGAAACCGTAAACCTCCACGATGCAGTCGTTGATCATGTAACTCACGGGGAATACGATCACTCCGGCGGTAATCGTCAACGGACCTATCTCCACCGTCTTGATTTCCAATATGTTACTCACTATGAGGCACACGCAGAAGAGCGCCGCAAGGCACACGAACGTAGCCGAGAACGTATCTCGTTTAGGCTGGATGTCGGGCCGTGCCGGCCCGACAGTATTAGGCTGGATGTCGGGCCGTGCCGGCCCGACAGGAGAACTGTCCCGCCGACACGGCGGGACTTCCTGCCTAACTTGTTGTTTTTCTTTCATGAATCTTGTTTTTAACGAGGTTGCAAGCACTCGGTGATACACTTCAAGGGGACACTCTGAGGACACCCTTTCGGCCGCGAAGTTACATATTTTTCGGCAAATCGGCCAAATGGGTTTGCGCAGGCGAGGATTTTGTCGTATATTTGTAGGTTAATTGGCGGAGTGCGCCGTGCTATGTCGACGCAACGCCCCTTATTCTTGTATAATCTTAAATTTACATGATATGAAATTTACCGTTCCCAGCAAGACGCTTTACAGCTACGTTTCGGCCGTGAGCAAGGTGATTAATTCCAAAAACGCTCTCACCATCCTCAACAATTTCCTATTCCGATTTGAGGGCAACACGCTCACAATCACGGCCTCGGACATGGAGCACACCCTTACGGCCCGTGTCCTTGTGACCGACCCCGAGGGCAGCGGCTTGTTCTGCATCGACGCTCGCCGCATGGTGGAGCTGCTGGGAGCCATCCCCGAGCAACCCATCCAGTTTGACATCGACGACTCCAATCTTGCCGTCAAGATCACCTACCCCGGCGGCGAGTACAACCTCATCGCCATCAACGGCATCGAGTATCCCCAGCCCAAGAAGGAAGACGAGGGCGGCGAGCCGATGGAGTTCACGGCTCCCGGCGAACAGATCATCAAGGGTATCGACAACACCTTGTTTGCCGTCAGCGGCGACGAGCTGCGTCCCCAGATGATGGGCATCCTTTGGGACATCACCCCCGAGGCCATCACCTTCGTGGCCACCGACACTCGCAAGCTCGTGCGCTACCGCAACTCGATGTCGGCCCCCGGCGTCGAGGGCAAGTTCATCCTCCCGGTTAAACCGGCCACGATCATCCGCAACGTCTTCGGCAAGGACGCCGAGGTGAAGATCAAGGTGGAGGCCAAGAGCGCGTCGTTCGAGAGCGACGACTACACGTTCAACTGCCGCTTCATCAAGGGCAATTTCCCCGACTACAACCGCGTGATTCCGCAGAACAATCCCTCGCACATGACCATCGACCGCTCGACGTTCGTCAACGCCGTGCGCCGCGTGGGAATCTTCGTGTCGGCAGGCAACGGCCTGGTGAAGTTTAAGCTCGGCGACGACAAGGTAGTGCTCAAGAGCCAGGACAACACCGTGTGCTCCATGGCTTTCGAGGAGCTCCCTTGCCAATACGAGGGCAACACCATGGTGATTGGCCTAAGCGCACCCTACCTGGTGGAGATCTGCACCACCATCACCACCACCGACATCATCATGAAGCTCTCCGACCCCGGTCGCCCCGTGGTTATCGTCCCCGACGAGAACGAGGCCGACTCCGACCTGCTGATGCTCCTCATGCCCATGAACGTAACCGATTTCTAGCATGAACCTGCAACTGAAACGCCCGCTGGTGTTCTTCGACCTGGAGACCACCGGCACCAATATAACCCGCGACCGCATCGTCGAGATTTCCCTCATCAAGTGGAATCCCGGCAAGGAGCACCCCGAGGAGCCGTTGACGCGCCGTGTCAACCCCGAGATTCCCATCCCCGCCGAGGCCACCGCCGTGCACGGGATCCACGACGAGGACGTGGCCAACGCCCCCACTTTCAAGATGATAGCCAAGGAGGTGGCACGATTCTTCGAGGGTTGCGACATCGCCGGTTTCAACTCCAACAAGTTTGACCTCCCGATGCTCTCCGAGGAGTTCGGGCGTGTGGGGCTGTCGTTCGATTTCTCCAAGCACCGCTTCATCGACGTGCAAACGATTTTCCACAAGAAGGAACAACGTACCCTGGTGGCAGCCTACCGATTCTACTGCGACAAGAATCTCGAGGACGCCCACTCGGCTGCCGCCGACACCATGGCCACGTTGGAAGTGCTTGAGGCTCAGCTGGAACGCTATCCCGACCTTCCTCGCGACGTGGACGCCCTCTCGGAATACTCGCGCCAAAACCGCAACGCCGACCTCATGGGTCGACTGATTTTCGACGACCAGAACCGCGAGGTGATCAACTTCGGAAAGTACAAAGGCCAACTGGCTGAGGACGTTATACGCCGCGACCCGGGTTACTTCGCTTGGATCCTCCAAGGGGATTTCGCCCAGAACACCAAGGATGTCTTCACCCGCATCAAGATGAGAATCGGGCGATAGTGGTTAGTGGTAAATGGTTAATGGTTAAAGGTTAATTAACAAGGTATTAGGCTAAATGCTAAACGCTAAATGCTAAATGCTTAAAGGTAAACATATAATTCTTGGAATCACAGGGGGCATCGCCGCCTACAAGAGCGCCATGCTCCTTAGGTTGCTGGTTAAGGCCGGGGCTGAGGTGCAGGTGGTTATGACCCCGGCAGCCAAGGAATTTATCACCCCCGTCACCCTCTCGGCCCTGAGCGGCAAACCCGTTGTGAGCGAGTTCTTTACGGCAAATACGGGTGAGTGGCACTCCCACGTCGACCTTGGGCTCTGGGCCGACGCGATGGTTATCGCTCCCGCCACGGCCTGCACATTGGCCAAGATGGCCACCGGCGTCGCCGACAATATGCTGATTACCACCTATTTGTCGGCCAAGGCACCCGTATTCGTGGCTCCAGCTATGGATCTCGATATGATGGCGCATCCCACCACCACCCGCAATCTGCAAACGCTTCAGGCTGACGGCGTTACGGTAATCGAGGCCGAGGCAGGCGAATTGGCGTCCCATCTCGTGGGCAAAGGTCGCATGGCCGAGCCTGAGACTATCGTGGCGGCTCTGGAATGCCATTTTGCTCAAAACGAGAAATGGGCAGGAAAGGATGTGCTCATCACCGCCGGCCCCACCTACGAACGCATTGATCCTGTGCGCTTTATCGGCAACTTCTCCACTGGCAAGATGGGCTATGCGCTGGCCGAGGAAGCCGCCAAGCGAGGTGCCAACGTAATGCTGGTGAGCGGGCCTGTAAGCCTGAGAGCTAAACACCCGAATATCACCGTATTAAATGTGGAATCGGCCCGCGAGATGCACGACGCGTGCGTACAAGCGTGGCCAGCGGCCGACATCGCGATTATGTGCGCGGCCGTGGCCGATTACGCCCCGGCAGAATATCACGACAAAAAAATCAAGCGAGAGGGTCACGAAGTGCCTGTGATTGAATTAGTTAAGAACCCCGACATCGCAGCCGCGTTGGGCCAATCCAAACGTCCCGACCAACTGTTGGTAGGTTTCGCCCTGGAAACCGACAACGAGCAGGCCAACGCCCTCGACAAAATGCGACGTAAAGGCTTGGATTACATTGCCTTAAACTCGCTGAAGGACACCGATGCTGGTTTTGGCGTCGACACCAACCGCGTCACTCTCTTCTCGGCCGACGGCACCTCCTCCGAGCTACCCTTCGGCACCAAGGCTGAGGTGGCCAGCTCTATTCTCAACCATATCAACCTATGAAACAGCTAATTAAGAAGAAAATACCAATTCTCCAATGGCTCCGAGGATTCACCCTCGTGGCCATGCTTATATTTGCGCTTCCCCTTGGTGCTCAGGAGCTTAACTGCACCGTCGAAATCAACAGCGACCAAGTTTCGGGCACCAACAAATCGGTATTCACCACCCTCCAGGAGGCGATGAACGAATACATGAACACCACCAAGTTCACCAATGCCCAATTCGCTACTAATGAGAAAATTGAGTGCCGCCTGTTCTTCACCATCAAGGAGTACAGCGACAACACGATGAAGGGCACCCTCCAGGTGCAGTCAACCCGCCCCGTCTACAACACCTCCTACACTACCACGTTGATCAACTTCCAGGACTCGAAAATCGAGTTCGACTACCAAGAAAATGAGCCACTTACGTTCAATATGACCAACTGGGAGAGCCAGGTGACGGGCATTCTCAACTTCTACGCCTACCTGATTCTGGCCATCGATTTCGACTCATTCTCGTCGCGTGGCGGAAGCCAGTTTTACGAGATGTGCAACCAGGTGGTACAGCAGGCCCAATCGGCCGGCGAAACGGGCTGGAAAGCCTTTGAGGACAACAAAAACCGCGCCTCGGTACTGTCGGCGTGGACCGACCCCGGTACCGCCGTGATTCGCGACCTCTATTACGACTATCACCGCCTGGGATTGGACGAAATGTCGGTAAGCCCCGACAAGGGACGAGCCAAAATCACCTCGACGCTCGAAAACCTCCAAAAGGTGTACAATAGCTCACCGATGTCGGTGGCCCTGTCGATGTTCCGCGACGCCAAGCTCGACGAGTTGGTAAACATTTACACCAAAGGCTCAGTGACCGAGCGCGAGAAAGTGGTGGACATTCTCTCCCCCATCTATCCCACTGATACCGACCGCATTACCAAAATCAAAAACGGTACTAACAAATAGCGCGATGATCGAATCCCTGCATATATCCAACTACGCCCTGATCGACCAAATCGACATCGATTTCGCGCCGGGGCTCAACATCATAACGGGTGAAACCGGTGCCGGCAAGTCAATCATGATCGGCGCACTGTCGCTGCTCTTGGGCGACCGGGCCGATTCAAAGATGGTGACCGACGCCTCCCGTAAATCCATTATCGAGGCTACGTTTACCGCTCTGCCAGAGGGGATTAAGGAGATTTTCGACCAAAACGATATCGACTGGGACACGGAACGGGCAATCCTGCGCCGCGAGCTTTCACCCAATGGCCGCTCACGAGCCTTCGTCAACGATTCACCAGTGACTCTCAACGTGTTGCGAGCTGTGGCGCTTCAACTTATCGACCTTCACTCCCAGCATCAAAACCTGCTACTGTCCTCTCCGGCTTACCAGCTGGAAATACTTGACTCATTGGCCAATAACGGAGAGCGACTGGCCGAGTATCGGCGCCGATACGGTAGGCTAAAAGCCGCCGTAAACGCTTTCCGCAAGGCCAAAAAGGACTTGGAGGCCGCCCAAGCCGATGAGGAATTCACTCGCTACCAGCTCGACCAATTGACCGAGGCCAAGCTACAAGAAGGTGAGCAGGAAGAGCTTGAGCATCAACGTGAAATCCTCTCCAACGTCACTGAAATCAAGGAGGAATTAGGGGCCATTAACCAGGCTCTCGACGGCAACGACGAGGCAGGCTCGGCCATCGACCTTATTCGTGAAGCTCTCGGCCACGCCGAGGAACTGGTTGACACCCTCGAGGATGCCGACAACCTACGCCAACGCCTTGAGACAGTGGAGATTGAGCTACGCGACATTGCCGACACCTTCGTCGACATCGACTCGCAAATCTCTTGCGAACCCGGCGAGCTGGAGGCCGTTGAGGACCGTCTGAACGAGATTTACACCCTCCAGCGAAAGCACCACGTCGACTCGGTGGAGGCGTTATTGGCTCTGCGACAGTCGCTTGAGGATAAAATCGCCGCTATCGACAACAGTGACGACACCCTCCGCGAACTGGAGCGAACCGCCAAGCAGGCGCGCACCCTCGCCAACGAGGCCGCGGCCGAGCTTTCGCAAGCCCGTCGCGAGGAGGCCCTGCGCTTCGCCGACGATCTTGCCGAGCGAGCTATTCCCCTGGGAATGAAGAATTTGGTATGCGACATCCAAGTTCGTCCAGCCGATCTTTCATCCACAGGAGCCGACGCCGTGGAATTCCTTTTCGCCTTCAACAAAAACCAGGAACCGATGCCCGTAGCCCGCACAGCCTCGGGAGGTGAAATATCCCGCTTGATGCTGTCAATCAAATCGTTGGCTGCCAGCAAGATGCAACTACCATCGATCATCTTCGACGAGGTCGACACTGGCGTCTCGGGCGACGTTGCCAACCGCATGGGCCAACTGATGGCTCGTATCGCCGAGGGCGGCATCCAGGTAATCGCAATCACCCACCTTCCCCAAGTAGCATCCAAAGGCTCGGCTCACTACAAGGTATACAAGGAGGATGACGACGTGGCCACCCACACGCGCGTGAGAGCGCTCAACGAAACGGCCCGGGTGGATGAACTCGCGGTGATGCTTAGTGGTTCTCATATTGATGAGGCCGCCCGCGCAGCCGCCCGCTCCCTCTTGGGTCTTCAATAGCGGCCGTCCTCCAATTTTGTGTTATTTCTTGCCTTTTTGTGGTCAAAAGTAAAGTTTTATGGACAATAACGAGATGATTTTTGGTATCCGCGCCGTGATCGAGGCTATCGACGCCGGCAAGGAGATTGACAAAGTGATGATTAAGAAGGACTTGCACGGCGAACTCGCCGACGAGCTCCTCCAGAAAATCAAGGCCAACGGCATCGTTGCCCAGCGCGTGCCGCTGGAGAAACTCAATCGTTTCACCCGCAAGAACCACCAAGGCGTGGTGGCGTTGTTGTCGGCCATTACCTACCATCGTCTCGACCACCTTGTGCCCGAACTTTACGAGGACGGGGTGCTTCCGTTTATGGTAATCCTTGACGGCATCACCGACGTGCGCAATTTTGGCGCCATCGCCCGCACGGCCGAGTGCGCCGGGGTTGACGCTATCATCATCCCCCAACACGGCTCGGTGAGCGTGCAAGGCGATGCTGTAAAGACCTCAGCCGGGGCGCTCTTACGCCTGCCCGTTTGTCGCGTGAAATCGCTCGTCAACTCCATCAAATACCTCAAGGACAACGGCTACAAGATTGTCGCCGCGAGCGAGAAAGTCGACGTCAACTACACCCAGGTCGAATACACCGGGCCCGTGGCCATCGTCATGGGCGCCGAGGACGTTGGGATCTCGCCCGAGGTACTTCATCAGTGCGACACGATGGTGTCGATTCCCCTGATGGGACATATCGGCTCGCTCAACGTCTCGGTTGCCGCCGGCGTGATGATGTACGAAGTGGTGCGCCAGCGCCTCAACGCCAACCTCGAGGTAATCTAACTAGCAAATTAGCGCAATCGTGCACTCGTGTAGTCGAAAAATCGACTACTCGAGTGCACGATTGCAGGAATAAACGAGGGGGAGGGGGTTAATCCTCGTCGAACTGGAGGTCGCCGAACTCGTCGTCCTCCTCCATGGCAGCCTCGTCAACTTCGTTTTCTACAGGCTGCTCTTCGGGTTCCTCGACTTCCTCCTCTTTGCCTTTCTTCACGGCCGATTTCTTGCTTTTTTTCCTGGGGGCTGTCTTCATCGCCTCGAGGATCTTGGCGGCGAGTTCCTCGGCCAATTCGGGGTTGTCGGCCATCACGCGCTTGGCGGCCTCGCGGCCCTGGGCGAGCTTGGAGCCGTCGTAGCTAAACCACGAGCCGCTCTTCTTGATGATGTCGTATTCTACACCCAGGTCAATAATCTCGCCCGTGCGGGAGATGCCCTCGCCGAACATGATGTCGAACTCGCACTTGCGGAACGGTGGCGCCACCTTGTTCTTGACAACGCGCACCTTGGTCAGGCGGCCAATTGTCTGATCACCATCCTTGATCGACGCGCCGGGACGGATGTCGACGCGCACTGACGAGTAGAATTTCAGAGCGTTACCGCCAGTGGTGGTCTCCGAGGGGCCGAACATGGCGCCGATATTAGCGCGCAGCTGGTTGATGAAGATGCACAGCGTGTTGGTGCGGGCGATAGTGCCGGTCAACTTGCGCATAGCCTGGGACATCAGTCGGGCTTGCAAGCCCATGTTGCGGTCGCCCATGGTGCCCTCGATTTCGCTCTTGGGAGTGAGAGCGGCAACCGAGTCGACAACCAGCACGTCGATAGCCGACGAGCGGATCAATTGCTCGGCGATCTCCAAGGCCTGCTCGCCGTTGTCGGGCTGGGAGATGAGCAGGTTGTCGACGTCAACGCCAAGGCTCTCGGCGTAGAATCGATCGAACGCATGCTCGGCGTCGATGATGGCGCAGATGCCGCCGTTCTTCTGGGCCTCGGCGATCGCGTGAATCGCGAGGGTGGTTTTACCCGAGGATTCGGGACCGAAGATCTCCACCACGCGGCCCCGGGGATAGCCGCCCACGCCCAGCGCGAAGTCCAGGCCGATAGAGCCGGTGGGGATGGTCTCCACGTTTTGTACTTTGCCGTCGCCAAGCTTCATGATGGTGCCATCGCCAAAATCCTTGTCGATTTTCTTCATGGCAGCCTGGAGGGCCTCAAGGCGTGCCACCTTGGGATCCTGCTCCTCTTTCTTCTTGACTGCTATTTTCTTTGCCATATTCTATATAATATTTAAGTTTTTTCTAATTGACGCTACAAAGGTAGCCTGGATGGTGTGCAACTTTGTTACACATGCTAGTTAAACGTTCCTAAATATCCACCACGCGAGGATAATCACGAGCCACGCGAGGATAGCGGGGAGAGAGTAGAGCGCGCGGTAGAGGCACTGTAATATTCGCGGTACCTGTCGGGCCGACACGACCCGACTTCCTGCCTGATCCTGTCGGGTCGACACGACACGACTTCCTGTCTGGCGTTTGAGGACCCACAGTTCAAGGCCCAAGTAGAGGGCAACGATGGGGATACCGATGAGCGTCATGGGATTGTAGCCCCAGGCTTGCCCGAGATGGCCGTGGAATAGGGCTTGCAGGGCTCGTTGCGAGCCACAACCCGGGCAATCCAGCCCCGTAAGCATCTTAAAGGGACACTTCAGAAATGGCGCTCCCTCGGGAGCTATCAGCAGTAAGGCAACGAAAGCCACGACGCCAGTCGTGAGCACCATTAGCCCTCGCTTGCTCACGTCCATCGCGAGCTAAAACGCCACCGCTCAGAGTGTAAACCACCGAGAAAGCCGAGCAGATGATCCCGATTACCACACCGGCGATAAGCCAGCCAGCGGCGCGCTCCGAGGCTTTCTTGGCTCCCGCGTAGTCGCCGGCCTCCCAACGGCTTTTCACCTGCCCCGAGGCGATGATGCCAAAGATGCCCGTGAGGATGCAGCACAATAGCGTGGCCGCGATGTTCCAGCCCAGATAAGTGGGCGGGCAAGGTTCCTGATAACGAGGGTCCCTATACGGTTGCTGATATGGTGCTTGCTGATAGGGCTGTTGGTAGGGCTGCTGGTAGGGCTGTTGATACGGAGCCTGCTGGTAGCCAGGCTGTTGCTGGGAGCCTCCCAGGGGAGGAGGGGTTGCTTGGGAGGCCTGTTGAGCGCGACGCCAGCGTTCGTTGAGGTCGTTGGCGCGCTGCTCTCGCTGGTAAGCCTCCTCGGCCAGCTCACGGTTATGGTGGTCGAGATCCTCGGGAGTCTCGGGAAAAGTGGCCTCCTCAGCGTGAACGTCGATTACCGTAGGCTCGGCAAACAAGGGTTGCAACTCAGGCACGGTGGCCGCGGGGCTCCACGCTTGGAGTCCTTCGCGCCACACGGGGGTAGAGGCGGTGCAACCACGGGTAGTAAGCTCCTGAAGCTGGTACGGTCCGCGGGCTGCCCCGTTAACGATTATCCAATATTCCATTGCAAATAATAGCTGACTACGAATTTCACGAATTAAACGAATATCCCCGGACCCGCTTCAAATTTCGCTTACGCTTTACCAATGATACGAATGCCATCAGGGAAACGGATTCGTAAAATTCGTAAAATTCGTAGTCATTTAGATTTCTTATTCTTTTGTTGGTTTAGAAGAACTTGGTCTCCTTGCCCAGGATGTCGCTGAGCAGATGATTGGCCAAGCGCGACGCGCCCAGGCGGAAGTACTCGTTGGTGAGCCACTCGTCGCCGAGCACCTCCTTGATCAGGCAGTAGTACTTGACGGCGTCCTCGGTGGTGGCCACGCCGCCGGCAGCTTTCAGGCCCACGATCTGGCCGGTAGCCTCCTTGTACTCCTTGACGCACTGCGCCATGACGTACATTGCCTCAAGCGAGGCGCCGGGATACTCCTTGCCGGTGGATGTCTTCAGGAAGTCGGCACCCGAGTACATCGACAGGATCGATGCAGCCTTGATCTTCTCGGCGGTCTTCAGGGCTCCCGTCTCGAGGATTACCTTGAGCTTGGCGTCGCGGCATGAGGCCTTGATCTCGGCGATTTCGTCGCACACGGCCTCATAGTCGCCGTCGAGGAAGTTGCCCACGTTGAGCACGATGTCGATCTCGTCGGCGCCGTCGCTAACGGCCAGGGCCGTCTCCACGGTTTTCACCTCCAGGAACGTCTGGGACGAGGGGAAACCGCCCGACACGCAAGCGATGTCGACGTCGCTCACCTCGAGCACCGAGCGCACAATCTGCGCGAAATTGGGGTAAACGCAAATCGCGGCCACGTTAGGGAGCTCGGGATGCGCTTCCTCGAAATCGTTGACGCGCGCGGTGAACGCGGCCACCGACTGGGGAGAGTCGGTCGACTTCAACGTCGTGAGATCGATGGTGTTGAACAAGAATTTCCACACCTCAGGGTTGTTATACTTGTCGTAGTTTTCGGCGATGATACGCTCCACTTCGGCTTTAACTTTTGCATCGTCCTCGGTCACTTTCGAGGCGGCGATGGTGTCATGATATTTGTCGCTCATAATGGTTTGTAGGGTTTTTGTGCAAATATACACTTTTTCAACAAGTCACGGAACGATTACGTTTAAAAATTTCCCGAACTTTTTTCCATTCGCGCACATTATATTAATACCAAAGGCCGCAAAACGCGCCCGCGCTTGTGCGCCCGAGGGTCAAGCGTCCCCTCCGGAGGGTGACGTAAAAGGACGAGAAGAATTTAACTCCCAAAATACTTTCAACTATGAAAACTTTAGGTAAAGTACTGTTTTGGTTAGGCTTTTGGATCATGATCGGAATCGTGATCGCCTACCTTGTGCTGATGCTTTGTGGCGCAGCAGTGTTCGCGACGTGGGTAGCAGCCCTGTCGTTGTGCGGTATCGTGCTGATTGGCGGCTTGCTGATGCTTATCGGCCGCAATTACGAGCGCGCTGAAAAAGAGAAACACCGCGAGTAGGCAGGAAGTCCCGCCGACCCGACTTCCTACTTAGCTGAAGAGGTCGCAGTGGATGATGGCCTCCACGATGAACAACGCGCGTATCTCGCTACGGTCGACCTCCATGTCGTCGTAGGCCGGATTGCAGCTGTGAAGTATCACCTTTGAGGGATCGGCGTGTTTTCGCAGATATTTGATCATGCGATAGTCGTCCATCACCACCACATAAGCTCTCCCCCAGAAAATGTTGCGGAGGTTGCGTATCGGCCGTATGGCCACGCGGCCTCCGCTTCTTATTGCCGGGGCCATCGAGTCGCCCATCACCCTCACGATCACGCAGTCGCGGGCCACGTCGGGCAAATTGATGAATCCCTCGATGCGGTCCTCGGTGAACATGCGGCTCAGCTCCAGGCAACCAGCCGTGACATCGATATCGTATACGGGCACCCCCTCGCCCGACCATTGCGCACGGCGAGAGGGCAACAACGTCACCTCGGGCAACGACGGCGCCTCCTCCTTGGCGAACGGCACGTCGTCGCCAGTCGTCAGCCAGCGCTTCGACACGCCGCAATTGACCACCACCTTGTTCAACAAGGCGTCGGTCAACGTGATGCGCTCCGACATGTACTTGGACAGCGTCGTGGGGTTGATGCCCAGGCGGTGGGCAAACTCGCATTGGTTCATTCTCATCACGCCCATCAGATACTTGAGGCGCTCGATTGTGGTAGTTGGCGAAATGTTATCTTCCATGTTGCAAATTTACAACATTTTCTATCCATTTACAACTCCTCTCGCAGCTTTTTTACAAGATCTGGGAATGTCTCCAACAATTTACCTTTATGGTATCACCAATTTTACTAGATTATCGTTGGCCTTCACCAGGTAGATTCCACAATCGGCAACGGGGATGATGGTTTTGTGGCCACGATATATCATATTCCCATCGATTGAATATACCTCAATTGGAACGCCTACGCTGTTCTCGACGTGGATCGCATGGCCTATAGCATACACCTTGGTTTGCTCAGCGGCAACCTCCTTAATGGAAAGGTTTTCATCCACCGTGATCGCGCAATACGCCTTCTTCCCACTCATGTCGGCGGGATAAGCCGTGATGGTGGCGGAGCCCAGAGATTTGGCCTGCGCCAAACCGGTGTAATCCACAGTCACCACATCGGTGTTGTCCGACTCCCAGCGGATAGGCACCTCCATGCCTCCAGCCTCTATGCTAGCTGTCAGTTGATAGCTGCCTTTTGGGGCAAGCGTGATCTCCTCATCGTCGAGCGTTATGTCCGTTACTAGAGATTGAGGATTGTGGTTCCAGTAGAGTTGGCCCACGTCAAGCTCCACCACACGATACCGCGAGTCCACCAAAGATGTACTATGAAGGTAAGTAACCAACGTAGATTTAAATTCTTCCGAAGAACATAGAACAAGGTTCAATCTCTCACCGAAAATTTCCGCTGGAACTTCATAATCGCAAAAATAGTCTTCATCATTTTCAGGAAACCAATATGGGTAGTCGGGCTGGTTCTGGTGTTCTATCCATATATAGTTGAAAAAGATGGGCTCCGAGAAAAACAAGTTCACTCTAGGATATTGCTCAAAAAGATCCGCTCCAGGCGTTACTTCACAGGTAAATGGTATGGCGACACGTTCCAACTTCTGCTCCACTTTCAGCTCATGTGTTTCGGCATTCCAAAGCAAGGCGCACAAATACACCTCGGCGTTGGCGTTGTACATGGAGTCATCCAACGTGAAGGGTTGAGTGTCATCCCCTTCCGTCAAAATCACGCTCTGGCTAGCCACAAAACCGTCACTAATCTCCGAAAGCCCATACACTCCGTCAGGCCCTTGAATCTTAAACTTTGCGCCCCTCGGTAAATGCCAAAAGGCCATGGTCATATACGGTTCCTCCGAAGTACTTGGGACAAAGGCGGTTCCTTCGTTGGCCACGGCATAATGCACGCCATCCTTGGTATGAATCTCCACTGATTTCCCAGTCTCCGTATCTACCAACCAGTAATATGGATAAGTAAAAGCCTTGGCGGGGAAAACTGACAACACGACCACCACCACTCCCACGATCCATTTTATTCTTGTTTCCATGATCAATAAATTATCAATTTTTCACCATTAACGATGTAATACCCCGCAGGCAACTCATCAATGGTGGTATTAATTCGACGTCCTGTGATATCAAAAATAAGATTTTCAGAATTGCTTTCCTCTGAAATAGAGCCCAAAGTTCGATTATATACCGAACGCATTTGAGAAGGAGTATATATAGCAGAAGGTTGGGGAGTGAGAGCATTAATTCCATCGGTCAAATTTTCAAAGATCACGCTCAAACTCTCCACTGCTACATTTAAGGGATTGACCGTGGTGATATTAGGAATCATCACTCTAACCATACAAAGGTTTTCGTTAATGAATTCCATATCGACCGAAGTGGACGGTTGTTGGTCTATATATAGCATATCGGAATATGTATCAGTCAAAACAACTCTAGCGCCATAATCAGAAGAGAACAATACCCTTCCACTAAAATAAAAACATACAGAACTGTAATTAGCCAATTGCTCATAAGAAGTGGAACTGGGATCAGGATAGATTGATATCAGTTCAGCACCACTTGAATAGTTTACATCAAATGTCTTGTTGATCCAACTGTATTGTGGGAATTTGAAGCCCTTATTATCCTTGAGATTTTCCAAGTTAATCGTTACTTGAGGGCTAATTGCGTTAAGAGCCAAACTGGAGTACCTTAGAGATACAGATAATGAATCTCCAAGTGAGTAGCCGGTGTATATATCCTCTTCTTTTGTGTCGAAGTCGTCCTGGCTGGAAAGATGAATATTCTCTACATAGATTTGTTCGCTGAAGTAGAATGTAACTTCTTGTGATAAATCCGCTATATTTTGGTACGGGGATGTGGACCAGCCATATAGATTATCGTTTAGGCGAAATTCCAGTGTGGCGTGACGTTGCGTAACTGGCACCACATAAGTGACGTTCACCATATCAACATAGAAAATATCTCCGTCATTTAATCCAATGGAAGTAAGATCGCTGGAAGAAAGTCCAAATGTTCCGTTATGTTCATCGGACAATGTAATATTCTTAGAGATAGATGCTGATGTTAGGGGATTTGTAACGACCACAACGCTTGAATCGTTCATTTCACCCCATGTTCTAATCGCTAATTGATTGTTATGAGAACTAGGTGCATAGATAGAGCTATCACTAAGGCATACATTTATTATGGTTTCGACATATGGAATTCGATTGTGGCCTGAAATGCTGACTACATAATTCTCAGGATGGTTAGTACGAAGATAATGGTCAGTGCCGTTGGACGAGTATGTTTTGTCATTAACATAATCGTACATGGTTATTGTCAATGTTTCTGGCGTAGTCACCCGAAGATAAGTGTCATACCTTGCAATATCTACTCCCTCAATAGGAGTAGGCATTTCAGTGTAAATCCTCATTGACGGATCACCAAAGCAGTGGAATATAAGTTTTGTTTCTTTTACACTTTTACTATTGTTTTTCGGATAGGTTTCACTTAAACGTAATAAACCTTGATCAAGTATCTGCCCCAATCTAAATGTAGGTTTGGGTGTTGGGTTTGTATAGTCACCTAGAAAATTGGAACGAAATTGCGGTACCAATCCAGGAATGGGCCATATGGCATCAAACATGGCACAGGCTAATACGTCGTTTATTCCAGAATAACTTTCCCTAGTGGCACCATAAGCCGCTACACAACCACCTCCATCATGTTTAAGGAAAGTCTCAATAAAACAATCATCACTCATGAAATAAGCTCCTGTCAAACAGTTCATACTAAATATTACTGGTAAAAGATTGCCATTTTGAAGTTGCGAGATGTGCTCGGTGGAAAAAGAAGGATCTCCCCAACAATTCGTGTCGCCATGATCGCGATGCAAGAGGTAAAAAGCTCCGGCATTTATCGCGGATAGAATATCAGCGGCATTGCCTGTCCAAGAGAAATTTGGTTTTCGTAGCTCGAGTGGAATTGAATCTCCATTGGAATAATTGTAGGTGTTCCATCTTAAAGGGTTAGCATAACTCCTTGCCTTGTATATTCGTTCTATTGATTTGTTTTGCAACATTAAGTAATCTCTAATTTCCTCGGAGGTCAAAACAAAACGTCGTGCTTCTTCAGTTGGATTATTTGTCGTTGTCTGAAAGAAGGCACATTGTATGCCCTTGTCATAGAACGAATGTAATAAAGGGGGATTATATTCGTAATTTATTATTTTGTCAATAACCAAATCAGCCCCATACAAATTTGACACTGGAATTCTCCCCCTAAAAATATCTGCCATATCATCAAAGATGCCATCCATACAGGCATATTCGTAATCTGAGACATAACTCTTTTTAAAAGTGGAATCGTAATGGATATTTCCTACTATCTGGGTATGAGTGCCAAGAAAAAGAAGATAATCCATTCTGTAATCATCATACGCCTCTTGTATTAACTGTTTAATTGCTGTTGAACTTAAGACTCCAATAGTTAATATGTGGGCCTTTACCCCTAATATTTTTTTCGCTTCACTTAATCGACGTGCTGCGGGAAGAAGGCTTTCAGTTGTTAAAATCAACATTGTGGGGGCCTTCTCCCAAGACTCCGTAACGCCATTATCTAAAGGCATGATGCCGTCATCATCACTAAAATCATCAGCGTCTTCCTCCGTAATTAGCTCCACCTCAGTTTTTAAGATGTGGGGATTAATGACAGTATTACGCAGAATACCATCCCACGATTCTTCTGTAAAATCGACAACTTCCTCCTTCTGTTGGCCATAATTTAGCTTATACTTTAATCTATGGTAAACCCTTAATGTGCCAGTCTCCTTATTATAATTCAAGGGGAACACTGATACATTCACCGTGGTGTTATTGCGATAGATTTGAGGCGACCCTAATAAAACCGGGGCTGGCAAGAAGAAATCCGAAAAATCGGCAATTGAATCTACATTATCTAGTGAATAAACATCGTATCCATAATCATCCAATAAAGGACGCGCCGGACTTAAATGATATTGGTAGTCTACATATGTGCTGTCGATTAGGGAAATACTGGGGGTTGCATCGTTTGGAACGACCAACAAATCATCATGAACCAGATAAAGGGGTTCCCCTACTGCCCAATTTTGCCCCATTCCGATAATATAGGGAATCTTAGAAGATGGAAAAAGATCGTCTTCTCTAAGCTCAACCGTTGGGAAAGTGTAGGATACCTCAATTCCATCCGACAGATAGTTCACTGTTCTGGTTGGCGCTGCCGAGATGGAATCTGAACCTAAAATGATGGAAGCCTCACAATTTAAACATGGTAACAAGAAAAGAAACAAGAATGTAAAGACACTTGTGATTTTCATGGGCCTTGTGCTGTGTCGGTTCTTTTTCATAACTATTAAGGTTTTGTGTTTTTAAACACAAAAATAATCAGCTTTTCAGTTAAAAGCAATTCAATATGGTTAAAAATAATTAACTCAACGGAAATTGTTGATTGGGATTTACCTGCAGAAAGACAGGTTTGGGTATTCAAGCCCAAAGCAGAGGTGGAGGTTACGGGCGTTGATGCAAATATCCATGTTGCAAATTTACAACATTTCCACCCCTTTACAACTTTTTGAGTGAAAAAGTGATAGTGCTGGTGATGGCCGTCCAAGGCCGGCCCCCCTAGGGCTGACGCGCACGCTCACAGTGTAGGGGATTTACAGCATGAGTAGCCCCGCTTGGCGGGGGCCAGGCGGGGCTATTAACTTTAAATCTTAGACTTTAAACTTTAAACCTTAAACCTAAGACCTAATACAGGATCTTGGTGGCGGTGGTTGCGGTGCGGCGGATGTAGATCTGGCCGGGGGTGGGGTTGACCACGCGGATGCCTTGGAGGTTGTACCATTCGGCATCGGCGTCAAGGGAATCGACCGAGAGGGAGCCAATGCCGCTGTTGGTGGGGGTGACGGTGAGAGTGGGGGCGTCGGGATCGGTTAGGTCAAGCGCCATGTCCACCATAGTGAGGCCGGCCTCGGGAGCCCAGGAGTTCCACAGCACGGTATCGTCGGTGTTCTGCGACATCGTGTACACGTCGCCTGTGGAGTTGGGGGTATCCACAAGGTCGCCGGTAGTGTAGCGCACGCTCCAGTTGCGGTCGGCGAACGAGAAGTTGGCCCACGAGCCGAGGGTTACGCTGCCAATTCGGTACAAGCCTTCGCCGTCGCGGATGAGACGCCACTCGTTGTTGGGCACGGAGCCATCCTCGTCGGCGAGCCAAGCGTTCTCTTCGCAAGCCAGATAAAGCACCTTGTCGCCCTCAACCCAGGCCTCCTTGGTAGCTGGGTCGAACCATACGGTGTTCCACTCGTCGAGGTCGCTTTGGCTCCAGCCGAAGGAGTCATCGCCTTCCACGAGCACGAAGGTGGTCTTTTGGCCGTTGTAGAGACCCACTTGGCCATACTTGGCGTTCCAGTCGCCGTTGGCCACGAAGTAGAGGTGCTGGAAGTGGTCGATGCGGGCGCCGACGGGGATGTAGTAGCAGCCCGTGGCGTCGTCGAGGGTCATGCGGCGGTCGTCGTTGAAGCTTTCCATGCCTTCAACCTCGTTGAGGAAGTAGATCGAGGAGATCACAACCTCGGGCACGGTGATGGAGAGCATGCAGGTTGACTTGACGAAGGTGATGGTGGCGTTGCCGGGGAGGTAATTGCCATCGTCGAACCACGCCTGGGCGCCACCCTGGTAGAGTTGCACACCCTCGCAGGGGACGGTAACGCCCGTGGCGGTGCCAGCGTCAACCTCGTCGGGGTTGAAGCCGTATTCGAGGCTCCAGTCGGCGTTGGCGATCTTGAAGCCGGGGGTGAGCCATGAGGAGGCGAAATCTACGCCAGTCAACGTGTACACATCGTCGTCCTCGGTGGAGAACTTGTATTGGTCGTCAAACAACCAAGATCCGTCCCACTGCCCGGTGGAGGTGCAGAATGTGCCCACGAGGTAGAGGGCGTTGGGGTCGACGGGGGTGTAAGTGTAGGTAGTGCCGGCCACGTAATCGAGGTCGGAGGTTTGCTCCTCGCCATCGGTGAAGATGATCTTGGAGGGCTTGGAGTTGCCCAAGGAGATGCGGTAAAGGTTGTTGTCGGCGTCATAAACGCTCATGGCGGTGCCGGGCCAGGTGCCGGTGTACTCGGTGGTGACTTCGGTCGTGGAGTCGTAGGTGAACGCGTAGGCGTAAACGGTCGACCACTGGGCGCGGGTATTGTCGAAGAGGACGTAATTGGAGGCGTCGGCTTGGCCGCTGTCGCCATACTGCTTGCCGTCGACATAAGCCTCGTCGTCGCCCTCAGCGCCACCGTTGGAGAATTGCACGGTAGCGGGCGTGCCTTGGATTACCAGCGAGAGGGTCCAGATTTCGTCATAGTCGCCTTCGTTGCCGGTGTTGGTCGAGGTGAGGTCGAGACGTTTGCCGGGCCATGCGCCGCACAGCTCGTTGCCGTCCTCATCGAGCACGTAGGCGAATACCGCTGGCCACTGGGTGGCACCGTTGTTGTAGGTAACCGAGTAAGCGGTGTAGGTAATCGATGCGGTGGGTTTCAACTCCCAGGGGGATGTGGAGGACGTAGTGATCTTGAGAGCGCCGGTCTCGAGGTTGAACCACCAATAGTAATCGCTAGTCACCGTCCAGTTGTTGAGCCAGTTGTTGCTTGAGGAGTTCTTGGTGAGGGCAACCTCGGTTTCCTTGGCCACGGCCTTTCCGCCCCACTTGGCCTCCCAGTTGCCTTGCACGATTTGGAAGTTCCACCACGAGTTGGATCCCGAGAGGCCAGGTGCTCCCGCGTAATAGTAGGAGTTACCGTCCTCCGAGGTCATCTCATAGAAGGTATTAGCCGAGGAGTCGGCCCAGTTATAGATGGAAATCGAAGCAAACTCACTGTCAGCCGAGTAGGTGCCCGGCTCAACGGCGTTGGGGTCGGGGGTGGTGGTGTAGCAGTTGATGGTCATCTTGTCGAGGTTGACGGTGATGGTCCACTCGGCGGCGTAGGGGAGCATGAAGGAGTTGCCGGTGCCGTCCAAAGCCGTGGTCTCGCCGTTGACGATAGTGCCGGTGGGATAGATGGAGGCTGCCTCAAACTCGCCGTTGCCCTTGTCGTAGCCGTAGCTGTCGGCGCCAGCCTCGGTGGAGGCGGCAGTGGAGATTTGGATCCACCAGGTGCTGTCGTAGCCCTCGTAGGCGCTCACCTTGGCTGTGTAGAGGCCGGTGGTGGCGTCGTGGGTGAATGTGGCGGGGTTGGTGGGCGTCCAGTTGTCGCTATAAGCTATATAGAGGGGAGCCGCGTCGTCAACCGGGGTGCTGGGGGTCTCGGGCTCCTCGCTCGAGCCGCCGCCGAGGGTGAAGTCGACCAGGCCACCGTCGGGGAAGGTTGAGTTGGCCTTGATCACGTCCCACCAGGCGTTTGGCGTCACCTTGGAGCGCGACCAGTTGCCCTCGATATCGTAAACGGCAGCCATCTTGTAGCCGTCGAAATGGTCGGCCAGCGGTTCCCACCAGAATAGGCCCTCACACTTGGAGGCGTCGCCCAATTGCTCGATCAAGTACTCGGTAAAATCGGTGACATCCTCGTTGCACTGGGCGATGCAGCCGCTTTGGGAGGTGTCGCTGGAATCGTCGCTCCAGTCGTTGTTCATGCCCATCTCGCAGACTATCGACTTGTAGCCGTAGGTGGAGGAGAGGGTGTTGATGTTGGTGATCAGGCCTGCGGTGTTGGTGCTCCACGAGGCGGTGTGGTCATCGTCCAAGGGGTAGCAGGAGAGGCCCACGAGATCCATCTTTATGCCAGCTTTCTTGAGGATGTTGACAGCCCAGGGCACCCTGGAGGTGTCACAACCGGTGCCATGCTGGTAGAGCACCTTGCAGTCGGAGTAAATATCTTTGGCCGCATCGTAGCAGGCGTTGAAATAGGTGACGAAGTTGTCGGCGCCGCTCGAGGAGATGCCGCCGGCATAGGGGAATGCCGTGGCTGTGCCCCCCGAGTCCGAGGGGAGTGTGTACTGAAGCATACCGGTGTTGGTCTCGTTGCCGATCTGCACCCAGGCCACGTTGATGTCGTAGTCGTAGCAGGCCTGGAGCACTTCCTGCACGTGCTCCACCATCTTCTCCTTCACTTCCTCTACCGAGGAGCAGGAGGCCCAAGCCTCGGGGACGAACTGGCGAGCGGGATCGGCCCAGGTGTCCGACATGTGGAAAGCGATCATGAAGCGGTGGCCGTTGGCGCTCAGGGCGCGGGCGATTGCCAGCACGTCGTCGGGGTCGTCGTAGCCCAGGGTGTTGGTCATCGTGATAGTCGATGATATTTTCACCGAGAAGCCGTCCTTGACCAGAGAGTTGGAGGGGTTAACCCACACGCGCAAGCGAATGGCGTCCAAGCCGTAGTCGGCGCACACGTCCTTCTGCGTCGTCACCCCATCGGAGGTCGAGGGGCCGCTGTAGATGGCGTAATTGGAGGTGTTGTTGATGCGGGTATACCAGCTTACGTCGGCTCCCAGAGCGAAGTCGGGGTAACCGTTTGCCGGTTGTTTGGCCGCGCCCGCGTTGGCGGCCATGGGGACTAACAAGGAGCAAGCTAACAAGGCTCCTGTCCACACTTTTCTAATCCTTTTCATTAGTATGGCATTGATTGGTTACTGAGTATTGAATTATATGCAAGTGTGCAAATTTACGCAAAATCCCCGAAAACACCAAATTAAATGCGATCCCCGGATATCACTTTTCAAAAAGACAAGACCGAATGTTAGTGGACCTACCGGGATACCAATAGGGGATTCTTAGTAACAGCGTTTTGTTTGGTTTATATGGCGGGGATGGTGCGGAGGGGGGAGGGGCGGCGGGGGTTGAGGGAGAGGAACTCGCCGGTGATGCCGATGGTGAAGGCGTGGGTGATGTGGCGGGAGGTGATGTGGTTGACTCGCGAGGAGTGCCATAGGTTATGGTAGCCCAGACGCAACCAAGTGCCTCCGAATTGCAGGTCGGCGGTAAGGAGATTGTCCAATGAGAAGTAGTTGCCGGGCCATGCGGCGTGGGCAAGTCCCTTGTGGTCACCGAGATAGATCTCATAATATAGCTCTCCGTAGTCGGGGGAGAAGAACACGCCTGTCAGGGGCATGGTGGCTTGGTAGCGCAAGAGGATGGGTAGGCGTCCAAACGTCACCTTCCACGTGGCCATGGCGGTGAGGTCGACTGTCCATGCGGCCTTGACAGCGACAGGGTTGTTGCCGTTGCGGTCGTTGTACAGTGCGCCTAGGTTCACACCCGTGAGACCGCCGAGATAAAGCGTCACTTGGTGCTCGAGGCGCCAACGGTGCATCATGGCCCACGACAGATTGAGGTCGGCGAGCCACATGGTGGCGTTGCGAGCGGGGTTCTCGGTGTGGTCCACCTCTAATTCGCCCCAGTAGCGCATCACCCACCGCTCGGGGTTGAATTTCATCGCCTGGAATCGCTCGTAGGCGAGCCCCAGTTTCCAGCCGCTGTATTTCAGGGGCGTGAGGTAGGTGTCGGCAAGATGAGCCGAACCCGCCTCAAACATATAGGACGCCGTGACTGGCCGAGCGGGAGTAACGGAATTAGCTGATTCTTGGGCGTTTATCCCGAGACAACAGAGGATTGCCAACACCAAAAGGGCACTACGAATTTTCGACCCGCGAGATTCGTTACATTCGTAAAATCCGTAGTCCTTTCCCATAACTAAATAGTTTATTTGCAGTTGAAGTTTCGCAAGTAACCCAAGAAACCACTAATTCTCACTAATTTTCACTAATTCAGTGATTAAACTATATTTTTCTTACATTAATTTAGCTTTGCTTCGCAAAGAATTAACACGAATTTCGAAGAGGAAACTATTTAGAAATTGGTGTTAATTAAGAGCGTAAGCTCTCTAAAATTCATTGGTTTTCAAGTTAACTCATTGGTTTTCATTAGTGTTAATTCGTGGTTTTTTACGTAAGAAAGTTGAGTTGATCGTTAGAAAAGTCGCTCTTGGCCGTTGATTTCGTCACGCACCTCGTCGTCCGATTTCTCCGGCTCGATGTCGGGATCGGGTTCTGTCGTCGCGGGTTCCTGGGGTTGCTCTTCCTCGGGAATCTCCTGCTCTTCCACCTCACGGGGCTCAATCTCCACAATAGAGTCGATAGGGAAGTTGGAAACTCGTTTACCCTTAGCTTTCAGCGACTTCACGCCGATAAACTCCATCGCGTCGATGTCAATAGGCTCGCGGGCCGGGTCGCTCTCGGTGAAAGTGACGCGGAAGCGAGCACCCGGGGCGTCACTCAAGGCGATAAGGTAGGATTTGTCGTTCTCGCCGATGAAACGTTGTTTCTTGGACGTTGGCTCGAAAGTGAAGCGCTTGATGTAGGGGTAGCCTTGATCGGCGTCGTAGAGGGCGGCGGTCCAGACGTGCCCCGGACGGAACTTCTCGATCCTCAAGATGTTGTCGTCGTAATGGTTGCCCACATCGAAGGTCGACATGTAGTACTCCCCGTTTTTGAGCACGACGAGAATCTGGTCGGTACCCAGGAACTCGCCCAGCAGGGTGCCCTGGCCGTTATAGTTAAGGCGCAGCACGTCGGGGTCGAACCATACCATGCGGCCACCCAACGTCGACGCTCCCTTCTCCTTGAGCGAGAAGCGGTGAACCTCGTTCTTGGTCACAAGGTTGCCAAGCGATTGCTTGCCCTTGATGGCCAGCTTGGAGAAGTCGACGTCGAATTGGAGGGTCTTCAGCTTGGCCTTCGGCTTCAAGGTCACCTTCACCACCTCGGCCTCGCCATTGGAATTAGCTGAGAACCAGCACACACGGCTGCCGGGAGCGCCTGGCGTGAGGTTATACTCGCGGTCGCGCGTTACGCCCGTCACGGCAAAACGCTTCATGTAATAGTTGCCGCCCCGGCCGTTTTGGTAGATGACGTTGTAGATTGTGCGCACGTCGTTGCGCTTGAACACGGCCACGTGGATCACGCCCTTGTCGATGAACAGTTTCTCTTGCACTTTCACCACCTTGTAGCGTCCGTCCTTGTAGAAGATGATAATATCGTCGATCGAGGAGCAAGGACACAGGTACTCGTCCTTTTTCAAGGCTGTACCGATAAAGCCTTCCTCGCGGTTGATGTAGAGCTTCTCGTTGGCCTCGGCCACAGTGGCGGCCTCGATGTTGTCGAAACCGCGGATGACTGTGCGCCGCGGGTAATGGTCGCCGTATTTGTCCTTCAGGTGCTGGTACCAGTCGATGGTGTATTGGGTGATTTGGCTCAAGTGACCCAGAATCTCCTCAATCTTAGCGTTGTAACCGCGTATTACCTCGTCGGCTTTGAACGAGTTGAAGCGGAAGATACGTTTCATCGGGATCTCAAAGAGCCGCTTAATGTCATCGGGAGTAACGGCGCGGAAGAAATCCTTGGTAAACGGCTGCAAACGCTTGTCAACGTGGGCGATAGCGGCTTCCGGATCCTTGGCGTTCTCGTATTCCTTGTCCTTATAGATGCGCTCCTCGATGAAGATTTTCTCCAAAGAGGCGAAATGAAGCTGCTCGCGCACGTCGCCGAGCTGAATCTCCAATTCCTGTTGAAGCAAGTTGCGCGTGCGGTCGACGCTATGGCGCAGCACATCGCTTACTCCCAGGAAGTGGGGCTTGTTGTCGTGGATCACGCAGCAGTTGGGCGAGATTGACACCTCGCAGTCGGTGAACGCGTAGAGGGCGTCAATGGCCTTGTCGGAAGAGGTGCCGGGCAGCAGATAAACCATCACGCGGGCTTTGTCGGCCGTGTGGTCGTCCACCTTGCGTATCTTGATTTTACCTTTCTCGAAAGCTTTGAGAATCGAGTCGATCAGCGTGGGAGAAGTCTTACCAAAAGGCAACTCGGTGACAGCCAACGTTTTGTTGTCTATCTTCTCGATTTTGGCCCTTACCTTCACCGCCCCACCGCGCTGGCCGTCGTTGTATCGGCTCACGTCGAGGAATCCACCAGTGGGGAAGTCGGGCAGCAACGTGAATTCCTCGCCGCGCAAGTAGGCCATGGCCGCGTCGAGAATCTCGTTGAAATTATGGGGCAGAATCTTGGACGAAAGGCCCACGGCGATACCCTCCACGCCCTGCATCAACAACAGGGGAAACTTGACAGGGAGGGTGACCGGCTCGCGCTTGCGGCCGTCGTACGACATGGTCCACTCGGTGATTTTGGGATTGTAAAGTGTCTCGAGGGCGAATGACGATAGACGAGCCTCGATGTAACGCCCTGCGGCCGCCGACGCACCCGTGAGGATATTACCCCAGTTGCCCTGAGTGTCGATAAGCAGCTCCTTCTGGCCCAAGGCCACAAGCGCATCGTTAATCGAAGCGTCGCCGTGGGGATGGTACTGCATGGTGTTGCCCACAATGTTGGCCACCTTGTTGAAACGGCCGTCGTCGAGAGTCTCCATGGCATGGAGCACGCGGCGTTGCACGGGCTTCAGGCCATCGTCGATGTGAGGCACCGCGCGCTCGAGAATGACGTAGGACGCAAACTCCAAAAACCAGTCCTGGAACATTCCGCGCAACTGGTGCTTCACCATGTCGTTGCCGGTGTCGACTAGCTCCCAACCACCTTGCGCCGAGCGGGCGGGGAGCTGCAACTCCTCGCTTTCGGCGTTTTCATCATCTTCTTCCTCGTCTATATCGATATTTTCATTGTCAACGAGATTATCGGGAATTTCGGGATTTCCGGCATTCTCGGGATTCTCGGGATTTCCGGGATTTCCGGGATTTCCGGGATATCCGGGATATCCCGGATATCCGGGTGTCTCGGGGTCTTGGGGGAATTTGGGGTCGTCTTCGTTGGTCATAACGCGGTTTTCAGGCATTTCCCACAAAGTTACGAAATTTTTTTGAAACCGCGATACCGCGACCTCTCAATACCGCTTTCTGCACCGAATATTCCCCTTATAGGCCTCAGATTATTCAGCCTCGATATCGTAAAGCTTAATATCGTTGAGGGTGGCGCGGAAATGGTAAGTGTAGGTGCCTATCATCCGTTGTTGAAGCTCGCCAACGGTTTGGCTACCAAGATAGTTGCCATCCTGGTCCTCCATGGGTAGATAATTGATTATCGTGCCCCCCTGAGCGGCATATCCAAGGGCGACACCTCCGCCGTTTTGTATATTCATAATCCACGTGGCAAGCTCAAGGGTCACGGGGAAATCGGCTCGCTGATCGCTGGTATAGGGGCACGCCGGATTGGCCTCCACCTTTATCGTAAGGGTAGATAGGCCCACGGGGCTCGAGGAGAAGGCATGTTTCCACTCATAGCTATTCTCCGATGACACAGTGCCCGAGGAGTTGGAGCCGTCGGGCATCGCCACGGTGAAAGATGTTTTGAACATATAGGCCGCGGCGTCGCTCTGGGTTACGCATATCGAGTCGACAGTGGCCTTGTAAGTGAGCATCGTTTCCGGGTCGTCGTCGCTGCTGCAGCCCCAGAACGGGACGAATGCCAAAAGAATGGCAAGGCTAAGTATTAATTTTTTCATTGTTGTCTTTATTTTCGACGCGAAGATAGGCAAAAATGTCGGCTTAAAGGCACAACCTTTTGCGATTTTGCAACTATTTGCTTATTTTTGCAAGCTGATAATCAACATTCCACACGAATTTACGAAAATTTAATATCACACATGAAGAAAGTACACCTTACCCTACTGTCACTGGCGCTCGCCGCAAGCCCGGCGCTGGCTCGCCAGCTCTCCCCCTCCGAGGCCCTCGAGGCCGCTGGATTGGCCGAGTCGCAAATCGCGGCCAAGATGCTTCAGGGGGCCCAGATGAAGCTCGTCTACACGGCCTCGGAGCACGACATCAACACCTGTTACATTTTCAACCGAGGCGTCAATAACGGCTTCATGGTGCTCGCCGCCGACGACGTTGTCACCCCCATCATCGGATACAGCGAGCAAGGGATGGTCGACCCCGACAACATGCCTTTCGCCCTCAAGGGTTACCTCGAGGAGATCGGCCGCGAAATCGCCTGGGCAGCCAACAACCCCAATGCCGTTAGCCACAAGCTCCCCGTGCTCGACGAGCCCTCGATCGAGCCTCTGTGCTCCACCCTCTGGGATCAGGACGCCCCCTACAACGACATGTGCCCTGTTGTCAACGGTAGCACATCGGTTACCGGTTGCGCAGCCACAGCGATGGCCCAGGTAATGAAGGTGCAAAACTGGCCCCCGACTGGCGTGGGATCTAACTCTTATTCATGGACTGTAAACTCCACCACATACAACACTTCAAGCGACTTCTCGGCCCACACCTACGACTGGTCCAACATGCTCGACACCTACACCTCCGACGCCACCTCGGTGGAGAAAAACGCAGTGGCTCAGCTGATGTTCGACTGCGGCGTGTCGATCAACATGAGCTACTCCCCATCGGCCTCGGCAGCCGTCTCGATGACCGCTGTTCCCGCTTTTTATAAATATTTCGGGTACGGTGGCACCACCCACATGGCCTATCGCACCACTTACTATTTGACCGACTGGAACCAACTCATTTACGACGAGATAGCAGCTGGCCGCGCCGTTTACCTCTCTGGCCAAAACTCGGAAGGTGGCCACGCTTTCGTATGCGACGGATACGACAAGGACAACTTCTTCCACATCAACTGGGGATGGAGCGGTATCTCCAACGGGTACTTCCTCCTGACCACCCTTGACCCCGAGCAGCAAGGTATTGGTGGCACCGACGCTACCGACGGTTACACCGGTAGCCTGGCAGCCATCATCGGTTTGATCCCCGCATCCACCACCACCGCTGTGGTGCCCAACATTTCTTGCCTGGGCAAATGGAATGTTCAATCCTCCTCATATACCCGCAGCAGCAACATCACATTTGGCGAGACGGGCAACGCAAGCCTGTTCACCAACTATTCTTGCGGCGCCGTGAGCGGCAACCTGGGAGTGAAACTCGTCAACACCTCCGACAACGAAGTATCCTACGTGAACGCAAATTCGTCGATTTCCGACCTGCAACCCCGTTACGGTTATTATACCTACCGTTGCAGCGCATCCGACTTCCCAACATCCGGCACCTACCGCGTCACCCCGGCATTTAAGAGCTCCACCGACGGACAATGGTACGACGTGCGCTGCGCTATCACTGGCCCTGAGTACCTGATCGCCGAGTGCTCCAGTGATGCTATCAACTTCTCCTCCGACCTCGGCACCGTTATCGGCTCCGACCTCCAAGTGGTAGGTGAAATCTTCAGCGGCATCAATGCCATAATTAAAGTCAAGGTATCTACCACGATGAAGGAGTATTTGGGTGCCATCACCCCGTCGCTTGCCGTTGGCTCTACCTCCAAATTCTTTGGCACCAGCCAATCCGTCGACATCTGCCAAGGTGAGGAGCTTGAAATGACATTTATTACTTCATTCAAGAGCTCCTCGACAACCCCCTACCCCACTGCCGGCGACTACAATCTGGTAATCCGTTCGTCCAACGCCATCATCGCCCAGATCCCCGTCACCGTCAAGGAGAATCCCGGATCTTTGGCTTACGGCACTCCCACGTTTAAGCAGATTGGCGCTGTTAGCAACTTCGCGATTCTGAGCAAAGCCCCCACGATTTCCCCCGATCAAGGTATCCAAGTCACCATCCCCGTAACCTCGGGATACCTGCTCGATTACGTTACTTTGTCGATATGCAACTCGGCAAGCACGGTGTTCTCCCAGTCGCAGGAGCAACTGATATCCTCGCTTGCCGGCGACGTTGTGCTCGACTTCGGTACTGAAATCTACGAGGGTCTTGCGGCCAACACGGCCTATGGATGCTTACTCTCCGGACAAATCAACGGCAAATTCAACTCCATCATCTCCCGCAGCGCCATCTGGTTCAAACTCGACAATTCGGGCGTGGAGTCACTTGAGGTCGACGCCCAGGGCAACCTCATTGGCCAGTACTTCAACCTCCAGGGAATGCCCGTGGCTAATCCTCAGAAGGGACAAGTGTACATCCTTCGCCAAGGCACCACGGCCGTCAAGGTGATGTATTGATACTCCATGGGTAGTGAACCTTTGTCACTTCCCTTACGTTATAGATGATGAGCGCGATCCCACGCAGCGGAAGGCGCTCATCATCCTTTTTTGTCACCAAAATCTCAATTATTATGAGCGACATAATTTCCTACGACGAGAGAAAAGAACTTCCCGATTCAGTGTTTGGATTGCCCGAACGCCGAGAGTTCCCCATGCCCGACGCCGCACATGTGCGCGCCGCCGAGGCATATTTCCGTTACTGTCCCGATGACCTGAAGCCGAAACTGGCACGCGCCATCCTTGCACGCGCCCGCGAATTCGGCGTCGACATCCAATCACCCACTATCCTCGGCTACGCCGAAGAATAACCCCCACCCCGACGAATCGACTCCCCCTTCTCTCGATTTGTCGTGCGTTCGTGCACCCGAAAAAGCCCCGCGGCAACCCGCAGGGCTTTTTTGTGGAACAGGATCTAATAATCGGAGAACAACTCAGGCTTGATCACCATGCCTATACGGAACTGCGAGTGAAACTGCTTGTAATCAAGCAGTCCCTCGCCGTAGCCGTTGTAATACTGGGCGAAGAAAAACTGATTCTGGTTGTTGGAGAAACGATACGACAGCTCCACTACCGTATTGTAATTCAAGTTCCAGCCGCGACGCTTGGTGAGGATCACAGCCGCACCGAAACGCTTGTTGGCGCTCATCACCGACGTGCCTATCTGGTAGATGCCGCAATAGTCGAGGATATCACGATTGTTCTCCCCATCGACTATCGGTATCCAAGCCTTGCCATGCACCATGAATTGAGGGTCGATCATGATGTTGGCCCCCATCGTTATACGATTCCACGAGCGCGACGCGTCGCCGTCCTTACCGTTGCTCTCATGCTCCACGACAAGCATCAATTTGCCGATATAGCGGTCCTTCACGAATAAATGCTTGGCCCAGCCGATACCTGGGTTGAAATTCAAGTCGGTCATAGGGAGCGACTCTTCAAGCACGTTCCAAAAACATTTTTGAGTGTAGAACAGGTAGAGGTAAGTGTGCCACGGCAACGTCGACTTGGTCAAACGCTGCGACACCGAAATCTGAAACTTCACATTGGAATTCTCCCTCGTGGGCTTCTGTCCCACCGTCGTGCCGAATATGAAGTAATTATCCTTGTACAACCCGAAATACGGGCTGTTGTCGAACGCACGGCGCAGCGAGTCGGCATTGATGGCCTCATGGCGCTCCGTCACCACTATCTGAGCCATCGGCGACAGCACGATACACAGAGCGAGAAGCATCGTTAATGCAATTTTTCTTGTCGATTGGTTCATTTTGCAAAATTACTACATATCTCGCTCAAAAATATGTCTTTTTCACCCATTTTTTAGCCGATTTTGCAAGCCTGAGCATAAAAAATTAGAGCCATCCCCACTGGGAACGGCTCTAATTTTATCTAGTCCGCTATAATTTTACTTGGCAAGGGCGGCCGAGCGCTTAGCCGATGTGCCGCGACGGGCATCAATCAGGTAAGCCACCGGCGAAGCCACATAGATGGTTGCCAACGTACCGGTGATCACACCAAACAGCATCGCGAAAGTGAACGAGCGGATGGCGTCGCCACCAAGGATGAAGATGCACAACAGCACCAGGAACGTGGAGCCCGAGGTGATAATCGTACGGCTCAACGTGGCGTTTACCGACTGGTTAACCGTGTCGTAGAAATTCTGCTTGGGATACAAGCCCAGGTTCTCACGCACGCGGTCGAATACCACCACGGTATCGTTAATCTGGTAACCGATCACAGTCAAGATGGCCGCTATGAACGTCTGGTCAACCTCCATCGCGAAGGGCAACACGCCCCAGAATATCGAGTAGAAACCGATAATCGTGAACGCGGTGAAAGCCACGGCGGCGAGAGCGCCCACCGAGAAGGCCACGTTACGGAATCGCAGCAAGATATAGAGGAACATAGCGATCAGCGACAGGATCACAGCGATGTAAGCCTCGTTGCGCATGTCGTCGGCCACAGTAGGACCTACCTTCTGCGACTGCAGGATACCCTGCGTCTCGTCGGTTGTGGAGAACTCCTCGGGAGTCATGCCGGGACGAAGGTCGGGCTGAAGAGCCGCAAACAACTTGGCCACGATCTCCTTCTCAACGTCCTGGGAATCATCGTTGATCTTATAGTTGGTAGAGATACGCACCTGGTCGGAGCTCTCGATGGTGATTACCGACACGGTCGAGTTGGGGAACTCGGGAGCCAAACGCTGCTGCAGGTCAACAGTATTGATAGGCTTGTCAAACTTCACAACGTAGTTGCGACCGCCCGAGAAGTCGATACCCTGGTTCATGCCGCGAACGAACAGCGAGCAAATCACGATGGCGATAAAGATACCGCACACGGTGAAGCTCACCTTGCGCTGGCCAAGGAAGTTGATCTTGGTGCCGGTCAACATGTTCTTGGAGATAGGAGTCGAGAAAGTGAGGTTCTGGAACCACTTGCTCTTAGCCCCAAGGATGAACACGATGCGGCTCAAGTAAACAGCCGTGAAGAACGAGCAGATGATACCGATGATCAACGTCGTGGCGAAGCCCTTGATGGGGCCCGTGCCGTAAAGCAACAGGATCACGCCCGTGATGATAGAGGTCAAGTTGGAGTCGAAGATAGCCGAGAATGCGTTGCTGTAACCATCGGCCACTGCCTGGCGCACATTCTTGCCCAAACGAAGCTCCTCCTTGGCGCGCTCGAAGATAAGCACGTTGGCGTCAACCGCCATACCCAAGGCAAGCACGATACCAGCGATACCCGACAGCGTCAACACCGCCTGGAACGACGCCAGAATGCCCAGTGTGAAGAACAGGTTGCAAATCAAACCGAAGTTGGCAACCAAGCCCGGGATCACGCCGTAAATCAGCATCATGAAAATCATCAACAGCACCAGGGCCACGATGAACGAGATGAAACCGGCCTTGATAGCCTGCTGGCCCAGCGACGGACCAATCACCATGTCGGAGATGATCTCCACCTTGGCGTTCATCTTACCGCTTTTCAGCACGTTGGCGAGGTCCTGAGCCTCCTCAACGGTGAAGTCGCCAGTGATCTGCGAGCGGCCACCCTCGATAGCGGTGTTCACGCGCGGGAACGAATATACATAATTGTCAAGCACGATGGCCACGCAATTACCAATGTTGTTGCCGGTAACGCGAGCCCACTGCTTGGCGCCCTCGCTGTTCATCGTCATCGACACCACGTTGCCCTGCATCTGCTCATAGTCGGCGCGGGCAGCGATCACGCAAGAGCCATCCAAAGCGGCCTTGCCGTTGTTAGTCTTCAACGCGATCAAGCGATACAGGTCAAGGTCCTTCTTAGCCTTCGAAACAGTGTCGGTGAACTGCACCGTCTGAGGCTTAACCTCCCACAGCAGTTTCAAGTTGGCCGGAAGGATACGCTTGGCGGCAGCCGAAGCAAGGATAGCGTTGATAGCGTCCTGCTGAGTCTGCGTAGCCATACCAATCACGGGCGAACCCTGCATGTCAACCTGAGCGAAATGATTCCACAGGCCAGTGCCGTCGCCGATTGTGTCCTTGCGGAGCTCGGCGTCGAGCTGCTGAAGCTGGGCGGCGATCTCCGAGCTCTTGTAAGTCTCGTAGAACTCAAGGTTGGCCGAACGCTGCAACAGGTCGCGCACGCGCTCATGCTCCTTTACGCCCGGGAGCTCAAGCAGGATCTGGCCGTCCTTGCCCTGAAGCACCTGGATATTGGGAGACACCACGCCGTAAGCGTCGATACGGGAGCGGAGCACGTTGGTGGCCGAGTTGTTCACGCGGTCCTTCACCTCGGCCTTCAAGGTCGAGGCAACCGAGGCATCATTAGCGCCGGCCTTCACCACGTTGGGGAATACCACGGCGTAATCAGCCTGCGGAGCGCGTTGACGATACTCTTTAACGAATGTGCCCACAAAGTCGTCGCTCTGGTGGGATTTCACGATCTTGTCGGTTGCGGCGAGAGCGGCATCAAATACAGTGTCGGTCTCGGCATTTTTCATGGACTTGAGAATGTCGGGCATCGACACCTGAAGGATTACGTTCATACCGCCCTTCAAGTCAAGGCCAAGGCCTACGCCCCACTTCTGGATCTCGGAATAATTGTAGCCAAGATAAATGGGCTTGTTCCCGAGCGAGTCGGTGAGGTAGCTCTTGTAGGCTTTGTTGATTGCGTCGGGAGAGGCGTTGGGCCCGGCTACTTGCTGCGCGTAAGCCTGCGCCTTGCCCTCGTAATGGTTGCTCACCAGCGAGAAGCTCAGGTAGAACAGGCACACAAGCACCAAGAAAATCGCGATCACGCCGGCCACGATACTCCCAAGGGTTCCTTTGCTTTGCATGTGTTTAGTTAATGTTGTTTATTGAGTTATTTAATTATTTTTTCCAATGTCGCTCCACTGTCTTTTCCTATGGCTTCTTCTCTTTTTCTCTACCAAAGGTATTTCCAATGTCACAAGCCGCCACGTCGCTCCTCCAATCGCCCACGCCTCGCGGGAAGGCGCCGATCAATGGGTGGAAACGCGGCCGCTATTTTACATAGCTATTTTTTCAGCTTGCAAATATACGCGTTTTTCCCCACTCCACAAAACTTTCCCCGCCATCCACCCCCTAAAATCATTTTATTTAACAAAACGACATGGGGCCTATGGGGCTTATGGAGCTGATGGGATCCTCTTCAAGTAGGAGGTCCCGCCGTGCTGGCTAAGTAGGAAGTCCCGCCGTGCCGGCGGGACAGGAAGCCATGTCAGGGCTCCCGGTTAAGTAGGAGGTTCCGCCGTGTCGGCGGGACAGGAGGCCATGCCGGGCCCGGTCAAGTAGGAGGCCCCGCCGTGCCGGCGGGACAGGAGGCCATGTCGGGGCCCGGTCAAGTAGGAGGTCCCGCCGTGTCGGCGGGACAGGAGGGCATGTCGGGCCGGCACGGCCCGACTTCCCACTTAATGCTGCCGGGCCGGCGCGGCCCGACCTCCTGCTTAGTAACCATCCGAAATATGACGTCTTGTGCGTAACTAAAAAAATCCCTAGCCATCA
>CAZLSW010000019.1:0-49247 GCA_964562375.1 uncultured Muribaculaceae bacterium | reverse complement strand
CTTGATTTTCAATGAACTAAACGCAATTTTTACAAAATTTAAGAGACACTAATGTGTTAATATCTTTGTCGCTTTTTGGGGCTAGAAAGGTGAATTAACATGAAAATAGAACTCGGGGCACCCTCGCCCCGGCACGCTCTTATGTGCTTCTTTTCAATTTTTTAGAGATTCGACCGAGAACGTTTCCGCTCCTTATTCTATATCGGTGACTCGTCTATAAAAATGTCTTTCTCTAACGTAGAGATAGAGATTATACCTGTAAACCAGCAAGCCATTAGCAATGGGAAACACATCTGGAAATGACACAGTGCAAGCGTTGGCCATTGGGACTAACGTCCGCGAAGCGCGCCCTAGCCTTTGGTTTGTAGCACGGGTTCAGGTAAATTGCGAAAGACGTTCCGCCCAAAAAATCAACGCATTAGGAATAGAAACTTTTGTCCCCACACAAACCGAGCTCCACCAGTGGAGCGACCGCCGCAAGAAAATCGAGAGAGTGGTTTTACCCCTGTTGGTGTTTTTCCGCACCGATGAGGCACGGGCAAGAGAAATCGAGCGCCTGTCGTTTGTCAAATCCTTGATGAGGGCTCCCGGCGAGTCGAAAATCGCATCTATCCCCGACGACCAAATTGAGCGATTCAAATTCATGCTCGGTAACGCCGACAGCGACGTAACAATCTCCCAACGCGTCCAAAAAGGCGACAAGGTGAGGATCGCCCGCGGCAAACTCCAAGGCCTTGAAGGCATCGTCACTCTCGCCAGCGAAAACCGCTCGCAAGTGTCAATCGCAATCGACTACATCGGCTACGCAAGCATCACCATAAGTAAATCCGACCTTGAATTAATTCCCTAATATCCATCACATTATGGATAAATATACCGAACTCCTATCGACCGTCCCCAACGACTTTTTGCACATCGCCAAATCGTTCGCCCTCGACAACCGTTCCCCAAAAATCGAGCCTGCCCACCTGCTCCGTGCCCTGCTTCACAAAAACATGGGACTGGTGGATTTCATCGAGAACCGTATCGACTCCGACTACTATTACGTGCTCGACTGGGCCGACATAAAGGTTGGCCAATGCCCCAAGTCGCCCTACCCCATGAAAGAGCCGCAATACAGCGACGAGGCCAAAAGCGTGATCAAGGCAGCACGCGACATCTCCGGAAACCTCGGCAGCGAGGAGATAACCCCCGAAGCATTGCTCGCGGCCGTTGTATCCCCCGGCGTAGGCTTCACAGCCGACCAGCTAAAGACCCTGCCCCTCTCCCCCTCGCAGATACTCAACGCGGTAGGCTCCTCCAACGATGCAAGCAACGCTACATCTACAAGCCACGGTGCCCCGCGGTTTGCCGCGGTGGACAATGCCGTTGGCACCTCTGGCTGTTATACCGAGATGATGAGCGACCTCCCCGCCATGCCAATAATCGGATTCGACGACAAAACCCAAGCAATCCTCGAGGTGCTCTCCCGAAAGGACAAGGCCAACCTTATTATAATAGGTGAAACCGGCGTGGGAAAATCCTCCCTTATCCATAGTCTTCTCCAAGCCGTCAAGGAAGGGCGCGCCCCATCGTCACTGAAAGCCCTTTATCCCGTTGAGCTCGACCTCATCTCCCTCACCCAAGGCGTAAGCTACAAAGGTGAGGTGGAGGACCGTTTCAAGCGAGCCGTTGAGGAGATTTCAACCCATCCCCAAGCTTTGCTCGTGATTGAGAACTTCCACCAAGTGGAGGATCGCCAATCCCTACTCAACGGCATCCTGCCGCTGCTGAAAAAGCTGTTGTCGAAAAATCGCCTACAATTGATATGCACCGCCTCAGTGGACGGCTTCACCAAGGAGATTGAAAAGGACAAGGAACTCCTGTCCTTTTTCGAGAAGATGAACGTCGACACCCCCTCGGAGGATACAGCCGTGGAGATTCTTCAATCCAAAATCCCCGCCTACGCTCAATTCCACGCGATGGAAGTGCAAGAGGGCGTGGCTGAGGAGATCGTGCGCTTGGCCAAACGTTACCTGCCTGAAAAGAGCCTGCCGTCATCGGCAATCGACCTGCTCGACCGCGCCATGGCCTCAGCCAAGGTAAGAGCCGAGATGCACGCCTCGGAAGAGGGTGCCAGCGTCCAACTCACATCCGATTTCGTCAAGGACGTGGTTTCCAACATGACAGGAATCCCCATGGGCAACATCCAAGGCGAGGAACGCGAGCGACTATCTAACGCCGAGGAGATCCTCCACCGCCGTGTCGTGGGCCAGAACCATGCCGTCAAGAGCATTCTCGACGCCATCTACGAGTCGCGATCGGGCCTCAACAAGAAAGGCCAACCAATGGGTTCGTTTTTCTTCCTCGGCCCTACCGGCACCGGTAAAACCGAGCTGGCCAAGTCGCTGGCCGACTTCCTCTTCAACGACGAGACAGCTATCCTGCGTTTCGACATGTCGGAGTACAAGGAGGAGCACTCGGTAGCATTGCTCTACGGCGCCCCTCCGGGATACGTGGGTTACGAGGAGGGCGGCCTCTTGGTCAACCAGATTCGACAGCATCCCTACTCGGTAGTGCTTTTCGATGAAATCGAAAAAGCCCATCGCTCGGTGTTCGACCTCTTCCTCCAGATTCTCGACGAGGGCAAGCTCCACGACCGCCTGGGCCGTGTAGGCGACTTCTCCAACTCCCTGATAATCTTCACCTCCAATATCGGAAGCGATTATATCTTCCAGTCATTCGAGAAAGGCGTTGTGCCTACCCACGACCAAATGCTCGAGGTAATGCAGGGACAATTCCGCCCCGAGTTCCTGGCGCGTCTCACCGAGATTATCCCATTCTCCCCCATCACCGAAGAGATGATCACCAAGATCTTCGAAATCCACCTGCGCAATCTCAAGCGCTCTCTCACCGAGCAAAACATCACCCTTGAAATCGACGAGAGCGCCCAACGCTACGTCACCAAGGTGGGCTTCAACACCCACTACGGAGCACGACCAGTGTTGGGAATAATTCGTAAGGAGATTCGTCGTCCCCTGTCCAAGATGATTATCGCCGGCGACATCACCCCGGGCGACACCGTGACGATGAAACACAACCCCGAGACCAACGAAATCCTTTGGGAGATCGACTCAGATGATTAACCTGTTAAAACGGCTTGCGCGACTCATCAGTAAGCCCAAACCTCCAGCTGAAAACAACCAATCCAAAATACGTATTATGGCAAAGAAAACGGTAATTACCAAGGTCCTGGACGCCAACGCCCAGGACGGAATCATAGAGTTTCCGCAGAATCGCACGCTCTATGCCGACCAATTCACTGACAACGCCCCTAACACCGACGAGGAACGCCAAGGCTTCAAGCCCAAAAATCTAAAGGAAGTGTTCGAGCACTACCAGCCCTCCAAGGAAGGCGTCACCCTCGAGACCGAGGACGGAGGGTCGGTATATGAGGACTTCGAGTTTCGTCAAATCAAGGACTTTGACGACGAACAGCTCATCGCCCAAAGCCCGCTAATGTCGGAGAAAAAGGCCAAAATCGACGCTTACAACGCTATCATTCGTCAGCTCGAGAAAAACAAGCCCCTCCGTAACGCCCTGAAGGACCCCTCCTCGCGTGAAAGCCTAAAAAATGTGTTACAATCACTCCTCGCCGAGATTAAAGAAGCTGAATAATCACCATGGCTACACAAGAACAACTCGCCAACCAAGGCGCCCCTCAGCTCGAGCAGCAACAAGCCCCCGCTCAATCCCTTTCCCCCGAGCAATCTCTTCAGGCCGCTCTGAAAGGCCTTGACAAATTCGGCGGCTTCCAGCTCATCAAAGGCCTTCTCAAAGGCGCTGAAAACATGGACCCACGACGTAAAGCCGTCAAAAACGTCTTTCTCAACGAGTCGACCTACGACGAAGCACGCTCCAAGCTCAAAAACGAGCTGGAATTGTGGCTCGAGGTCCTTTCCCAGGAGTCAGCCGACCCCATGGAGATCGCCGAGCAATGCAAGGAAAAACGCGACCGTGCCGAGGAAAACCTTTGCAACAACCTCTACAACGTCCACCAGGATATTCACGACCTCGAGGTGACCTATCGCTCCCTCGACTCGTTCTTCGCCAACGCCGGACAATCCAAAGTCGACTGTATCACCCTGATGAACATCGACAAATCGGAGCTCAACACCCACGACTCGGAGGACACTCTGGCCATACGCGACGAGCTCGAGCAATACTACGATCGCCTTAGCCTCAAGAAAAACTATTCCTTGCTCGTGCTCCCCGGATACCTGGGCGACGCCGACACCGTGAGAATGTGGGGTCAAACCGCTTACAAAAACAAGGTGATGCTCATCACCGACTTCAAGGACTCCCTCAATTTCTCCATGCTTAAGGAAGAGCTCGACGACGCCGAACTGCAAGGACAGGACATCCAGCTGGGCAACGTCGTCATGACCGCCAACTATATCATGGGCCGAAAGAAATCCGACCTAGCCCGCGAGGACGACGACCTCTTCATCCCAGCCTCGGCCGCACTCGCCGGTCGCATGACCAACACCGACGACGTGGTGATCTCACAAGGTATCGCCGGCAAAAAATACGGCACCCTCAGCAACGTCAAGGGCGCCCGCATGAACTTCCGCAAAACCGAAATCGCCTCCATCATCGACCAAGGTGTTGTGCCCATCGTCGAGGAGGATGGCCGCGTGATGGCATTCTCCAACCGTTCCCTCTACAACGGCGCTACCCTCGGCCTTCAGGAGTATCCAATCGTCCGCGTGTTCGACTGGATAGGAAAAGTGTTCCAAAACTTCTTCAACGACGAGGCTTTCATCAACTGGAACAGTCAAGTGAAAGGCGAGCTCCAGCAAGCCGTCCACGACTTCCTCAGCGACTACAAGGGCCCGGGCAAACTCATTGAAAGCTACAACCTTAAGGGCATCAACCAGGACCCCACCACCAAGGACATCTCAGTGCAAGTCGAGCTTAAGCCCTTCTTCGCCGCCAAAAACTTCTTCATCGAGCTAACCGGCCATAACGGCACCGCCGGAGTCGATTGGGACCAAAATGTCCAAAATGTCGATTAACCCTTACTTTTTTAACCATATAATTCATTAAACACATGGCAACAAGAACAGCCACCATCTCTGCTGATGGTATCCAAGAGCGCGAGGTGATCTTCGTGAAGTATCAACTCAACCAGCAAACCGACATCGAAGGACAGCCTACCGGCACTACCCGCGGCGGAAAGATCACCGTTAAGGTGAAATCCAACGACGACGGCAACACCGACATCCTTGAGTGGATGATCGACACCTACATGAGCAAGTCGGGCCAAATCTCTTTCCCCAACCGCCAGGGCGGCGAGATGAAGCACCTCTCGTTCAAGGAAGGCTACGTCGTTGACTACGCCGAAACCTACGACGCCACCAACGACCTCCTCCAGTACGAGGAATTCACTATCTCCGCCAAGGAAATCTCCATTGGCAACGCCCGTCACAACAACCGTTGGACTCTCGACAACTAATCATTCATCAAGGTGTATAGCCCCCTCACCGAAGGGAGCTATACACCTTCCTCACTCCCTGGTTTATGGCTTTACATGGCTGCTTAAAAATCGGAGGTCGCACCTACGGCGTCGTGTCCTGCAACTACTCCTTCAATCAGGCGCTCGACAGTACAGGTGTTCCCTCCGCCCGACCCGTCGGCGGCGAAATCACTATGGTGATTCCAGCTACCGGCGACGACGACATGTTCTTCTACAACTGGATGTTCAACCAATACGAGGTGAAATCCGGCATCCTCCGCTTCCGTATCTACTCCTCCGATAATAAGCCTACATACAAAACAGTGGCTTTCGCCAACGCCTACTGCGTTGCCCTACAAGACCAATTCAGCGACAACGACAGCAAGCTCATGTACACCACTATACGAATATCCGCTCAAGTGGTGCGCATCGGAGCCGCCAACTCAGCCGTCTTCCTCAACGCTTGGACCACTCAACCCGTCATCTCGGTGCTTGGCAACCTCACCAACCACGTGCTTAGCACCATCACCAACAAACTTAACCCCTTCTAATCGAGAATGGCGTCTACTGTAACCGCGCTCCAGCTTACTATCGGCAACGACAAATCCCAAAACTTCCTGATCGAAATCGCAGGCACCGAATATCATGTCGACGCATTCTCCCTGAGCCAATCGCTCATGCAACCCAATGTGCTCTCTTTCCAGATGCGCAAAGGGCCCAAGGAGGACAGCCAGGACCCGCTGTTCAACCTCTGCGGCCTGATCATCGGCCAGGATGTAACCCTCACCCTCGAAACCGCCACAATCGCCAACCTCTCCAAAATCGACGAAAACACCCACACTGCCGACCTCCGATTCCACGGCATAATCACCTCGGCTCACGGCAGCCGGTCGGAGTCGGAATACGTCGTCGACGTCGAGGCTCGTAGCTACGAAGCCCTCTTGCTCGACAACCCCACATGCAAATCTTTCGAGAATCTCACCCTCGCCGAAATCATCGAAGACGTCACCAGCGATTACAGCGAAAACATCAACCCCGAGATCGACCCCTCGTTCACCGATCCCCTACCCTATACCGTCCAATACAACGAAAGCAACTACGCATTTATCCAGCGTCTGGCCTGCCGTTTCGGCCAATGGCTATACAACGACGGCGAGAGAATGGTGTTCGGCCAAATCATCAAAGGCGACACCGTTACTCTCGGATACCCAAGCCAGGACCTACCCTCCTACAACGTGGACCTGCAGATGCGGCACACCGCCTTCAACCATGTCGCTTCATCCTATAACTCTTACGCCGGGCAATCCCGTGGCGGCGACGACACCCTCGAGGAGGATGTTAACCCACTGGCCGACGCTATCCTCTCGGCCTCGCGTAAAAACATGACCAAGTCCACCTTGCAGAACCTTCACTCGGGTGGTTTCGCCGACGTCGACTCCCGCGACACCATTCTCGCCGTATCCACCCAAGCCCAGGCGCTCGGCGAGCAATCGCAAATGTTAACCTACTCAGGCACATCCTACGCCTCGCAGCTACGTATCGGCTCCACCCTTATTATACGCGACAAATACCTCGCCAAGGACCCATTGGTCGACACCAACGAAGTGGAGCAAAGCGCCATTCTCATCACCGAGATTACCCACACATTCTCGGAAATGGCCGCCTACTACAACAGCTTCACCGGAATCCCCGCCTCATGCCCCAATCCCCCATACACGCGCTCCGACATCTACCCCTCGGCCAAATCTTGCCGTGCCAAGGTTATCGACAACGAGGATCCAAAGCATCTGGGGCGCATCCGTGTGCAATTCGACTGGCAAGCCGAACTCGACTCCCAGATGATCACCCCTTGGCTACGTATCGCTCAACCACACGCCGGTGGAGGCAAAGGCTTCAGCTTTATCCCCGAGATTGGCGAGGAGGTGATGATAGGCTTTGAGGGTGGAAACGCCGAGCGTCCCTACGTCACCGGTACGCTCTACAACGGCCCCGAGAACCCCGACGGAGCCTGGCTGCCCGGTGCCAACGAGGTCAAAGCCATCCGCACCCGCAACGGCCACACAATCGAGATTCACGACCAAGGCGAGAACGGCTACATCCGTATCTACGACAACGGCAAGGAAAACTATATCCTCACCTTCTCCACCGACAAAAAACTTATCCGCCTCGAATCGACCGGCAACATCGAGCTTTACGCCAAAAATGACATAATTATGCACGCCGGCCACGACATCAACGCCTCGGCCGACAACGACATATTCATCGCCGCCTCTCACGACATGCAGCGCACCGCCGACAACGACATACGCGAGCACGTCGGGAACGACCGTTCTACATCCATCGACCACAACGACTCCCTCGCCGTCTCGGCCAACCGTTTCGTCACCGTCGACGAGAACATGGACCAGCGTGTCAAGGACCGCCTCCAAGTTTCCGCGACCACAATTCGCGAGGAGGCCTCCGACCAAATGGCCCTCTACTCCAAAACTCATCACCAAAAAGCCTCCGACACCATGGCCATAAATGCCGCCCAGCGCATCGACATCAAGGCCGCGATGGTGAAAACCAACTAACCCATGGCCGACTCCTACGTGTGCTCCACAGCCAAAATCCGTTGCACCCTGGGCGACAAGATTTCTACGCTCACCGTCTTCCCCACGCGCACCATTTTCCTTACCGGGCAACCGCAGGCCAACATCGCCGACCACCAGTCGATGGCCAACATCGCCCCATTCGGCAAATGCCACACCACCGCCTATCCACCCACCGGACGCGCCACTTCGGCCAACCACGGCCACCTTACCCCAATGCCCTGCGTCCCCAACACCCCTTACCCCTGGATGAACGGCAAAAACGACAACCTCCTCCAGGGACAACCCGCCCTCCTGAAATCCTCAACCTGCCGCTGCGTCTACGGCGGCATCATCTCCATCACCTTCGACGGCCAAACCCCCGGCGACCAAACCCCTCCCCCCACCCTCCCCTTACAATCACATAAATAGTCAACGCCACCCGACTTTTATGATTAACTACATCGACGCTAACAATCCCGATAAAACCGACGAAGCCGAACAGCAGTTCATCAAGCACTTCCATATCGGCGTTTTCTTCGACGGCACCTCCAACAACATGGTGCAACAAGCCCATTACCACACCTACAACCAAAAGAAGCCTCTAAAAAATAAACAATATTCTGATCCTAAAAATGGCACACCTGACCAAGTTGATTCATATGATGATATCCAAAATAAGATTTCAGAATTAGAAAAAGCACAAAAAGAACTCAAAAGGTTAAAAGCAGACTACTCCAGCAAAATAACCGCAGTTCACGAAGATGCTCGGATATACGAAAAATCTATTTACTCGGTATTGAGTGTTGAAGAACAACGACAAATAATCTCTAACGCTTATTTACCTAAAATAGAAAGAAAAAATCAAGAAGTAACCAATCTCTTTGAGGATTTGGAACGCCTTCAATCTCAGGCTGTTATCGACACAAATACCATGCATGACGATACTGAGAAATCTTATTCTAATGTCGCCATATTGCATAGTCTCTTAAACAAGCAGCAAAACACAGCCGAAACCTATTATTTCAATGTATATGTAGAAGGCAGTGGAGCGGAAAGTATTGGTATCAAATATGGGTTAAAACAAAATATTATTGGTTTAGGATTTGGCTTTGGGCCAACGGGCGTTGCTACTCTTGTTGGTAAAGCAGTAAAACATATCCATGATTACCTTAGTAGTTTAAGTTCTCGAATAAATGAAAGCACTTATTTTCATTTCTATGTTTTTGGATTCAGTCGCGGTTCCACATGCGCTCGATTATTTACTCAATTAACTGCTCGAGACGCGTCTTCTAAGCCACTTCCGAGGGAAAACGAGTTCTTGCAAGAATTTAACACTGCTCGTTCGCTTGTAAAAAATGGGAGGCTTCCATTCATGGAACACAATTTTTTGAATCCTGGAGGAGCGGGCACAGGAATAATTAACCGTTCTAACGTTAAAGTTGAATTCCTCGGAATTTATGACACCGTAGCCTCTATTGGATTCTTACAGCAGAAAGATGGATGGGTCAATTCCCTCAAAGATTTACTTGAAAATACTGATCTTGTCCCCCCAGAATGTAAAGACATCTATCATTATCTCAATGCATATGATTATGGGCTATACATTCCCAAAACCAAAAGTATGGGATATGTATTGCATATATGTGCTGGCGATGAATTCCGAGAAAATTTCGCTTTAGTAAACATTGGCAGTTTTATCGGAAACGGAAAAGAAATTATTATCCCAGGGTGCCATTCCGATGTGGGTGGAAGTTATGTTGATGGCATCAATCGTGAAAGGGTATTGTATAATTTCATCCCTCGTAAAAATGCCGAAACAATTAAAAACGGCGCAAAAGCAGTAAATGCTACAGCCGATTTCGTTGAAACTCTTACAAATGATAGTATCGCTGTGAAAGCAACTGCATTAGGAGTTAAATATATATCCAAATCGATCATAGACAACAAAATTTTATCATCTCTGAGTGAGATCGGGTCCAAAAGATGGTTTGGATCTCAGAATAATGAGAGCGCTTATATGTTTGTTTCCAATCCATGGACTCAAAGTTCCACTTCTGACTCTCAAAATTTAAGACCTATTGTAGATGCACTACCTCAGTTAGGATGGGTTGACTTAAAGTGGGGTGAAGAACAATATTGCCAATTTTACGATGAAAATAATAATCCCCAGAGAACCACTCTTAAGTGTAAGAAAAACGACGACGAATTAAAATTTACTGGTTACCGTTTAGGGGAATACAGCACAATCTCTCTTAAAATGATGCTTACTGCCGTTAAGGGTCCTCATAACGAAGGATTTAAGAGTCTATTCCGGGATGATTTTGCTCCTTATGCAATACCAAGCGAATTGCAAGGCCTTGCTGAGCAAATGGTAAAGGAAGTTTCCTCTGCAGATAAGCGTGTGTGGCTTGTGCCAGAAGGTGGATATTCGGGTGATTTTTATCGTAATCTACGTCGAAAATATCTCCACTTCACTTCTTCTTGTCAATTGACCGCCGACTATTCCAAAAGCCGTTTGAAAACATTACTCACGTTAGATTTTTCAGATGGAATGGATATCGCAGATTTTTTTGGAATTGACGGAGCCAATTTCGGAAACGAATGTAACTACGATGACAATGCAAGGATATGCCGTATCCTATATTCAGGAGATGATACACCACCGGGGAGTTGCTCTGAAGGGGTAAATTATATGTATTCTTTTCCTGGAGAATCATTCAAAGTGAAAATCATTAATGCCGGCCAGCCACCAATGGTGTCTCTTGTGGACAGCGAGAAGAAAAAGAAAGAAGATCAAAAGAATCTCAAAAAGAACATTACCAATAAAGTGTAAATTTTTTCTCCTTGACATTTTGAGCTCCCATCTACTCGACATAAAAATTTCTGGTTGCGCTCCGTATGAGTTCCCTACGGATGTGTATTTCGGCTTGCTATGGATCGACGACAATCAAGCAATCGAGATTCCTAAGGCTATCCCCTTTAGGTGTGACTGGGGGGAAATCCTTTCTACCGTCATTTCGCTTGTTGATGAGAAACCGGTGCCTTATCGATTGAGCATTCTGTGGTTATCACTTGTCGAACAAAAATATTATCTCTTGGAAACCCCACTCCCTACACAACAAATCATTGACCTGTGGAAGAGCGACACTGACTATACCCATTTGGTCGTTGGTATGGCTCCATTGGGACGTGTGGCCGTTTGGACCGCTGGACCTCAAAAATCCGTGCTCCTGTTGTGGGAAAAAGCCGAATGTATTCCTGAAAATAATGTTACCGATTTTATTCCTCATAAATGGACGCTACCCCAATATTGCGCGCAATTATTGAAATCTTGCCCAGAAGCACAAAGGCAGCCTGTTCCTGAGAAATCTCCCTATCAGGGGTATATGCGGCAATATTGCTATCGGTATTGCCCCGAGGCTAAGGTGTGGGAGGAGAAGGAAAAGAAGTGGTTGCCCCTTTCCGAGGATGATACAAAGGTGGAGATATCACAGATTATGGAGGCCCTGTGGGACGGAACGTTCGACAAACTCAACGACGGCTCGCTAATGAAATATCATATGGCAGGTAAGCCCAAGAAGCTTGCCCTTGGGTGGACACAAGGAAAATCACAATATTCTGCTTATATGTGGCTCGACGAGGAGGAAATACGCGACACCTTTGAGCGTTTCTACGGCGCTCATCCCGAAACCAAAGCCGACTTTATCATCCGATTCTCCCCCGACGGGCGCCGATATGAATTGGCCATGTTCCGTTTCGGCCTCCAGGAGCCAGCAGTAATCAAGGTCGACACCTATCAACTGATTGTGTTCAAAAACGGATTCGAGCATTACCGCTCTCCCAATTACTCGCAACCACGAGGCGCCTGGCTCTGGTAACCGTCCCCCCTCGCGCATTCGTCACCCCTGCCTCGCCCCTCGTTCACTCGTGCATTCGTGCATTCGAAAAAATAATTAAATAAAAATACCCGAAATATGCAAAACGAAGAAATCGACTACGCTGATGATTTCATCATCAACCTCACAATCGACGGCACCTCCTACGAAGAAGTGGAGGTCAAAGTCACCGACCCCAACAAAACAATCCGCGACCAAATCGCCAGCATCGTAGCCGTATTCGAGCTTCCCAAGCTCGACAACGGAGGAAACCCCATCCAGTACCTCTTGGGCCAGATTATGGACGACGGCGAGGAACCCGAGATTCTCGAATTCGAGGACGAGGACGGCCGCGAGCAAGCTCTCATCGATTACAACATCCAACCATTTGACCACCTTCACCTTATCTCTGTACCCATCGCTGGATAAGCTATGAACGAAGCTATCAACAATTTCAACCAAAAAGAGCTGTCGGGGCGCGACGCGCGCCTGTGGAAGGAGTGGAAGGAACTCGACTCCCTCTGCGCAAAACGCAAAGCAGCCGCCGAGAATCCACGCACCCCTTCGCTCTCCTACATCATCCGCCGCAAAAATGTAATGGGCTTGCCCACCGAATACGAGATTTGGTACCGCGTGAAATCAATCGTCGGCGTCAAGGAGGGCGCCGTGCCCCGCGAACCTATTTTCGGTTACCTCCACAAGATGTCGATAGTTCTCCCAAACAACTACCCCTCGGCCGACGGCAACCCCATCTTCACTTTCCGCACCGACATCTGGCACCCAAACATTCGATACTCGGGGAGCTTCAAGGGCCACGTGTGCCTCACAATCAAGGAGATGGGCGTCCTGGCATCCCTCAAGGACCTCGTTTTACGCGTGGAACGATATCTCAAATACCAGCTCTACCACGCAAAAAACACCTACCCCTACCCCGAGGACCAAAACGTGGCCGAATGGGTGCGCGAGGAAGGTGAGCCAAACGGCTGGACCCGATTCGGCCAGGACATGACCGAGGCGCAGGCCAGCACTCCCGCCTCCTCTTTCCGACCCTCAAACGCTACCGTTAAAATCACAGCTCGCAAGATATGACACACCGCATATTCTGTTTATTTACCCTCTTTCTTCTCCTGCCCGCCATCGCCCGAGCCGACTATCAAGAGAAACGCATTACCCTCGACAGGCAAGACAACGAGACCCAAACAATCTCCCTCGGTTACGCCAACGTCACCGTCCAACTGGTCACCGCCTACGCCCAGGAGGCCAGCATTCGCGTGAGCATGGAGAACTTGACCATGGACGAGGTGCTTTTCTTGTTCAAAAACGGCCAATCGGAGTCGCAGCTCAAAAAGCTAAAACCCAAATTTGAATTCTCCAAAACCTACGGCGGCGACAAGGGCAAGCGTTCAGTCCAAGGTTGCAAATACCTGGGAGAGAATCAAGTAAAAGTGATTCCGGCCGAAAGCAAGGATCTCTTCACCTTCCACGCGTCCACCTCCAGCCCGATCGAGGTCACAATCCCCATTTATCGCGTGGTGTACGACCCCAAGAAATTTCTGAAATCATCCAAGTACACCATCCTGCGCGAGGACCTGCTCGTGCTCAAAATCGACGTGGTGGTGTGGAGCGAGCAGGATCCCGACTATGTTGCCCTCAAGCAACGCGTCAACGACTTCCATAGCCGTCTCGACTTTGTAACATTCTGCCCCAACAACGCCCACAAGCCTTCCCTCGCTCAGCAACAGGCGCCATACAAGGCCACACAAGACAGTCTAATCACAGCCATCAACCAAGTGATCGAAGCCAATCGCTCGTGGATGTCGCAGGATCTCCCACACCAGCGTTACACCGAGCTCCTCAACTCGGTGAAGGACATCGACCTCAACAAATACAATCACGACTGCGGCAACCACAAAGTGATAAAACAGCATCACTGCAACTACTGTTCCCTGTCGGCCGACCAGATTTATCAGCGTCTCGACAACACCTACCAGAGCCTCCACACGGGCCGCATCACCAAGGATGCCGCAGTCTCTACCGCCAAGAGTCTCTACACCTGCTACCAAAAGAACAACAAGCGAAAAAAGGACGCCGGATATAGCGGAAAAATATCGGAATACTACAACCGTATAATCAACTATTAATGTCGCTCAAAAGCCTCATTTTCAGCCTAATGTCGCTGCTACTGGCAGCTACTGTACAAGCTAAGGAGGTTACCGATACGTTGTTGACCACCTCGGGCGACCGCATGATCCTGCGTTATGCGGTCGCTCCCGAGGGGGAAGGCTACACGCTGAAATTCTCCACCACCCCCCGCATCATCCCCTCGGCCTCCTCCAAGCTACGCAAGGAGAGCAAGGGCAGCCTCGACCGCCTCAAAGTGGTGATTTTCGATCGCGTGGGCGACTTCGGTGCCACCAAGTGGAAAGGTCTCACTCCCAAAGCGTTCATCAAGCCAGCCGGATTGAGCTACGACGATTCTAAGGACGGTTTTTACATCCTCGGCCAGTCGGCCCCCTTGACCTTCAAATCCGAAACCTCCGATGCCGTGACTGTGAGTTTCCCGGTTTTCATCGCCCTTTACGAGAAGAAACAAAATTACAAGCTGTTAACTCAATCAGCTGGCCCCCTTACGGTGAAATTCGCCCCCTCCAAGGCGTCCAAATCAGTCACCACGCCCTCTACCGGCTCCCACACCGAGAGCGTCACCGTCTCATCGCAAGTGGAGATTGAAGCCGACAACACCGACATCACCAACGCCCTCCAAAGCATCGAGATGGTCAACCAAATGCTCGCAATGACCACCGAAGGCTCGTTCTCACAATCCCTCCAAATGGAGTTGATGAACCTGAGAATGATGAAAAGCAAGATCACCGACCCCGATCTCCTCGGTAAGATCAACGAGGTGCTCCTGGCCGCCTCCCAAAAGGAGAAAGAACTGGCCGAAGCGCAAGCCTCAGATGAGGCTCAAGCCAAAGCTATCGAGCAAGCCACTCTCGCCCAACAAAAGAAAGAGGAACTTGACCGTCAAGCCGCAGCCCAGGAAGAGGCGCGACTGCAAGAGGAAAAGCAGCAGAAACGCACCATGTGGATGATTATCGGTGGCGTCCTCTTGGCTGTCGTCGGTTTCGTCGGAAACGCAATCTTCCGACATTTCAGCGAGTTGAACAACCAAAAAAGTATCCTCGAGATGCAGGAATCACTCACAAAACAAGCCGAATCCGAGGCAAAACGCCGTTCCCGGGAAATCATCCGCAACAAGGCTCACCAAGCCATGAACAAGGGAAAGAACCAGCTCCGCGCCAAGGCACAAGAGCGCCAAAAAGCGAAAACAGCCGACCCTCAACAACCTACCACCCCCCTCCAATCGCTCAACACGCTCATCCTCAACCAATAACAAAACTCGTAGAACGATATAACACATCACATTTAATGACGCGTATCAACCGTAAAATCGCCTTCCTACTCCTCGCAATCGCCTTCCCGTTCAGCATTTTCGCCGACACTTGGGGCGACCAAGGAGTAACATTCCATTACTCCACCCTTGACGACGGCTCCGCCTCAATCTCCAAGGTGGAAAACCGCTCAAAGGACAAAATTTTCATCAAAGTCGACGGTGCCGACTGTGGCCAAGTAAAAAGCGGTGAATCGGCATTCATTGGCCGCGTGGCCACAAAATCTTTCGGCTTCGACTTCCCCAAACAAAGCGGCAGCTCCCACAAAATCACCCTAAAGCCCGCCCCCGCTAAACCTGAAACCCCAGTGGTTGTACAAGAAGAAACATCAGTGGCCGAATCTCCAAAGCCCACCTCAACCTCTTCTACCACCACCTCCCAACTCTCCACTACCACGTCACCCCTCCCCGCGTCCGACGGCATGTCCTACCTCTCGCGTATCGAGCAGGACCCCGTGCTGTCAAAGGAGGCCGTGGCCGCATTCAAGGAGCAAGTGGCAATATACACCCAGGGCTTGGCTAATGCCACCGACAAAAAAGCTTACATCACCGACAACGACCTTCAAGGCTTCCTCAGCAAGGCAACCGACGCCTCCAGCGAGAAGCGCGAGGAAATACCCCTAATGGCTCAGTCAATCGTGATGTCAATGCACATCCCCGCCGAAAGTCGCGAATCGTTATTGGGCACAATTATCGAGTTTGCTAACAACCGCCTCAAGCAAAAGGACGACGCCGCGGCCCAGCTCCAACAGCAAGTTGACGAAGCGCTCGCCGCCAACGATTCCCAAGGCCTGTCCTCCACCGCCTGGATCAACATCGCCATCGTTTGCGGGCTACTCCTCATAGTATTGGCTTGGCTCATAATCGTGTGGTCGCGCCGCAAGCGCCGTCCCGTTTACGGCACTACCGGGAAGGTGCCAACAATGCCCCTGCCACGCCCGTCGGCCAACGCCGTCACCAACACTACCGATGACGGCAACCCCGCTATCGTCGTGCGACGTCGCACCACTTCCATCCTCAAAAAGCAATCCCTCGACGACGTGGTCGACAACCCCCAATACCTCAAAATCCACTCCTCCGATTTCACCCAGGATTCCGCTGTGGCTAACATCTATATCAAAAATTCCTGCGTCAAGGAGATCTACAATCTCTACGCCGAAGACCTGCGCAACGTCGACCGCCCCAAGGAGGACGGCTGCATGGTGCTTGGCCGCTGGGTACACCATGAGGACACCCACAGCTACGACGTGTCGCTCGAATCGGTAGTGTTGCCTGGCGACGACGCCGTGTTCAAGGAATACGAGCTCAATTTCGGCGGCAAAATCAAGCTTCGTATCGCCGAACGCCTCCGCAAGCTGCGCCGCGACACCAACCTGCAATACGACCTTACCTGCTGGATTCATTCCCACCCCGGCCTGGGAGTGTTCTTCTCCAACTCGGACAGCAACGTGCAGATGCAACTCAAGCACACCCAACACCCCAACTTCCTCGTCGCCTTCGTCGTCGATATTCTCACCTCCGACCAAGAACTGGGTATCTTCACTTTCCGACACGACGGCACTATCAACTCGCGCAACGACCTTACCCGAATGTACTCGCTCGAGGATATGTACAAATGGGCTCTTGAGAGCGACCGCAACTCATTCTCCCCCGACAACTGCTACAACCTCCTGCAAAGCGCATCCACGCACCTGGCATCTTGCGCCGGAATCGAGCTTGACAATAGCTCAATCATCGACCTTCTCCAAATCGTCGTGGAGCCACAAACCGGCCTCGTGGGTTGGGCTGTGGGATACAACGCCAAAACTTCAGCCGGCGAGGAGTGGGTCGTCTCAAGCATCGCAAAAACCTCAGAACGACCTACTACTGGCGTTATCGGTTGCCTTGTCAACGAAACCCACATGAGCCTTCCCACCATCCAGCGTCTTATCGCCACCCAGTCAACCGATATCAAATTTGTGATGGTTTACTCATCACGCTTGTCCACCCTCACCACCATCCCGATGATCGACGGCTCCCTGGCTACCGATCAATCTCTCTACGGAGATGTGAATGTGGAAGACCTTAAACTTTGGACCCGAAGAAGAAGATAATCATGCGAAAAATACTTACCTCTGTAACCCTCTCCCTCGCCTCTCTCGCTCCAGTAGCGGCCCAAGAACCCGCGTCAATCCAATTCTGCGACCGTGCCTACTCCTACGGAATCGGCAACGACAGCATTCACGTATATTTCAACTTGGTCGACACCCAAGGGCAACGAGTGCAAGGCATCTCCCCTACCCGCTTCGCCGACATGTTCTACTTCTATGAAGACGGAGTCGAGATCCCCAATCGCGAGATTCGCACTCTCAACAGCGGCGTGCGCATTCCCTCCGATTATACATTCTCGATATTGCTCGACCTCGGACTCCCTCAACAGGGCAAAGAGCAAGTGCTCGACGCCATACGCGAATTTGTGGAGATCGCGCCCGATTCCTCGGTGTACGTATCTTCTTATGGCGATTTTGTGTCTCCATCGATAATGCTCTCTCGCGACAATTGGGACGCCGTGAAAGCCCAACTGATGCAATCATCCGATGGCAAGGTGTTCTACAGCGGCGCATACGCCAAATTAGCTGAATTCGTTCCCGACGAGGCCCCTCTGCTATCACAGGTCAAAGCCATCGACTATGAGCAAAACCCATCGATCAGCCAGCGAGCTATGACTCATCCCGGCAAGAACATCCTGATGATTTTCGCCGACGGCTCTCAACGCCCCGACGTGGAGGACCTCGACTATATCAAAGTCACTGATTACCAAACTGACCATTGGCAAGCTCTTCCCAAGGTCAACGCATTTTATTTCAAGGGCGAGCAAGCCGGCACCGAGGACGCTTACGATGGCATCGAGTTGCTGTTACAGGGTCTCACCGAGCCAAAAGACGCCAATCGGCAGATAATCAGTGACCTTCTCGGTAGGTATGCTCCAGCTACTCAGATGAGCGAGGTCTTGAAATCCTTTGCCACTGTGGTGCAGGATGCCACCTTCGACTACGAAATCTTCTACACAGCCACCGAAGGGAAGATGTACGCCGGCAACGTCGATTATTCCGCACGATGGGGTCGCAACCAGGACCTTGGCCAAGCCACTTTCACCATCGGCTCAGCCGAGCATCCTTGGCCCGACCGCGAGCAAGGAGCCACAAGCATTGTCGTCGAGATCCTGGTGGCTCTGCTGGTTACCCTGCTCACCTTTGCCTTCTTCTACCTGATCATGAAGGTACTTGTCCCCTATATCGCGGGCATATCTTTCCGCTCCCGTTATTACAAGAAATACGAGCCTCAGGAGAACGTGCAGCGACGCGTCTGCCACTACTGCAAGCAGGATTTGCGCCCAGGGCAAGTGATCGTCACCAAGTGCTCCCACTGGATGCACAAGCATTGTTGGGAGGAAAACGGATACAAATGCGCCGAATACGGTCAGAATTGCAAAACCGGCATTCAGGAACATGTCGACTGGAAAGGCCTATTCCGCTGGAGCGCTATCAAGGAGTGCTCCCAGACAATCGCCGGTGTACTCGCCGGTCTGTTGAGCTGGATAATCTACGAATTGTGCGGTCGCGGAGGCTTCCATGGATTGGCCCGGTGGATCGTGATGCTCGTCTTTGGTGGCAATGAGGAGCAGGCTTCGATTGTCAATGATTGCGTCACCCGCACCTCGTCGTTCCTGATGATCGGCATGTTGCTGGGCTTCTTCATTTCTATTATCTTCCGCTACAAGGACGACGTGCGCAACAAGGATTGGCGCGTGTGGGCAAAGATTTTCCTCCTTTCAGTCCTTACGGCCATTATCGGCATGCTGGCGTTCGCCATCGGCGCCGATATAATGTGCCTTCTCCTTATGTGGACCAGCAAGACTTACATCCCCTGGTATTGCTCATTGCCGGCTTATGTGTTGTTCTCGCTAAGCGTTTCTCTCGCCTTGACCATAAAATCCACAATACCCGTCAAGAGCGCCCTTTGGGGTGGCCTACTCTCGGCTGTCATTGGATTCTTGGTGCTCTACTTCTCCCACTTCGCAAGCGCCCGTTACGACTGGCTTAACATGTTGCTGGCGTTCATCATCTACGGGGGCGGTCTGGGGGCATCGCTAATCACTGTGCGTATGTTGGCCGAGAAATACTTCCTCGTTATCCAAAACGGCATAAAGGCCGGTCAACGCATCCCCATCCATAAGTGGATGAACGCCACCGGCGGCGGCAACAAGGTGTCGATTGGCATGACTGGCGAATGTGAGATACAGATGAACTGGGAAAAGAGTAACAAGGTGGCCAAGGAACATGCCAAATTATTCATCGACCGCGAGAAAAATCTGCCCGTAATCAAGCCTTTGGCTACCGGCGTGATTTACAATGCCCGAGCCGAGCTCCCCGTCAACCGCCAGGCGGTGCTCTCCAATGGCGACACATTCAAAATCGGCGACACCATCTTCAAATACGAGGAAGCATAAACCTGCCACCGTGCCACGCGATTCCCCGCGAGGGAATCATCAACAATTAACCATTAACCACTAACCATTAACCACTATAATATGAAAAATTTAATTTTGCTATGTGCATGCGCCTTGGGAGCGCTGGCCTCTTCAGCCCAAACCCCTATCGACCATTTCAACGTTGGTCCATACGTGATTGACTACAACGGGAAGGGTGACGTCAAGTACCGCCTGCGCGACGGTATCGACCTTTATGAGTTCTTCGAGCTCCAACGCGACACTACTGTGGTGGTCAACTGCCCCCAGCCTGATCTCGTGGCCCATGGCTTTGAAATCGGCGCCAAGATCGGCTTCGGCACCCACGGCCTGGCTTGGGACGTAAGCGGACGATACGCCATCTCGGTGGCCAAGAACGTTTACTTCACCCCCGGCGTGCAGGTGGGCATGACCATGCGCACCTCCGATCCTACCGATTACGCGGCCCTGGAGGTGGGCATACCCTTGACCATCGGATACAGCGAGATGGCCCGTCACAAGGTATCGATATACGCCGAAATCGGAATTGTCCCCACCTTCTATACTCTCACCTCCAAGCCCGACGACTATCAATACAAGAAGAGCGGCGTGTTGATCTCTCCCGTGGGAGAGTGTGGCTTCAACATCCCCTCGGGCGACGATATCTTCCGCGTCGGCGTGTGGGGCGAGGCCAAGCTTAACACCGCAACCGACAACGACAACATCTACAAAAAACAGCTTGGCGTAGGCTTTGCCGGCATTAAGGTAGGCTATATCTTCTAATGACCAGCGAGCGACAATCCTATCAATGGGGCGAGGGCGTGTTCACCCTCCTATCCTGGTTTAAGCAGGAGAGGGTGAAACAAGCCCGCGTGCTCGTTGCTGGCGCCGGTGCCTTGGGTAATGAGGTAATCAAGGACTTGGCGCTGTTCGGCGTTGGCGAGATTTTCGTGGTCGATTTCGACCGCATCGAGATCTCCAACCTCACCCGCTCGGTACTCTTCCGCGAGGCCGACGCCTACTCCCATCGCTACAAAGCCGAGGTCGCGGCCGAGCGTGCCATGGAGATTAATCCGCAAATAAAGGTTACTCCCATCGTGGGCAACCTCTTCTCGGAAGTGGGATTGGGTCTTTACCGCTCCGTCGACGTGATTATCGGGTGCCTCGACAGCCGCTTGGCCCGCTATCAACTCAACCGCATGGCCATGCGCGCCGGCAAGACGTGGATCGACGGCAGCATAGAGAATCTCACCGGCGTTGTGAAGATGTTCACCCCGGGAGTCAACTGCTACGAGTGTGGCTTGTCACGCGAGGAGTTCAACATCATCATGCTGCGCACCGGATGCGCCGACGTGGTACGGTCCCAGACGTCCCAAGGCCGCGTCGCCACTACACCAATCTCAGCATCTATCGTGGGTGCCATGCAAGCCCAGGAGGCCATGAAGGTGATACACCAAGAGTGTTATCCCGCCGACCAAATGCCGTTCAAGACCCTCCAAGGCCGAATGTTCCGCTACGAAGGATTGACCAACTCTACCAACATGTATCGCATGTCGTCATGGAAACGCTCTTGCCCGGCCCATGAGCTATGGCAACCCATCGTGGAGGCTCCCTCCATGTCGGCCGACATGACAGTGACCCAAGCCCTTGACGAGATCAAGAAAGTAACTGGTGCCAAGGCGGTTGAAATCAATTTGATGAACAATAAGTTTATCGAGTCGATCATCTCCGACCGTCCCGAAAAGGAGTTCAAGGTTATGGTGCCCGAGTCGCGCCTCGACGCGGCTATCAATGCCCACCCCGAGATGCGAAAGCTATCTTACCGCACCCTTTTCCACAAAAATTTCCTCGAGAATATCGACGAATATTTCCCTTACCCTGAATTGACCCTTCGACAGATCGGTATCCCACCGTTCGACGTGCTGCGAGTGGCCACCAACCTGGGCGAGCGTTTCGTCGAACTCTCCGCCGACCGTCCCCAATTCTTCTCGCGATGAAACCGCGTTTGCCATTGGATATCCTCGCCGAGGCCCTGATCAACTATTACCCCAAGGGTAATACGCACGTGTCGTTGCGTGGCCATCACAGCCGTAACGCCTATCACGACATCCTCGACCTGGAGATTTCCGATGACAATAAAATCGATGTGGCCATCAGCCGTCCGGGAATGTACGACTCCCTCCCGGAGGTAATGTTCCACCCCATCGATCGTTTCGACAAGATCCCCGCCAACGAGTACAAGGAACGCTTCGCCGAGGAATGCGAGAAACAGCAAAAAGAGGAGGAGAACGCTCGGCAGTTCTTTCAACCGTTCGACCGTTTCCTATTCCACACAAGATGCGTGGTCGATATGGTCAAGCAACACTGTTTCAGTGGCTCTGACACGCTGTCAGCTATCGTTTGCGACAAGGAGGATCCAAGCCTCCTCTCCAATCGATTCATCTCCCAGGCTTTGCCCTTCGTGGCTGAATGTAGGCGCATGCGTGGCGACACGACGTTAATCGCCTTAATGTTGCGCCGTATTCTCAATCAGGAGGGAATCTCGCTTCATGAGGAATCCCCTGTGGAAACATTTATCGACGCTTCCCCTCGCTATTCTTGCTCTCTCGATGACAATGACGGAAACGTGTTCCTCGGCAATGAGTTCACCGAGCCGGTTATAACCTACACTTTGCGTTTCTGGGATGAAGACCTCTGCGATGAACGTTTCCCTCAGCTTGTCAAAGAATTGCACGAGTTGGAGTGTTTCCTTAATCGATATTTCATGGGAATCGAGCAACGCTTGCACCTGGAAATCTCCACCGACAACGATGAAGTGATGCTTGAAGAATCACATTTCAACTACCTGAATTTCAATTCCAATCTATAATCATGCCAAAAGCAGTAAACTGGAAACGAGGCATGCGCCTTACCACCGAGGTATTTGCCATTGACGACACCGCCAAACACTCTGCCATTCGTCAAGCAGCGCTTATCGCCTCCCGGGGCAACATGGGCCTCTATCGCGCTCCTCAGCCTTTTAATCTCTCGGTCAACATCGCCAGCAATACCCTCGAGGTGGTGGCTCTCGACTGCCATGGAATCACTCGGGGTGGCGCCTTGGTCGACATCCATTTTCAGGGCGACTATACCCACACATTTGATACCTCCATCCCACTGCCTCACGACGCCGCCGAGAGTGAGGCTTTCCTCCTGGTGGTGAAAGTCAACGATGGCAAGTGGCGCGAAGTGAGCGAATTAGAGGCCGAACAATCTTACACGTTTGAGATCATCGGAGCCAATTCCCCCATCGACGATTTCTCCCTCCCCATCGGCTCGCTGGTCAACCAGTACGGCTGGCACATCAACGATGTGAGCTATTGCCCTCCCTGCCTGTACATCAACGCCCACCCATTGCATGCGGAGCAACTCGCCAAGGCTCGAGCACTCACCCGCTCGATCACGACGCGATGCTCACAAGCGTCCAATTGCATCGCTCGTAGCTGGCTCTCTATCGTATGGCCGGCAGTGTGGGGTATTGACATTCGTCTCGACAAGCAACGCGACATCCTCACCCCCAGCCAATTACTCGGCGAGTTGCAACAATTGGCGGCCTCTTTCCTCGTCGGATGCTCAATCGACCCAATGATCCACCTGGAGGACAGCTCGGCCTTTGAGCAATTCGCGGCACTCGCTTACGACCCTCGCAACGCTTATAACGCTATCCAGCAGGGCCTGGACTTGTGCACCGAAATCTCAGTTAAAGTCGACGCCGTTTGCAACATGGTTGAGGAAGAACCAGCTCCTGCTCCACAACCCAAACCCGAACCAAAGCCAAAACCCGCTCCCAAAATCGAGGAGGATCCCCGGAAACGTCGCCGCTGGGACGGAATAGAAATCTAATTCCTCAGTCGCGAGATCTGTATGAGCGAATTTATCAATCTGCCTCTCGATATCGACCTTGAGCGCGTGCCGGCCTTACTGCGCGAGCAGGCCTCTCTGGAGCAACGTATCGACACCGTGCTCGACCTGATCGTTTTCACCCCTAAAGGTTCCTTCAAAGCCGACCCTGAGTTCGGTTTCGAATACTGGAACCACGAGTTTACCAACGTCAACGTAAGCGAGTTCAACAACAGCTATCTCGGACTACTATCCGACTCCTCCTCCCCCAACGAAATCTCACGACATAAATGCGAGGAAAGCCTGAAAGAAAGCATTTTAGCTTACGAGCCAAGGTTGGAGCGCCCTCAAGTGCAGATTGAAATGGACGTCTCATCGCGCCGTCGCCGAGGAAACAAGCAATCCAAATACGAGATGCGCATCCTCATCTCCGGCTTTATCGACGAGGGCCTGGGCATCAGCCGACCCTACCAGCGTCGTATATCCTTCATGGTCGAGCCAATCGCCCACAAAATCACCCTCTAACCTTCAACCATTAACCATTAGCCATTAACCATTAACCATTAGCCATTAGTCCCCTCATGGACAACATAATCGCCACCGAAATCGAGCACGTTTTGCAGGAACTCAACTTGGCCACCACCCAAATTGTCGACCCTGTGGCAAAGCTCATGGTTTCCACGTTAGTCTTCGAGGCCCAAAAAATCAAGGACGCCATCGAGAGGCTTCCCGAGAGCGTGGTCGACCGATTGTGCACATTCTTCATTCCCCAAGACAAAATCGACCCCATGCCAGCATTAGCCATCGTGCAACCCAAGATGAAGTCGATCGGCCCGGGGACTCCCCAATCCATCAGCACCAATATCACGTTAAACTTCAAGTTTAACAATAAGCTCCAACTCCCTTATACCACGATATTTGCCAACCTTGTCCTTCCCTACGCCAAGCTTCACCTCGTCACCCCTACGATGTTGAAAACCGGCGACTTGATCACGCCGTTGTCCCCGAGCCATAAGGGGCAAGTGTGGATTGGACTGGAAACCGAGGCCGAGGTTGAATGTCTCAAAGATTTCTCCCTGCTGATTCGTGGCACCAACGGTGTTCTCCCCCGTCGGGTGTTTGTGGGCAACAACACCCAGGAGCTGTCCTCGACCAACGCCGCCCGCATGGAGGCCGTTACCATGCTTCCCCCATTCGACGCCCAGCAGGCAGGTCACGCTTTCAATGGAATAATCTCACATTGGAAAAACGTGCTCAACCAGCTCCCCGACGCCACCCTGTTGTATATCACCGACGAGCTCACCGACCGCGACTTCTTCCGACGAATGCCCTACCCTCGCGTGTTCCAACAATCGATGGAGAGCGCCGACCTCGATCGTTTCGCCGACAACACCCTCTGGATAATGCTCGATTTCGGGCCCGAATACGAGGTGCCCAACTCTATAGAAATCATCCCCAACGCCATGCCCGTGGTCAATGTGGCGCTCAATTCAGTCACCCTCACCTCCAGCGCGCCCATAGCCAAACTCAACAAGGACGACGAAACCTACTTCTTGAAAGTGGTCGACACATCCTGCGCGTCCAAGAAGCAGGGATTCAATCAACTAAGCGAACAAGTGACGATTCGCGATTTCGACACAAACTCTTATAACAGCCAAACACTATACACCGATGTGCGCAATCTCTATAACCGCTTCATCGACGATTACCACGCCTTTGTGGAGTATAACGAGCTTAAAGACGGCGAATTGGTGAAAACCTTACGCGAATCCCTCAACCGCATCGCGCGCAGCGTCGAAAACACCACACCTCGCACGCGTTTTGACTCGGGTGTTTTCGCAATGCGCCATGTCAACCTCACCGGTCAGGCCTCTACCCTCAAGGTCTCCTACCTCACCACGCACGGAGCTCGCGGAAACGCCCCGATCATGGGAGAGCTGATGGAAAACAAAAAATGCCCATCCCTTGAGAAAGACCTCAAGGTGGTGGTAGGGGCCAGCGGTGGCGCAGACAAGGCCAACGCCGACCAGCGTTACGAGATGATGCGCTACTATATGATGACCGGCGACCGTCTGTTCACACGCATGGACATCGACGCTTTCCTCCGCTTGCAGCTGCTAAAGGAGTTCAATCTGGCCGAGATGAAGCGTATCAATTACGACATCTCAGTGCAAGGTGCCGAAGGCGACAAACGCCTTGTGCGTGGTCTATACATCGACATCGCCTTCAAGGATGAAAAAAACTATCAGAAAGCCATCCACTCCAACCTCGCCGAGCGCTTGCGCCAGCTTATCGAGCAACGCTCATGCTTATCGATGCCGGTAAGGGTGAAGTTGTTAGTTGTTAGTTGTTAGTTGTTAGTTGTTAGTTGTTAGTTGAAGGCGATAACGCGAAAATAAAATGGAATACAAGAAATCGGATAATCCACAATTTGATTACGTCGTGCAAGAGATTCAGAATCAGCTGAATCGGATAAGGAACGGCCGCTGGGCTTATATAACGCCCGATGGCTTGTTCGGTCCCAAAACCGAGCAAGCGGTCATCGCCTACCAAAACTCTAAAGGCATCACCCCCGCAAGCGGAATCGTCGGCGACACCACCTACGGCTACCTAATGAACGAGAGCTACCTTGTTATCCAAGCCGCCTCTCCCCAATATTACATCGGCCCCAACACCTCGGCTTATAAAGGCAACTATACACCACTTCCCGGTGAGAAAGCAATCGATTACGGGGTGATGATCCCGAGCGCGACTGTCAACTCTAAAGCAATATTCGATCTCTCTGACGAAAAATCTATTGGCTCCATGGTCACGCAAGTCCAGAAAACGATACAGCAGCAAATCGACAACCTCAACCGGCGCATCGCCAAAATTCCCGCCAAGAAGCAGATGAGAGTGCGCAACCTCAACAAGCATCTCGTCAAGGCCAACGAATTTATCGCCAAAGCAAAAAAATACGGCATTCCGGTGGCGGCCACCGAGTCTTTCGGCCAAGTCACCAAACAATCGGCAATCAAGTACATGGGCGACATGGCCGAGATTATCAAGGACTGTAAAATCACTGCCTTTTGGACTCAAGCCGCCGCGTTTTTCAAAAAATTGGGCAAGATCCTTAAACCCGTCTACGATTTTTTGAACCAATTCCCGGGCTTGAAATACTTGGGAGCAATGGAGAAAATCGGCAAAGGTATCTGGCAGCTCATTCACCTCAACTGCGACACAGCGTTTGGCTTGTTCCTCGACGGCATTAGAGAGATAGTCGAAAGCCTGCTGGTTGATCTTATTGTGGGCTTCGTTATCGCCTTGGGTGGATGGATCGCAATTCTGCTGGTAGTAGTGATTCTGTTAGTGGTCTTCGTGGTCGATTATTTCTTTTTCTCGGACAACGCGGGAGAATCCCTTGTTGACCAGCATACTAATCTACGCACCCAAAATGTAATTCAGGATACGGTCGCTCCCTGGATCTACAATAAAGTATATTGACGTGTCAAAACACCTTTTATTCCTCCTCTCATGCCTCGTTATTGGCTGGACGTTGAGCGCCCAGTCACAGGCCACAGTGCAGGCCTACATCGCCCAGCACCGAGCTACCGCCATCCAATTTGAGAAGGAATATGGCATTCCCGCCGCTATAACCTTGGCCCAAGCGATCTTGGAGTCGGGTGCCGGCACCAGCTCGCTCACCAAGGCTTGCAACAATCATTTCTGCATCAAGTCGGGCAGCTCTTGGACCGGACCCGTCTACCTCGCCTGGGACGACGAGAGCACCAAAAGCCGCTTCCGCAGCTACCCCTCGGCACAGGAATCCTTCCGCGACTACGCCCGATTAATCTCCACCAGTCGCACCTACCGTAGCTTGTTCTCCATCAGCGTCTACGACTACCGCGGCTGGGCCAACGGCTTGAAACGGTGCGGCTACGCCACAGCCCCTCACTATGCCACGGCCCTTATCGGCATCATCGACCATTACCGCCTCTACGCACTCAACGGCGGGGTGAAGCTTCGTCCAGGTAAGACAGTGGTTATCACCAAGGTAGTGGAAGACGAAGCGCCCGTGTTCGACCAAGAATGCGTCTTGGCCGACGACGAAAGCACCGAGGAGGAAACCAACATCGCCCAAGCCATGAGCTACGAGGCCGTAATGATCAACCGCGTCGACTGCACTGTTATCCATCCCGGCGAGGACCTCGCATCGGTGGCGCGTAAGCACGACATCGCCCCGGCCGACCTTCTACGATTCAACGACGTGGTGAAGGCCTCCCAGCTCCAAGAGGGCGACGTGGTGTTTCTGGCCAAGAAAAAGAAACGCTTCGAGGGGGCGCAGGACGTCTACCAAGTGGTAGCCGAGGGGGAAACTCTTCACAGCGTGTCGCAACGCTTCGGCGTGCAGTTGCAAGCGCTCGCCCGACTCAACAACGCCGACCCCTACGCGCTGCTCCACTCAGGCGACAGCGTGCTTCTGAAATGACACAATGAACGATTCTACCCAACAATACGAAATAGGCCAAATAATCGATGGCCAATACCGTCTAATTGAGCCAATCTCCACCCAGGGCGGCTCGGCCGACGTGTGGCTCGCAATCGACATTAACACCATCGAGGACCCCGACGACGAGTCCTCGGCCACGCGTGTCGCCATCAAAATCTACCGACGTAAAAACATCATCGACGTCGAGGGCTTGTTCCAATTCCGCAGCGAGTTCAAGAAGGTGTTCGGGTGCCATCACCAGAATATCATCCCGCCCACCTACTTCTCCATCTTCGACGACACGCCTTATCTTGTACTCCCCTACTGCCCCGCAGGTTCGTCGGAGTTGCTCATTGGCCAGATTACCAAGGCCGAGGATATTTGGAAATACATCTATCAGGTAGCCAGCGGCCTGGCTTACCTGCATGAGCGCACCCCCCAAATCATCCATCAGGATATAAAGCCCGCCAACGTGCTCATCGACGACAACGGCAACTACGCCATCACCGACTTCGGCATCAGCGCCGCTATCGGCCGAGCCGACATTGACAGCGACGATTCCTACGGCACTTACGCCTACATGGGTCCCGAGCGGTTCCGCCAGGACGCCCAGCCTATGCCCGAGAGCGACATCTGGGCTTTCGGTGCCACGCTCTACGAGCTTATGGCCGGCGACACCCCCTTCGGCAACGAGGGAGGCGAGAACCAGCAGCGCAACACGCCCATTCCGCCACTGAGCAAGAACGTGCCCGAGGACGTCCGCTCGCTCATCTACGCTTGCCTCGCTTACGACCCCAAGGAGCGCCCTACCGCCCGTCAGATTGTCGACCGCGTGCTCAAGCGCCGCTATGCCCGCAACCGTAAGGTGATTATCATCTCCGTGCTGGCGGCCGCTGCCATTACCGCCGCGGTGTTGCTCATCTTAGCCGGTGGCAAGGGCGATGACCACCAAGCCCGATTCGACGCCCTGTGTCAAAAAGGCGACTCCATCCTCAACGTCACCCTCCCGCCTATCTACGACAACGACGACGGTTCGCCTATTGGCGACTCATCCCCCATCGGCGAGGCAATCATCACCTTCAACGACGCCCGCGGCATACCCGCTGATATCCCCGACAAAGAGAAAGTGGGGCGCAAAATCCAACTTTTGGAGCAGCTGCAGGCCGAAATCGTGAGCTACGACTCCCTGGGCGTGATGATCGACCGCGCCCGTCGGGCCGAAATCGAGGAATTCCTCGTTGAAGGCCCCATCAAGCAAGCCCAACACAAAGAAAAAATCAACAACCTAATATCACAAATACAGTCAACACAATGAAAATCCAACATCTACTTTTAGCCGCGCTTATGGCGTGCGCTATGCCGTTGACAGTAGTGGCGCAGACCAATTCGTCCAACTACTGTACCGAGGCGTCGACAGTGCTGGTAAAGGAGGCCAACGACCTCTTTAACAAGAAGAAATACGCCGAGGCCAAGGTGCTTTACGAGCGTGCGTTGGCCACCGGCGACAAATTCGTGGAAGGAAAGTGCACCTCCCAGCTGCGAGTGATCAACACGCTGCTCGCCTCCGAGAAAAAGAGCACTCCCACCACAGTCTTCGCCGTCTCCCAGGACACCGTGTTCATCAACTACCTGGGCGGCGACTACCCCATCCACGTGAGCGGCAACAACTGGAGCGCCACCAAGAGCGACAATCAGGATTGGTGCAAAATTGAGGTTGACCGCAAGAAGGGACTCATCATGATTGTCTCCTCGCCTAATGAAACCACCGAGGACCGCGGCACCACCATCACCGTGCGCAACGGCAACGGCCAGAGCAAGACCGTGCGCGTCACCAACGGCGCCTCGCCCGAGATTCTGCGCTCGTCGGCCCAGAGACTCGTCTTCACCCCCGATGGCGAAACCTCGGTGGTCGACATCGACGCCAACACAGCGTGGAGCATCGCCGACGTCCCCGACTGGCTCAAGGCAATCAAGGGCGCCAACGACATCCAGTTTACGGCCAAGGCCAACGACGAGAACCGCGACCGCGTGGCCCAGGTGCGTGTCGAGACTCCCACCAAGCACGAGATCACCATCAACATCATCCAGGGCGCCGCTCTCGACTCCCTGGCCTTCTCCAAGAACGACCTAACTTTCGGCCCTGACGGCGGGGACGAGTACATCAAGGTGTTGACCGACGCCGACGACTGGCGATTCGGCGACTTTCCCCACTGGTGTCAGTTGACCCGCGTCGACAACAACACCATCCTCGTCCACTGTACCCCCAACGAGCCTTACGACATGGCACGTGAGGCCTCGATTAACGTCACCACCGGCAACCAAACGCTGGGCGTGCACGTCTACCAGGCACCCAAGCCGATGCTGCAAGTGATACCCGCCGACGGCATTGGCGGTCGCCGCATATCCTTCGGTTTCTCGGCCGGCTACCTCTACCCGATGATTGACGCCTCGTCGTCATCGTCACCCACCTTCTCGGCCGTCAACTACGGCATCGGAAACAACACCGAGGCCGCCGACTACTCCACCTCGGGTGGCTTATCCATCGCCGCTTTCGCCGACATCCGCCTGTACAAGAACCTCTACCTCAACGCCGGCCTCAACTTCCTCTACTACAAATACAAAAACGAGTGGAACGGAGATTTCACCCTTACTACCCAATCCGGTCACGTTAACCAAGTACTAAGAGGAACTGCCTCTGGTAAATTCAAAGAGGAATACAAAATGGCTACCCTCGATATTCCAATCCTGGCATCCTATCGTATCCCCGTCACCAAGACCAGCCACTTCCAGATCAATGTTGGCCCGGTGTTAAGTATCGGCCTTTCCTCCAAACTTGACCTCTCTGGCACTACCGATTGCGCAAAAATGCAGCTCTACGATGTAATTAACGGTACCATTTCTTCTTCTCCATCTGGCGGGACCTACTATACACATCACGCAGTATATGATGGTTCGTTTAACCTCTACGGTAAAGATGCCGACCTTACTAAAACTGGTGACCAAGGCACTAACCTGTCCACCACTGAGACCACATCTTTTAACGCATCACCTCTTAAGCGTATCAACTTCGGCTTACGTTTTGGTGTGGGTTACGAGTACATGGGCATCAATCTTTCAGTCCACTATCAATGGATGGTTACCAACATGGCCAACAAGAAATATTGGGACGGAGACCGCTGGACGATTCTCAACAATGCCACCAATCTCATGAGCGGCTACTCGGAGCGCCACAATCTCTTGCTCGTAACCGTCGGTTACACCTTCCGCTACTAATCCAACGCAAAGCGTTGTATTTAACTACTTTTAAAAAATAACATTTTCATCGATAAGCTAATTTAAAATCATTAATTTTGTGAATCCAATTCACAAACCTTAATTTATTCACAATGAAAAAGTATCTTTTACCACTTTTGTTCCTGCTCCCGAGCGTGACGCTGTTCACCTCCTGTAGCGATGATGACAAAAATGACAATCCCACCCCTATTGACCAGATTATCTCAGCCGAGACCCTAGCGGGTGAATGGCTTGCCGCCGAGTCCTCGGCCATCTCGTGGACCACCTACCAATTCACCAAATCCTCCACTTTCGATATTACCCTCTATACCAACGGAGAGACCGAAACGGGTTCCGGCTTCTACTCCTTTGAGGAAGACAACGGCTTCTTTGGGTCTTATACCACCACATCAGGGAAGACAAAGTATCTGGACTGGAAGTTTAACAAAGCTCAGACATTCCAAATCGACTATTCTCTCTATTCCAACGACGTTTATGTTGGGGCAACCTCCCTCTACAGGATTTTGAAGGATGTAGAGGTTAGCGCAGGAGTGGCCACCACTCCCGATTACAAGGGTGCGTGCGGCACAAGCAACGTTTCCGATTTTTCATCTTTGGACACCTCCATCCTCACCGTGTCCTCTACTGGCGAGGTTACGCCGATTGCTCCCGGTACCACATTCGTGATTTTCAAAACACCCAACGGCATAGCCGCTTTACGGGTGAAAGTATCAGCCACTGAGAAAACTTTCGAAGAGAAATTGTTGGGAACTTGGGTATACGACGTCCCCAGCACTAACTCTTGGGAAACCTATTATTTCGCTGAGGGTGGCTATATTTCCGTTGAATTCCTCCTCAACTATGAGGGTGAATCGTCAACTGTAACCGCCACCGGCACCTACTCCATTACCTCCAAAAATTACGTAAAATTAACTGTTAAATCATCTTTAGGATACCAAATGAATCAAGAGTGGCGTACTTCGGAGATGACCGACTTCACTTGGACCTATAACGTATATAGCGATAATTATAACCTTGGCACTTTCACCTCCCAAAAACAGCTCGGCTCGGTAACTATGGACGTTAACCAAACTGTTACCCCCGATTATGCTTCAATGGTACCCACAGGATACACCATCAAGGGGTATTCATCCCATAACACTAAGGTTGCCACTGTCAACTCTTCCACCGGCGCTATTACAGCCGTTGGCGCAGGTCGCACTTACATCGACGTTCAAACTGGCGATAATTGCGGTGTTGTTGAGGTAGTGATCGAGAATCCCATTCCAGTGGATTTCCAGGATTGCATTGGCCAAACCGTCTCCAAGGTCTACTCGGTGATCGGTTCAAACCCCACCAGCACCTCCGACAAATATATCATCTATAGCAACTATTCCACGACAATCGACCAAGTGGCCGTGCAGCTCGACTCGTGGTCCAACCTTGTGCGCGGTATTGTCGTGACCTACAATTCCAAGGTTGACAAGAACGCTGTAACCTCCGTCCTCAACAACACATTCATCGCCTACGCCAGCGGCACGACCTCCACATTGTTGGCTTACATGGACACCGACGATCGCTCCACCGCCAATGTAGGCGTCACCTGGGATCTCTCCAGCCTCACACTAACCTACGTCAACCTCTTTGACGACTACTTCAAGGATTACAGCGTGCTTCTTGGGTTGACTCGCACCGAGGCCAACAATAAAGTGGGAGTTTCTCCTTATAGCTCCGACGACCAAAGTGTTATATGGTTCCTTGACTCGGATAACGTGGGTATGACAGCTGCTTACTACACTGATTTTGTAAAGAACTACAACCAGTGCTGCTCAGTGATTTCAATCCTGATGTCAACCGCTAACAACGAAAAGACTATCACTTACCTCAAGCGTAAATACACATATTACGCAGAGTACAGCACCGACGATGAACTCACATTCGTATCCAAGGATGAAGCCTTTTTCGTATATTATACCCCCAGCAGCAAGGGTGTAATTTATATAAAGCGCGACATCTCGGGCTTTGAACAAGTCACTGCGCAATATATGAGCAAGATGACCTCCAAGGCTCGCCTGATGATGAAGAAGTATCTCGCTAACAAGAATGCAAGATAAACCCCATACCTCTCTGTACATCGGCTATATGCTCGACGGGCGCTATAAGTTGCTGCGCCCGTTGAGCTCGGCCGGTGGTACTGCCGACGTGTGGCTGGCACTCGACACCTTGACTATTGACGAGGTGTACGACGAGGACCGCGACGAGATGGCCGAGCAGGAAGGCTCGGGTATCGAGGTGGCTATCAAGGTATATCGACCCAAAAACGCTCTTGACCTTGGCGAGCAGCGTTTCCGCGACGAGTTTAAAATCGTGTTCAACTGCCATCACTCCAACCTCGTGCAGCCCATCAACTTCGGCATCGCCGAGGGAACGATGCCCTACCTTGTGCTGCCCTTCTGCAGCCGCGGATCGTCGGAAAAGAAACAGGGACGCCTAACAACCAGCAAGGAGCTGTGGCGCTACATCGGCGACGTGTCCTCGGGTCTGGCCTACCTGCATGCCTTCACTCCCACAATCGTCCACCACGACATCAAGCCCGCCAACGTGCTGGTCGACGACAACGGCAACTACGCCATCACCGATTTCGGCATCTCTTCCCACCGCGGCCTCAACCGCGAGGGCTACGACGACTCGGCCAGCGGTACCATGGCCTACATGGCCCCAGAGCGGTTCCACGACGACTACGAGTCAATGCCCGAAAGCGACATATGGTCGCTCGGAGCCACGCTCTACGAGCTTATCACCGGCCACGTGCCCTTCGGCGAGGACGGTGGCTTGGCCCAGTTGAAAGGCAAGCTACCCGTTCCCCCGATCAAGAAGCCTATCCCCAAGGACGTGAAGAAACTCGTCTACGACTGTCTTGACCTCGATCCCAAGAAGCGCCCATCGGCCCAAACCATCGCCCGGGCGGCCGCTCAACGCCATTATCCTCCCCGCAGCCTGTGGACAGCAATCGTGGGCATCGCCCTGATTGTTGTCGCCGCAGTGATTATTACCCTCACCCTTATCCCCAAACACGCCGACAACGGCCCTCAACCGCTCTCCCACGAGGAAGCTTACGCCAACGCCATGCGGCTTATGGGCCAAGCCAATCCCGACAGCCTCCAACTGGGCGTCGCCCAACTCGACTCACTCTCGGCTCTGGGCTATGTGCCAGCCCTTTACGAATTGGCACACACCTACGGATGGTACACCGACTCCCTTTCGCTCGCCCGCAAAGCCCTGCTAGGTATCAACGTATACCCGCCCGAATCGGGGAGCGCCTACCTGCCCGTTTCCAACAAAATTAACACTCGCGCCGTGTGGTGCTTCACCCGCATCCAAGAGATCAGCGATTCGGCCTATGCCGCCTTTAACGCCGACGCTCTCTATCGCTTGGCAAGCTATTCAATCGCCACCGACAAGGTGTTCGTCTACGACCTCGACACTGCGCGTCGCCAACTCGAGCGTGCCCGCGAATGGGCCCTCCTCGCCGCCGACGCCACCCTCCTGCGCCGTATCGACTCAGCCCTCTCCCAGATTCAACAAATCTCAAAATAACCTTCCCCTAAATGTTACGAACATTTCTCCTGATGGCCACGTTACTCGTGGCCCTTTCCTCCCGTGCCGAACTCGCCTACTGGCTCATCGCCCCCGCACAGGATTCGTTACGCGTGGCTGTCGATAACCGAGCCCTCGCCGCCGATTCCCTGGGATGGACGACAGTGTACGACCCCCATGGCAATCCGTTGTTCAAAACCGACTACCGGTTGCGGCCCTTCTCCGAGAGCCTAGCCGTATTGACTGAAAAGACCTCCGACGAGCTAGTAGGCTTCATCAACGTCGGTGGTCAGTACACCGCCCTTCCTAAAGGCGTAGCCGTTTACGACGACCCGTATTTCCACAATGGATTCCTAATATTCCTGAGCGACGGCATTTACTACTATTACAACAACAAGGGACAAGTACAGAATTTCCCAATCAATGTCCGCGCCTACCCCTTCTCCCACGGCTACGCTCCCTACATGACTTACGCCCAGATGGAGAAGCGCAAGGACGCGTATTACAACTATTACCGCATCGAGGGAAAGCCCATACAATACTCCATCGTCAACGACAAGGAGCTGAAGAATTTCGACCCACACGACGTGCAATTCCTTTCAGGTATCGCTCCCGACGGCCGTGGCGTGGCCATAATCAAAAACAAGGTGTACTGGTTCAACACTTCCAACGGCTACTTCGAGCCGATGCTTTGGGGCAACGATCCCAAAACCAAAAACCGTCACCTGCAGTTGACTTCCAATTACGACGTATACTTCGAGAACCTCCCCATCGACAGTGTCGTCATCCGCGCGAAATACGGCAAGAACCTCTCGGCCACCCTTCGCTTCGATAAACGCTTGATTCCCACCCGCTTCACTTTCGAGGGCGAGGATCTGTCGTTCGAGCCGGCACCTCCAAAGCCTTACGTCTACCCAACCGACTTGAAAGCCTACAAGGAAGGCGACCTTTGGGGATTGACCCACAAGGGACAGAAAGCTCTGCCTCCGCAATTCGACCAAGTGGGATTGCTTAACGGCAACACCGCTTTTGTCAAGAAAAACGGCAAATGGGGACTGCTCGCCTACCTCCCCGCCGACAATTTCGAGCTGGAGATGAACCAAAACAAAGCCATCGCTTTCCGCCACAAGGCCATCGAGTCGGACCTGTGCCTGCGTTTCCCTCAACTGGTACCCGCCAAGGACGTGGTTGTGCAGTTCCCCGACACCAAGAGCTGCAAAATCGACCAAACGAGTCGCGTGATCGGAGGCAACGAGTTTGGCCACGTTGTCACTTACAAGTGTACCCTCGGTATACCCTCTTCGCTCCCCGACACAGTAGTGCCCCTTACCTACGAGCCGTTCCAAGTATCCATTAACAACATCCAGTTCTTCGACCGGCCCATCACCGTTGACGCTTGGCACTACAAGCTCTACAACGTTGACCCCATCGACTCGGAAACTACCATCTCGGGAGGCGTGGCCTCGTTCACCTTCAACGTCGACATCCAGCGCACCCTGGGCGAGAGCGACTATCCCTTCGACGTGAAAGCGCAAGGGCAGGACGTCACCGTCACTTGCGAGAAAATATCGGAGGTGCGCTACAAGTGCAATATTTACGACCTCCATGATGGAATCAACAATATCAATGTGCTCGTGATAGAGGAGGGATGCCCGCCTTCGGTATTCCCCTTCGAGGTCAACTACTCCAAGCCCCGCAAACAAGCCAAGGAGACCGTTGTGGTGCGTAAAAAGACACCCGAGAAACCCGCCGAACCCACCGGCAATCAGTTAATCAAAATGGATCTATAACATGGACTACATCACCCAATCCTACACTGTGAAGGCTGCTCACCATGCGGTCAATGAGGATCACGTGGCCACTGTCGATGGCAGCGCCCTCATCGTGGCCGACGGAATGGGCGGCGAAAAAGACGGCGACATCGCCTCGCAAATGGCCTGCGACTCTATCCTAGAGGATATCACGACAGCCTCCCCCGAAGGGAAAGCGCAGGACGCCGTTTACCGCGTCCTTGACGAGGCAGTGGCTTCGGCCGACGACCAATTGCGAGCCTACGTCGACAAAAGTCCCGACTCCTGGGGAATGGGCACGACCGTTGTGATCGCCGTACGCTACCGCTCGCGCCTTCATGTGGCCTGGGTAGGCGACAGCCGTTGCTACGTCTATAACCGAGCCGCCGGATTGCGTGCGCTCACCAAGGATCATTCCTACGTGCAACAGCTTATCGACGAAGGTACAATCACCGTTGAGGAATCATTTACCCACCCCGACAACAATATAATCACACGCTTCTTGGGTGGCGGCGACGGCTACTGCATTCCCGAGTTTGTATCCTACGACTTGCTACCCGAGGACATTGTTATCGCTTGCAGTGACGGCTTGGCGGGTTACTGTCACGACGCCGACATCGAGAAATGCGTGGCACGTTGTCGCGACTACTCGTCGTTGACGCTCAAGCTCACCCAGCTCGCCCTCGACCATGGCAGTGACGACGACATTACTGTCGCCGTCATGCGTCCAGTGGATCTTAAGCCTGTGAAGCGGAGCTGGTGGTCGCGTCTTTTCCGGGGCGCTTAACCATAAAGATGAACGAGCGGTTCTTCCAGATGGCGATCGCGAGCACTACCAGCACGATTATGCCGTTGAGGAAGAAGGAGAAGTTTACTCCCGAGTCGTGGGTGGCCTTCTCGAGCAGCTGCACGATGAACGGGGCGATAGCGATGCCGATATAGTTACCCGTCAGGGTGTAACCGAAGAATCGGGTGGAGGCGTTGCTGTCGGGGGCCAGTTCCGAGGTCTTCTCGTAGATCAGAGGCTGCATCACGCCGTAACCGTAGCCGGCGGCGAAAGCTCCAAACATGTACATGATATAGTGGTGGAAGATACCCAGGCAGAATAAGCCGGCGGCGCATAGGGCGATTGATACAAACGGTGTCATTCGCCCCAGTGCTTTCATGCACCACGTAAGGCTGAAGCCGGCACACGTCGCGGCAAAGTAGAACAGGGCCGTTGCCACTCCCACTTGGGTCGAATTGTCGCCGTAATGCTCCATCGAGAAGGGCAGATAGTCGCCGATAGCCAGCACAGCGTAGGTCAACGTCACATACACGCCAATCACGCCTAACAACAGCTTGATTGCTTGCTTGCCTTTATACTTTGGTGGAGGCACGGCGGGCACGCCCTTCTTAGGTGGGTTCAAGGCAGTGTCGATAGGATCGCTCTCGGTTTTGGCCTCTTCCTCCTTGTGCTCCTCCTCTTGTTCCTCATTACACTCTAAGCACACACTCTCCTTGGCCACAATCTTGTATTTGTCGATGTAAGCCTTGCTCATATAGGTAATAAGGCAGAGCGGAACCAAAGGCACGAGGTAAACCAGGAACGCGAGATTCCAGCCGATCGAGGCAATCCAACCCACGAACAACGTGGCGAAAATCACCATGAAATTGGAGATGCCGCTCTTCATGCCTAATTGGTGTTGCCGCTCCTCGCCTGAGAAATTCTGGGCGATAAGCGAGCCAGCCAGCGGGATTACCGGGCCGCAACCCACGCCGAGGAAGCAACTGAGGATAATCAGCTCGGTCATCGTCTTGGCGAAGAGGAAAAGCACACCGCACACAGCGTAGATTATCAAACTCCCCGCTAAGATTTTCAGCTGATTTTGAGGATTGGACAATCGGCCACCAAGCAGGATGAACGGGATGATCACGAAGTTGGGAAGCACAATAAGCAACTGTGTCTCAAGCTCCGTGGCATGTGGAAACACGCTCTGGATTTGACCCAGAAGCGGCGACACGGCCAAACCCGGCAGGTTGACCGTAAGCGATATCGAAAGAATCGCTACCAGCGACAGTAACGGAATTCTGTTGCCATGACCTGAGTTGACGTACTTCATAGGATGCGTTTTCTTAGTTAACAAATCAAAAAACGAAAAGTTAACGCCCCTCCCCCACTTTTTCACATTGGGAGGGGGCCGCAGATCGACTGAAACCGAAATTTGATTACATGTTTCATGACACCGCGTAATAGTGCGGCGTCACGGCGCAGATATGTTATTTCCCCCTTTTGTCGACTATAAATGCTTTAGCATTGACAGCGCCACCTTTTCTACCACGCCCGTCACAAGAGCGTTGCCCATCAGGAACGCGCGACGCAGGTCGCTTGCACCCTCGGTGTGATGGTCGGGGAACATGTTCAACCGCTCAAGCTCCAATGGAGTCAACCGCCGATAGCGTCCCGAAGGAGTAAGCACCACATGCTTGAATCGCGATGGCCCTTGGCCGCCCTCGCCAGTGATAATAGTGCGTGAGGGGCGATCGAGAGGATCAGGGAAAGCCATTCCTCCCTCCGAATAACGATATTCGTAGCCCTGCGCGTTTTTTCGCATCAACGTCTTGCTCCCTTTTAGGTATTGCCACTTTTGCAATTGATCATCGGGGATGAAAAACTCCTCGGGCACCTCGCTTTCGTCAATCACTATATCGCCAAGCGTAAGGCACGGGCCATTGTAGACAGGCTGCGTGGCCACTGTGATCACTCGTCGTCCCGACATGTACCCAGCGTTCTCAAATGCGTGAACGGGCCCTATGCGATTGAAATCTTGCGACACGCGGTCGAGAGTACCCTCAATTGTGAATTGGCGAGGTGTTTGGTCGGAAATCACTGGGAAAGCCTGGGCGAACACGCCCGACGTCAGCACCCAATCGGCCGTGAGAGGATGTGGTTGACGGTACCCCACAATATACGTTCGACGTCGCCGTTGCGGCATGCCGTATTCAGCCGCATTAATCACACGCCATTCCACGTCATAACCCAAATCGCTGAGCGACGCGAGAATAATAGCGAAATCGCGACCGCGTTGCGTTGCGGGAGATTTCAGCAAGCGGTCAACATTCTCGAAGAACAGCCACTGGGGCTTATGCTCCATCTCGTTGAGTATACGGTAAATCTGCCACCACAGCACGCCTTTCTTCCCCTCGATTCCACCCGAGCGGTTGAGGGTGGTTGCCACTGAATAATCCTGACACGGAAAACCGCCAACGAGCAGGTCACACTGAGGGATATCCTCGGTTGGCACAGTGTTGATATCATTGTTACTGTGTCCCTCCAAACCCCAACGCTGCGCGTAGATTATCGAAGCGTCCTGTCGTTTGGTCTCAGGCTCCCATTGGTTGCTCCACACGGTTTTGAACCTATCCGAGGCCCTCTCCAAGCCCACACGGAAGCCACCCACGCCCGCGAACAACTCCACCACGCGGATATCATCCTGGGCAGTTTCAACTTCAGCCAACTCAAATAGGGAACGCATCCCCTGATTTGACTTCACGCAATAATCGGCAATGGGAGAATGTAATTCTCCATTATGCTTTTCCTCGCCAAGAGGATATGGGGTATTCTTTCTCATTTGTTTTTATTAAAAATCTTATCCCAATCTTCACCATAAGCAGCCCTGATCTCTTTTTCAAGATAGCGTTTATCAAACCAATAGCATTTCTTCGGGACTGGGATTCCAGAAATTGGGCTTTTGGTAGTATCCAGAACATTTTTTGCTTTTGGTCTTACATGAAAATATTTATGGTCTTTCAAACTCCAAAAAGAATTTGCCTTTTCACCATCTTCTTTTCCAAGCAGGGTGTCTTCTAATACATTATGCCTAATATTAAGCCAATATTCTTCGGCCTCTCCATAATCTTCAGACGGCATAGTCCAAAAAAACATTTTATCCAACACAAAGCGAGGTTCATCCTTCCAGCTGGATTCTACTTCTCTAAAAATGATGAACATATAACGGGTAGTGCAAATCTCATACCATTCCGAGTCAATCCAATCTTCAGTCGCCAAGACTTCAGCATAGTCTATATTAGGGAATGACATATGTTCTCTTATGGTTCCCGTTTTTTGAATTCGAATGGTCTTTATTTTGATACCGGATTTCTTTATTTCTTCAGCTTGATTGACGTCTTTAATGCCTTTTAAAATGATATTTTTTGCAGCATTAGCATAGCGGCTTTTATCGTTTGCTTTTAAGTCTACGCCAAAATGTTTCCCGATTTGCTTATAATCCTGTCCAATGAACTTAGTAAAACGATTCCTTAGAATATCCTCAAAAGATTGCGCTTTAAGTTCTTGGCAAGACACTAATTCCACTCCAGGCATTTCTGTGGTGGTGAGATTTGTTGTTGCTTTCTTCCCCGAATTTCTCACGAAATCCAAGACTGAACGCATATAAGCGGGTTTTAATGAAAAAGCACGAGCAGGAGCTAAAACATCACTGAAAGGTTGTTTGCGGGCAGGTTGCCCCGAGGAACCTTTTCTGCAAGCTCCTAAATACATGGTATCTCCCTCGGAAAGTTCATGTGCCTTACCAGTTTTAATTTTATTCTGGATTATGCGAAAATCCTCTTGTATGATTAGCAGGTCTTTATCCTTTATTTTCCATAATATACTATAGAGAAATTGCAAATCTCGCTTAGGACAGCCTTTTATATGTAAATAAAAAAGAATCAATATGAGCATTGACTTTCTCCAAAATCTTGAATCTTCAAATTTTTCATTCACGATTTCAAAGTAATCAATCATATCGCAGACCAGCCTTTCCTTAATCGTTAGAACATCATTCTTCAGTTTCTTTAAAGGTGTTACTTTCAGTTCTACACCAGCCTCAGGAAAATCAGCGTTGGGATTACTATTGGGGTCATAGCCGAAAAAATACTTCTCTACCAAGATGCCTACGCCGCCCTTGCCATCCTGGTCTAATTCTTCCAATGATATTGATGAATCAATTGTAGGAATTATTTGGGCAATGGTATAATCAATTAATTTCGTTGAGTACGAAAAGATAGAGAGCGGATTGGTAGGGTCGTAGTCCCTCATTGCATTGCTAAGGTAGATAATGATAAAATGGGTATTATCGGCAAAGTTAAGGATAATTTGCCGTTCCACCAAATTGGGGAGAGCGGAACTTCTTGCATGCTGAGGGGCATGACTGTTTTGCATGGCTGTTGGCAGGACTTGCAGTTTAACCACCGCAGGCATGTGCGGGGCACAGTGGCTTGAGGAGGGGGGGATGGCCGTCCAAGGCCCGCTCCCCTTGGGCTGGCGCGCACGCTCGCGGGAGCTGCTGAGGGCAGCGGCAACTCCCAGATTGGGCTAACGCAGGACTCCGAATCGAAGATTTTTTGTATATTCGCGGGTAAAGTTGTAAGGAGATGAAGTCGATTAATGTGAATAATTATGAGGAAACGCTGTGGTTCTCGCTGATTCATCACGATTGTTTTTGTGAGTTTCGCGTGCCAAGGCATGTGGTGCTGTATATTCAGTCGGGCCGTTTCGAGGTGAGGAAGGGCTCGAAGACTGTCACGGCGTATCCCGGACAGTATATTTTCGTGCGGCGCGACTGCGGGGCGTCAATCGCCAAGCTCTCGGACGACGACACTCCCTACCAGTCGATCGCCATCACACTGGAGCGGCCGTTCCTCAAGGATCATTACAATCGCCACCAAGGGTCCATCCAAGCCCTCGACCGTTACCACGAGACGCCGATTGAGGAGTGTGCGTTGATTCTGGAGCCCACATTGGAGTTGCGGAGCTTGTTCCAAAGCCTTGTGCCATATCAACAGGAGCAATTGAATCCTACACCCGAACTTTTGAACCGCAAATTGGACGAGGCTGTGTGGGCATTGATCGGGGCCGATCGGCGCCTGGCCCCTACCCTTTTCGATTTCCGGGAGACGTGGAAAATCGACCTTTTGGAGTTTATGGAGCTGAACTTCACCCACGACTTGTCGATGGAGGAGTTTGCGTCGTACAGCGGACGCTCACTGTCGACGTTCAAGCGCGATTTCGCCAAGATCTCGCCCACGACGCCGCAGCGGTGGTTACAAGCGAAGCGGCTCGACCGTGCCAAGGAATTGGTTAGCACCGGCCAGAGCCGCCCGTCGGATGTATATTTAGCGGTAGGTTTCCGCAATCGCTCGCATTTCGCCACTGCGTTCAAGCAGCGATTCGGTTGCACGCCGTCGTCGCTTTCGCCAGCAATCTAAGCGGGCGCGTGCCCCGCAAGTCACTGCAGCCTTTTAGCAGTCGCGTGCCCCGCAGGTCACTGCAGCCTTTTTAGCGGTCGCGTGCCCCGCTGGTCATTGCGGGGTCTAATCCTCTATAGCGATAAACGTGCCGTTAATGTCGAAGATGTAGGTGTCGGGCGAGGGGATGTTGAGCTCCACCTCGTATACCTTTCCGCGCTTGAAATCAATAGATTCAACCGAGGAGGTAAGGCCGGCCTTCTCCAAGCGTTTCCAGGCGTTGGAGGGAAGGATGTCCTTTACCACCGACGCAGCGAGGGTGGTGTTGTCAGGGGCATCGATCTCGGTGATTTTGCCATTGCGGTCAAATTCCAAGTCAACGCCGTTTCTCAGTTCCACCTCGTATTTGCCCTTGGCGAAATACTCTTGGCATTTGGTTACAGCCACGTCCTTGAAGTGCTTGTTGATGAAGGATTTGGCCTTGGAGGGAAGTTTCTCAACCGTTTGTGTCCCTTGCATTACAAGCCCGGGACCTCCCTGGGCGTAAGCTGTGTTTGCGCCGAAAGCCAAAGCGAGAGCCATGGCAGCGGCCGCAAAAATTCGTTTCAGTTTCATGATTCTATAGGTATAAGTTTTTACTATATAACGCTTAAAAGAGGAAAAGGGTCGCTAACCCTCGCAGGTTGCGACCCAATATGATTGGAGCCAAGCGAATTAGAGGAGACCCTCGATACGCTTGAGGTTGGCCTCGTCGTTGAGGTTGTAGTAAACGTTCTTGAGGTAACGGAGGGCGTCGCTCATGTTGTCGGGGTCGAGCTGATAAGCTTCCTCAAGGTGTTGTGCGGCTTCCTTGAACAGGGGGTCGATTTTCTCGGCGCGCACCTTGTTGTACTCGGTTTGAGTCAAGTTGGCGCTCTCGTCACCGATAGCGTAAGCCTGCTCGCAGAGCTTGCGGCCGTAGTTGTACTGGGCGTTGGCCAAAGCGGCGTCCTTCTCGATAGCCTGTTTGTAGTACTTGATGGCGGTGTCGTTGTCCTTCTGCGACTCGTAGAGGATACCCATGATGTTGTAGAGCTGGGCGTTGTCGGGGTCGGCTTGCAGGGCCTCCTCGAGCATCTTCTTGGCATCGTCATACTGCTCTTTCTCGATCTTGCTGTTGATCATGAGCTGGAGGTATTTGGGATCCTCCTTACCATAGAGTTTGTAGCCTTCCTCGGCGAATTTGGCGAGCTGGTCGTTGTCCTTGAGCTGGTAGGCGATGGAGATGCCGTAGTCGTAGAGCTGCTTTTTGTTGTAGCCCATGCTTTGAGCCTTCTCCATGGTCTTGAGGGCGAGGGGGAGGTCGTCCATCTGCCAAGCGGCGAGAGCCTGGTTGTAAACGATCTCAGACACGATGGTGTCGGCGGGAGCTGTGGGAGCCTCTTTTCCCAGGTATTGGTTGCTGGGGATTGCTACCCACACGTCCCAAGCCTGGTAGGCTTTGGGATAGTCCTTGGCTTCCCAAGCGATGACAGCGGCCTGGTTGAAGTCGTTGTAGTGGCTGGCGATGGTTTTGGCCATCTCCTTGGTGTATTTAGTCTTAACCTTACCCTTGGCGTCGACCACCTGATCGAGGGGGAAGGCGGTGTTGTAGTACTCGTAGCCTTTGAGGATCGCGTCGGCAAGCTGCGAGCCGTCAACGTCCTGGCCAAGGGACTTCTTGGCGAAAAGGTTGTCGTAGAAGTCGAAACCGGTCTTGCCGGCTACGTACCAAGTGAGAGCCTCGCCTTTCGACTCCTCGTTCTCGAGGGCCGGGGCGATTTGGGTCAACGCTGCGGCGTAGTCGGGGTTACCACCCTTAATGGCGGTTTGTACGTCCTTCACCACGCTCATCTGGGCCGACATGCTGCCGGCGGCGACAAGGCACAGGCCTAAGATAGCTGTCTTTTTCATACCGTTGAAAATTATGGTTTTTTAATGGTTTTCAGTATTCAGTATTCAGTTTTCCTCTTCATTCTCGTCGATTTCCTCGGCTTCAACATCCTCTACCTCGGTGTCGGGGTTGAGGGCCTCGAGCTCCTCGCCTTCTTCAATGGCCTGCACTTCCTCCTCGGGGTCGGAATCGACGCAGCACACCGACGCGATGGTGTCGCCACGCTTGTCGAGGTTGATGATGCGCACGCCCTGGGTGGCTCGACCCATCACACGCACGTCGGAAACGTGGATGCGCAGGGTGATGCCAGAGCGGTTGATAATCACCAAGTCGTTGTCGTCGTTGACGCTCAAGATAGCCACCAGGCGACCGGTCTTGTCGGTGACGTTCATCGTCTTTACGCCCTTGCCGCCACGGTTGGTGACGCGATAGGCCTCAAGCTCGGTACGCTTGCCGAAGCCGTTCTCCGACAGTACCATAACGGTATTTTCGGTGTTATGGTTCATGCAAATCATGCCCACGACTTCGTCATCGCCTCCGTCGAGTTTCATGCCACGCACGCCGGTTGACATTCGTCCCATGGTTCTTACCTTGCTTTCGTGGAAACGGATGGCGCGACCGTTGCGGTTGGCCATGAGGATCTCGGAGTCGCCATCGGTAAGCTCAACGTGCAGCAACTGGTCATCCTCACGTATCACGATGGCGTTGACGCCTGCGGCACGTGGGCGGGAATATGCCTCCAGGGAGGTCTTCTTGATCACGCCGTTCTTGGTGCAGAAGATGAGATTGTGGGAGTTGACGTATTCCTTGTCGTTCAAGCCCTTGATACTGATGTAGGTGCGCACCTTGTCGCCGGCCTCGATATTGAGGAGATTTTGGATTGCGCGGCCCTTGGTGTTCTTGGCACCCTCGGGGATGTCGTATACCTTAAGCCAGTAGCAGCGTCCGCGCTCGGTGAAGAAGAGCATATAGGAGTGCATCGAGGCTGTGTAGATATGCTCGATGAAGTCCTCGTCGCGCGAGTCGGCACCCTTGGCGCCTACGCCGCCGCGGTTCTGGGCGCGGAATTCGCTCAACGGGGTGCGCTTGATGTAACCCAAGTGGGAGATGGTGATGATCATATCGTCGTCGGCGTAGAAGTCCTCGGCGTTGAAGTCACCGGCCATGTAGTCGATGTCGGTCTTGCGGGCATCGCCATACTGCTCTTTCACCTCCACCAATTCGCTCTTGATGAGCTCGCGGCACACGTGGTCGTCGTTGAGAATCAGCTGCAAGCGCTCAATCTCGGCCATGATGGCGTCGTAGTCGCTCTGGAGCTTCTCCTGGTCGAGTTTTTGCAGTTGTTTCAGGCGCATATCCAAGATGGCGCGGCACTGGGCGTCGCTCAAGCCGAAACGTTCACCCAAGCGTTGCTTCGACTCGTCGTCGTTCTCCGATGAGCGGATGATGGCGATCACTTCGTCGATATTCTTGGAGGCGATAATCAGTCCCTCGAGGATATGGGCGCGTTCCTGGGCCTTGCGCAATTCGTATTGCGTGCGACGCGTAACCACGTCGTGACGATGGTCAATGAAATGGGAAAGGAGTTCCTTGAGATTCAACGTTTGGGGACGACCGTGCACCAAAGCAACGTTGTTCACCGAGAACGACGACTGCATCTGGGTCATCTTATAGAGCTTGTTCAACACCACGTTGGCGTTGGCGTCGGAGCGGAGCTTGATGACGATGCGCATGCCCTTGTAGTCGCTCTCGTCGTTGAGATCGGCGATGCCTTCGAGCTTTTTCTCAGTCACCAAGTTGGCGATATCCTTGATCAGCTCGGCCTTGTTGACGTTGTAAGGTATCTCGTGCACCACAATCACATCGTGGTCTTTTTCATGCTCAATCTCGGCCTTGGCGCGAATCACAATGCGACCGCGGCCGGTGTTAAAGGCCTCCTTCACGCCCGAGTAACCGTAGATAGTACCTCCCGTGGGGAAATCGGGAGCCGGAATATATTTAATAAGGTCGTCGATTGTGAGGTCGGGATTGTCGATCAACGCTATCGAGGCGTTGATGGCCTCCATGAGGTTGTGAGGAGGCATATTGGTGGCCATACCCACAGCGATACCCGAAGCGCCGTTCACCAAGAGGTTGGGGAAGCGCGTGGGGAGCACCAACGGCTCGGGACGGGTATTGTCGTAGTTCATCTGAAAATCAACAGTCTCGGAACCGATGTCGCGCAGCATCTCCTCGCCGAGCTTGTCCAAGCGCACCTCAGTATAACGCATGGCCGCGGGGGAGTCGCCATCAATGGAGCCAAAGTTGCCGTGACCGTCCACAAGCTTGTAGCGCATCGCCCAGTCCTGAGCCAGGCGCACTACCGTTCCATAGATCGACGAGTCGCCGTGCGGGTGGTAGCGACCCATAACCTCGCCGACACAGTTGGCCGACTTACGGTGAGGCTTGTTGGACGTATTGCCCATCTCGTTCATGCCGAACAGCACACGACGATGAACAGGCTTGAGGCCGTCGCGCACATCGGGCAACGCGCGCGATACGATCACCGACATCGAATAATCGATGTAGGCGGTCTTCATCTCGTTTTCAATATTGATTTTCGTTATTCGCTCTTGATCAAGCATATTTCTGTAAAACAGTGTTAATTAACTAATTACCTTTCCCTTCGCAAAGCCGTTTGGACAGCCTTGTCTCATACGGTAAAATATCATACAAAGGTAGCTTTTTTTTCGCTCACAGCAAAATTTTTCACCCCCGAATCCCACTCTTTCGACCCTACGGAAAATCACGGATTTCGGAAGCGTGCCAAAGTGATAGCCGTCGCTGTGGCCACATTCAGCGACTCTACGGCCTCGGCGTCAGCGGGATATGGGGGGATATATAGCCGACGGTCGACCAATTCTGCGACAACCGACGACACCCCGTTACCCTCATTGCCCATCACGATTACGCCCGACCGGGTCAAAGGGGCGTGAAACAAATCGACCCCGTCCAAGAATGTACCGTATATCGGCTCCCCTATCCTTGGCAACACATCCTCCAGGTCGCAATAATGCACTGCTACCCTCCCCAAGGCGCCCATCGTCGATTGCACCACCTTTGGGCTATACACATCGGCACATCCCTTGGAGCAAAGTAACGTTTCTACCCCGAACCACGAGCACAGCCTCACGATTGTGCCCACATTTCCTGGATCCTGCACAGTATCCAACGCCACCGTGAGCTTGCCCTTAAGGTAGTTCACATCCAATTCCCGACTGGGTATCTCCAACACTGACATAACTCCCTGTGACGCTTTCTGTTGTGACATGCGCTCCATGTCGCGGGTCGACACTTGAATCGGTGTCAACCCGTGCAGATTGGCCTTATTGGCCTTTAGCCATTCCTTGGTGGCCAACAGATAACGACAACCAAACAAAGGCAAAGCCTCAAGGACACATCGGGTACCCTCGGCCACAAACAATCGGCTCTCTCGGCGCGACTTAGCCTGTCCCAGAGAGCTCACCAATTTCCGTTCGGCGTTGGTAAATTGTGGCATAACACCGCGAATTTACGCAAAAACGGTCGAATCCCCCACTCCACTCGGCTAAAATTTGCTCAACTGAGCAAAAATCCCTAACTTCGCGTCACTTTAAAGGTAGGTCCGGTAGCTCAGCTGGATAGAGCATCTGCCTTCTAAGCAGACGGTCCCGCGTTCGAGTCGCGGCCGGATCACAACAAAGGGTAATCCTCATCCGGGGATTACCCTATTTTCTTTCTTTAAATAGTATGTCATGTCGGGCCCGGTCAAGTAGGAGGTCCCGCCGTTAAGTAGGAGGTCCCGCCGTGCCGGCGGGACAGGAGGCCATGCCGGGGCCGGTTAAGTAGGAGGTCCCGCCGTGCCGGCGGGACAGGAGGCCATGCCGGGGCCCGGTTAAGTAGGAGGTCCCGCCGTGCCGGCGGGACAGGTGGCCATGTCGGGCCCGGTCAAGTAGGAGGTCCCGCCGTGTCGGCGGGACAGGAGGCCATGTCGGGGCCCGGTCAAGTAGGAGGTCCCGCCGTGCCGGCGGGACAGGAGGGCATGTCGGGCCGGCACGGCCCGACCTCCTACTTAAAGGCACGGCCCGACTTCCTACTTAAAGGCGCGGCCCGACCTCCTACTTGAAGGCGCGGCCCGACCTCCCGCTTGAAGGTGGAAAGCCCCGGTGGCGGGTGCCATCGGGGCTTTCGGGGTAAGGG